>JANYIZ010000220.1 GCA_025408445.1 Frigoribacterium sp. | reverse complement strand
CACACCGGATCCGACGACGATGAGGTGCTCTGGCGTCTCTTTGAGCGTATACAGCTGCGTCCAGGTGAAGATACGTTCGCCGTCGGGCACCGCCGAGGGGAGGATGCGCGGACTCGCGCCGACCGACACGACGATGGTGTCGGCGTTGATCTCGTCGAAGTCGGTGCTGGTCCTGCCCTTACTGGTTGACACGACGACACGGTTGGGTCCGTCCAGTCGGCCATCGCCCTGGATGACGGTTACCCCGGCCTTGATGAGCTGGGACTTCATATCTTCGGACTGCTGGCGGGCCAGGCGCATCAGTCGCTGATTGACCGCCGCGAGGTTGACCGCGACCTCCGGGCGCACCGGTCGGCCAGAATCACCGCGGAGGAAAAACTGCACTCCGAGGTCGGCAGCCTCGCCGATGGCGTTCGCGGCTTCGGCTGTGGCGATGAGGGTCTTGGAGGGAACCACGTCGGTGAGCACAGCCGAGCCGCCAACCCCGACGCGCTCGACGACGGTGACCTCGGCTCCCATCTGGGCTCCGGTGAGCGCCGCTTCGTAGCCACCGGGGCCGCCCCCGACGACAGCGATACGTTGCTTGCGCTCAAATTCATAGGACATACCCCTATTCTCCCGCAGGGAACACTGGCACTACGACTCAAAGGCGCGGGGAATGGCATCAACGGGGGTGGCTTTCCCGGTGTGACGCTCGATACACACAGCAGTGCGGAGGCGGCGCGGTGCAGCACCCCCGCGTGATGCGGAGGACCCTGTTCCCATCCATCACAGGGTAGGCGAAGTGGCCGGCTGAGGTCGGCACTCCCATAGGCTGGGCGGATGCCGAATCCTCTCGACGACAACGCTGCCGACCCATTCGAAATCGCTGCCATCGCGGCGGCTGAGATCGCCGAGCGCACCGGTGTCACCCATCACGACATCGCCCTGACACTCGGCAGCGGCTGGGGTAAGGCGGCCGATCTCATCGGGGAGACCACCGCCACTATTCCGGCGGCGGAAATCACGGGTTTCAGCACACCCGCGCTCGAAGGGCACGTCGGTACTCTGCGCTCGATTCGGCTCGCCGATGGCAGGAATGCGCTCGTCATCGGAGCCCGAACCCACTACTACGAGAACCACGGGGTGCGGCGTGTCGTGCACAGCGTGCGCACGGCGGCCGCCACTGGTGCGACGACCATGATTCTCACGAACGGGGCGGGCGGCATCCGGGAGACCTGGAAGCCAGGCACACCGGTACTCATCAGCGACCACATCAACCTCACGGCGGATTCTCCGCTCGAGGGTGCGACCTTTATCGACCTCACGGACCTCTATAGTGCCCGCCTGCGGGCGATAGCGAAGCGCGTCGATCCGACTCTCGACGAGGGCGTTTACACCCAGTTTCGCGGACCGCATTACGAGACCCCGGCGGAGGTGCAGATGGCCAAGGCCATCGGCGGCCATATCGTGGGTATGTCCACCGCCCTTGAAGCAATCGCCGCGCGACAGGCCGGCATGGAGATCCTCGGACTCTCATTGATCACCAATCTCGCTGCGGGCATCCAGAAGACTCCATTGAGCCACGCCGAAGTGCTCGAGGCGGGTCGGGATGCCGAACCGGTGATTTCGGCTCTGTTGGCGCGGATTGTGCAGGAGTTGTCGTGAACGTCATCGACGTCGCTCGGGCCTGGCGCGACCAGGATCCGGATGACGATACCCGCGCCGAACTCGACCACCTGATTGCGGATGCCGAGGCCGACTCCACGCAAGCCCTCAACGAACTTCACGATCGCTTCGATACCCGCCTCGAATTCGGCACGGCCGGCCTCCGCGGGCGCACCGAGGCGGGCTCCAATCGGATGAATCGCGTGCTCGTGGCGCAGGCGGCGGCAGGGTTCGCGGCCTTTCTCCTCTCCCGAACGTCCCTCAACGGCGCGCCGAGCGTCGTCATCGGCTACGACGGCCGCAAGAACTCGCGGGTATTCGCCGTCGATACCGCCGAACTGATGGCCGGAGCCGGTGTGCGTGCGGTGCTCCTGCCGCGATTGTTGCCGACTCCCGTGCTGGCATTCGCCGTGCGAGAGCTGAAGCTGAGCGCCGGAGTCATGGTGACGGCGAGTCACAACCCTGCCAAGGACAACGGGTACAAGGTCTACCTCGGCGATGCGGACGAGGGGTCCCAGATCGTTCCCCCGCTCGACCACGAGATCGCGGCCCACATCCTCGCCGTGGCCACCAACCAGAGCGTGCTGCAACTGCGCCGATCGATGGACTACGAGATCGCGGGCGAGCACGTAATCGATGAGTACGTTCGCCGCACTGCCGCGCTCGCGACACATCCGAAGTCCGCACTTCGCTATGTCTATACCGCCTTGCATGGCGTGGGTTGGGAGACCGCACACCGGGTGTTTGTCGAGGCGGGGTTCGGCGAGCCGACCGTCGTCGCCCTCCAGATCGAGCCGGACGCGGCATTCCCCACCGTGGCCTTCCCCAACCCGGAAGAGCCGGGGGCACTTGACCTCGCCTTCGACACGGCCATCACCGCCGACGCGGAACTCGTGATCGCGAACGATCCGGATGCGGACCGCCTTGCCATCGGCATCCCCGATGTCGACGGCGACTGGCACCGTCTCAGCGGCAACCAGGTTGGCGCGCTACTCGGCTGGCGAGCGGCCGAGCGGCTCGCCGCTGCCGGCACTCCCGGCACTCTCGCGGCCTCCATCGTCTCCTCCCCCGCTCTCGCGGAGGTCGCCCGCCAGTACGGTCTGGCTTACGTCGACACGCTCACCGGGTTCAAATGGGTTTCCCGCGTGCCTGGCCTGTCCTACGGCTTCGAGGAAGCGCTCGGGTACCTTGTCGATCCGGCGAAGGTTCGCGATAAGGACGGCATCTCCGCGGCCGTCGAATTCCTGGGCCTCGTCGCCGACCTGAAGGCCGCGGGCCGAACAGTCACCGACCATCTCGCCGACTTCGCGGGAAGGTTCGGTGCATTCGCCTCCGCCCAGATATCGATCCGGGTGACGGATCTCAGCGAAATTCCGCCTCTGATGGACACTCTGAGACAGTCGCCACCCGACAGGATCGGCGCTACGACAGTGCGCCGGATAGACGACTTTGCCGAGGGCTTCGGGGGACTTCCCGCCAGCGACATCCTGCGCCTCTGGCTTGAGGATGGATCCCGGGTGATCGTGCGCCCCAGTGGAACCGAGCCGAAGATAAAGGTCTACATCGACGCCTCGAGTGTCGAGGGAACCCCGGCCCGTCGCCAGGCAGTCGCCCAGGCGACCGTCGATCGCCTGGAAGCGGGCATGCGCGCGATCTTCGCCTGATGGCGCTCTAGCCGAGCGCCGCTTCGAGCTTTCGCGCAAGTTCCTCGGTGTCGAAGTAGTTCTCGATCACGATCACGTCGGCGTTTGTCGGTCCGATCGCGTCGACGAATTCGGCAGAGGTGAGGATGACCTGGGCATCTGCCGCGTCGGAGCTGAGGCTCGAGAGGTGAGCGGCCGTGACATCCGCTTCAAGTTCGAGTCGCTTGAGCACTCGCTCCGCATTGACCTTCAGGATGCCCGAACTGCCGATGCCGGAACCGCAGATGGCGACGATCTTCATGAAGCGTTTCCCAGGATTTCCTGAATCTCTGCCACACTCGCCGCTGTCGTGAGACGCGAGATCGCACTCGAGTCGTTGAAGACATTCGCGAGTTCGGCAACGGTCTCGAGGTGGGTTTCAGCCGATTTGATGGCGAGGCCGAGCACCACACTCACCGGGTCATTATGCGGATGACCGAACACCACGGGCGTCGCAAGGGTCACGACCGCGAGACCGTCAGCGAGCACGTCCGGACCGGGTCGCGCGTGCGCCAGAGCAAGCCCGGGGGCGATCACGACGTAGGGTCCGTGCTCATCGATCATGCGGATCATCTCGTCGGAATAGCCCGGAAGGGTTGCACCGGATTCGAAGAGAGCACGCCCCGCCAGTCGTACGGCGGCACGCCAGTCATCGGCCTCGGCACCGACGATGATCGCCGACTCGGCGAGGGTGGGTAGTGGCATCAGGCTCGCTCGAATCCAGCGCTGATCTGATCAGCCAGCCCCTCACGCTCTTCGAAGGGAAGGAAGCTCGATCCGGCAGCGTTCAGCTGAAACACTTCGAGGTCGGTCAGGTCATAGTCGAAGGTCTCGGCGAGCAGGGCGAGTTCACGACTGAGAGAGGTGCGGCTCATGAGGCGGTTGTCGGTGTTTACCGTTACGCGGAAGCCGAGCTGATAGAGCAGGTCAAAGGGGTGATCGATCAGTTCGTCACCCCACTGCGCGATGGCCCCGGTCTGCAGGTTCGAGGAGGGACTCAGCTCAAGCGCGATCTCCCGATCCTTGACCCATTGCGACAGGCGGCCGAGTTCCACGTAGGTGTTTTCATCATCTGAGCGGTCAACGGTGATGTCCTCGGCGAGTCGCACACCGTGACCGAGACGCAGCGCGCGACCGTCGAACAGGGCTCCGCGGATGCTCTCGAGCCCGTCGGCCTCCCCGGCGTGCACCGTCGTGGGGAGGTAGTGCCTGGCGAGGTAGTCGAATGCCTCACGGTGACTGCCCGCGGGGAATCCGGCCTCGGCCCCCGCGATGTCGAAGCCGACGACGCCATTGTTGCGGTGACGGACGGCCAGTTCGGCGATTTCGAGCCCGCGCTCGGCGTGCCGCATGGCCGTTACGAGTTGGCCGATCCGGATGCTTCGACCCGCCTGCTTCACGGATTCGATGCCCTCTTCGATACCTTCCTGCACAGCCTCGACGGTCTCATCGAGTGAGAGCCCGCGCGAGACGTGCTGTTCCGGAGCCCAGCGGATCTCGCCGTAGATCACGCCGTCGGCATCGAGGTCCTCAACGAACTCGCGCGCGACGCGGGTGAGCCCTTCCGTGGTCTGCATCACCGAAGTGGTGATGTCGAAGGTCTTCAGGTACTCGACGAGCGAGCCGGAGTCCGACTTCTCAGCGAACCAGTCGCCGAGGGCTGCGGCATCCGTCTTCGCTCCATTCGTTTGGGGAAGCGCGAAACCGATCTCGTCAGCGAGTTCGATGATCGTCTGCGGTCGAAGTCCACCGTCGAGGTGGTCGTGGAGGGAGACCTTGGGAAGGGCGGTGATGTTCGCCCCACCGCCGGGCATGAAGAAGTCTGAGGGGGTCATGCCCCAAATCTATCGGGTGACACCGGCCACTAACCTGACGGAATGGCGAACAAGATCATTCTGGATTGCGACCCCGGCCACGACGATGCGATTGCACTGATCCTGGCTCACGGCAATCCCGAGATCGAGCTCGTTGCGGTGACGACCGTGCACGGCAACCAGACCATCGAAAAGGTGACCCGCAACGCGCTGGCAGTCGCGCGAATCGCCGGAATCACTGGCGTACCGTTCGCCGCCGGTGCCCATCGGCCGCTCGTGCGCACTGCCGAGGTGGCCGATTCGATCCATGGTGAATCGGGGCTCGATGGGCCGGTTCTGCCGTCACCGTCGTTCGACGCCGATCCCCGACACGCCGTCGATCTCATCATCGACACGATCCTGTCTTTTCCTCCCAGGACGATCACGCTGGTGCCAACCGGCGCGCTCACCAACATCGCCCTCGCCGTGCGCAAAGAACCACGTATCGCATCGCTCGTGAAGGAGGTCGTGCTCATGGGCGGCGGCTATCACGGCGGCAACTGGAGTGCGGCGGCCGAGTTCAATATCGTGATCGATCCAGAGGCGGCCCACATCGTCTTCAACGAGAACTGGAAGCTCACAATGGTGGGGCTGGATGTCACCCACCAGGCACTCGCGACTCCCGATGTCGTCGCCGCCATCGCCGCCGTCGGCACGGGTCCGGCGCGATTCGTGGTCGAACTCCTGGACTACTTCGGGCACACCTATCGGGATGTCCAGGGCTTCGAACATCCGCCTGTGCACGATCCCTGCGCGGTTGCCCTCGTGATCGACCCGAGCGTGATGACCGTCGTCAAGGTGCCCCTGAACATCGAGCTCACCGGCACGTTGACGCTCGGCATGACCGTGGCCGACTTCCGATCCGCACCCCCGGACGATTGCACCACCCACGCCGCCACAAACCTCGACCATGCCAAGTTCTGGGCGCTGATAGTGGATGCGCTCACCCGGATCGGCGAGCCGCCGCAGTAACCGCGCCCGTCGCCCCCGTCCCCCGTCACCCCCGTCGCCCGTCCCCCCGCGTCACCATCTCCCGTTTTTGCGACCACCCCCCTGTGTCGACAGGTGGGTGGTAGTAAAAACGGGAGATGGTTGGGTTTAGCGGGGTGGGGAGCGGCGAAAGGCGAGCACGACGAGCCCGCCAAGCGCAACTGCGCCAAGGATGCGGCGGAAGGGGTTCACTCCCCGAGCGATCTCATCGGCGCCCCAGACGAGGAGGGCGAGCACCGCCACGACGCCGACACCGGTGCGCACCTTCGATGGGGGCAGCAACACTCCGACGAGAGTCGCCCCGGAGAAGATCTTCTGCTCGAGATTGGCGGACTGGCCGATGGTGATCCTTCCGGTCTCCCGGCTGCGGAACATCCAGTTCATTCGATCCTTATTGCGTGACATCAGGCCCCAATCCGTTCGGCGATGAGCGGACCACCGGTGACGATCTCATCGCCCGCATCACTAATACGGTACGCGCCTTCCAATGCTTCGAGTGCTCGGGCGAATCGTTCGGGCTCATCGGCGCTCAGGGTGAAGAGCGGCTGGCCTGCCGTGACGATGTCCCCCGGTTTCGCGTGGAGGTCGACACCAGCGGCGTGCTGCACCGGATCCTGCTTGCGCGCCCGCCCCGCCCCGAGCCGCCAGGCTGCGATGCCGAACGGCAGCGCCTGCTGCTCCACGAGCACGCCGTCGCGGAGGGCGGTGACCACGTGAGTCTCACGCGCCACCGGCAGCGCGGCGGTCGGGTCCCCGCCCTGGGCGCGGATCATGCGGTTCCAACTGTCCATAGCCCGCCCGTCTGCGAGGGCGGCTTCGACATCCGCGTCCGGCTGGCCGGCGTGACGGAGCATCTCGCGGGCGAGGGCGACGGTGAGGGCGACGACATCTGACGGGCCGCCGCCCGCGAGCACTTCCACGGACTCGCGCACCTCATTGGCATTGCCGATGGC
>JANYIZ010000219.1 GCA_025408445.1 Frigoribacterium sp. | reverse complement strand
GTGCTGATTGCGACCCCCGCGGCGATGAGGGTGGTGAGCAGAGCGGATGCCGCGGTTTCGCCCTGCAGGGGAACGAGCAACTCATCCCGGTCTACGACGATCGCGGAAGCATCCACTCCGGCGGTGAGGAGGGCAGATTCGAGAGCCGCCCGATCCGCCGCCCTGATTCGCCACGGTCGGACGGTTGACCTGGTGCGCTCCACGCTCTCCGCACTGGCAGTCACACCCTGCCGCAGGTACACCGCGCCATCCGCCATCTCGTCGAGCTCGGCGAGCACGTGACTGGAGATCAGAACAGCTGTGCCCTCGGAGGCGACCCTGCGAACAAGTTGGCGAAGTTCGACTCGGGCCTGCGGGTCGAGTCCCGAGGCAGGTTCGTCAAGCAGCAGCACCGTCGGATCGTGCACCAGGGCTCGCGCGAGGCTGAGCCGCTGTTTCTGGCCTCGAGACAGAACGCGGGTCGGTTGGGCGGCGAGGTGCTCGAGCCCCACAAGAGAGATAAGTTCCTCGGCGCGTGCCACCGCCATAGCCGCATCCATGCGATAGAGCCGCGCGGTGGTCTCGAGCGTGGCTCGCACGGTGAGCGCGCTCCATGATCCGAGCAGGTCGGGCATCCAGCCGAGCCGGGATCGCACCTCAGCAGTGTCGGCAACGGGATCGAAACCAGCGATGCGAATGGTGCCGGAATCCGGGCGTAACAGCGATGCGAGCATGAGGAGAAGGGTGGTTTTGCCGGAGCCGTTGGGTCCGATCAGTGCGGTGACAGTGCCGGGTTCGGCGACGAAACTGACATCGCGCACGGCCTTCACCTCACCGAATGCGCGGGCCACATTTTTGACCACGATGCTTGCCACTGTCTGAGTTTCGGTCACAACCTCAACCTAGGGGCGTAACCAACGCTGTGAGGGAAGGCCCGCCGCCTGACCTACCCGCGCACCCGCTGCACCCGGAACACCAGAATCGGAATCAGCACCAGCGACCGCAGGTCGATGAGCGCGTGGGCGACGATCGCTACCAGGATGCTCCCGGTGGCCAGGTAGAGCACCATCAGGATGGCGCCGATTACGGTCGCCCCCACGATGCCGGGCCAGCCCTGGTAGAAGTGCAGTGCTCCGAAGAGCATCACGCTGCCGATCACGGCGGCGAGTGCGCTGCCGGTCGCGCCGAAGATCAGGGCCGGCAGAGCGAGGCGAAACAGCAGCTCCTCCACCACTCCGGCGTTGACCGAGAGGAGCGCTCCGAGAACGAGCTCCGGACGATTGCGGGGGAGTAGGGCGCCGATATCGCCGATGGTCGGAACGGAGTCGGATCGCCGCGCGAGCACCACCGCTGCGATGGTGCTGCCGATGAGGGCGACCGCGAGTCCGACAGCGAAACCGGGCAATAAACCGCCGGTGTCGGCGAGCAATGAATGCCACCACAGTCCGAGGGGCGATTGGTTCATCTCCCGCTGCAGCAGAGGCACGAACTGCCCGGCGAGCACCAGAATGATCACCGCGGCACCGCCGAACATGGCGAGGGAATCGAGCAGCCACTTGCGCATCATCCGTTGGCGGTTGCGGGTGCGTTCGAATCGTTTGAAGCGCTGGTATTCGTTTCGGTCCTTTCGCACGGCGCGGTACCCGAGTAGCGCGACCAGTGCGACGAGTGCACCCGACAACACGGCTTGGCCAGCCGGGTCGTCGGGGGAGAGCACACTCTATTTTGACCCGGACACCTGCGAGATTCCTTGCACGAGGCAGGATGGGGGCATGAGTGAATCTGAATCTTCGCCTCACCCGAGGCTCGACGAATTGATCGCCGTGCTCGCTCGCCTGCGGGCGCCGGGCGGATGTGCGTGGGATCGCGAGCAGACCCACGAGTCGCTCGTGCCGTACCTGATCGAAGAGACCCACGAGCTGGTGGAGGCGATCGAGACCCGCGGTCGCGATCCACTGACGCGACGCGATGAAGTGATCGAAGAACTCGGCGACGTGCTCTACCAGGTGATCTTCCACTCCGACCTCGCCGCCGAGGCTGGCGAGTTCACCATCGAAGATGTCGCAGCCCACATGACCGCGAAGATGATCGGGCGGCATCCCCATGTCTTCGGCGATGCGATCGCGGCCACCTCGGACGAGGTCGTGGCCCTCTGGGACTTGCGCAAGGCGGAAGAGAAGCCGCACCGCACGAGCGTGCTCGACGGTATTCCGCAGGGCATGCCCTCCCTCGCGCTCGCCGACAAACTAATCGGTCGCGCGCAGAAAGTGGGAGTGCTCGAGACGGATGCAGCGGCGGCGGTGCCGGTGGCCGATGAGGAGCAGCTCGGGGCCCTTCTCCTCGCCATCGTCTCTTCGGCGAAAGCCGGAGGACTGGACGCCGAGCGCGCGCTTCGCTCGACGCTGCGGGGATTGCAGGGTGAAATCCGAGTGGCCGAAATGGCCGATACCTTTGACGCCGGGGTCATCGGCTACTTGTCGCTCGACTGAGGGGCGGGGAGATGGTGCCCCCCTCAACCCGAATGAGAGGGGCACCGCAGCTCGAAACAGCTGGTTTCGCTGGGAATTCCGCAGTGAAAAGCCGATTCGAGCACGGGCCTACGAATTACCCGATCCGAAGGCCCTGCTTGTGGGTACCGTGACTGTCAGTCAAATCAGTGGTGGGTTGTTCCTGAGGAGAAACAATGCACCGGATATGCATCGACGGCGCGGGTACATCATTTACTTTAGCCGTTGTGGCGCAATTCTCCAAACGTGCGTTATGTTTATCGCGTGGCGCGCCCCAAGAACCTTGATCGCAAGCCCGCATTGCTTCTCGCGATCATTGACCACTTGCTGGACAAGCCGCTTTCCGGCCTCAGTTTTCGCACCATTGCCGGGGCGCTGTCCGTCAGCACGTACACGCTCGTCTATCACTTCGGTACACGCGCCGAGTTGGTTCGCGAGGTCATGCAGGCGGTCTCCGAGCGCCAGAGTTACGTCGTCCGCACAGTCGATCAAGAAAGCGGCCTGCTCGACCAGCATCTCGAGAATCTGCGCCACTCCTGGCGTCTCTCGCTCGACGAACGCAGCCTGCAGCTGCAGCGCCTTGAGTTTGAAGCGGCAATGCTCGAATCACGAGAATCACGCGCCGATCGTCTCACCCTCGCTTCGTTCGACCGGTGGAACCGCTCGGGAGTCGATGCGCTGGTGAAGATGGGGGTGCCAGCCGACGACGCGGAGCTCGAAGTACGCATCATCGTCGTGACGCTCTACGGGCTGCACTACGACCTCCTCGTCAGCAGGGATGTCGAGCGCACGACCGCAGCCTTCGAGCGGGTGCTCCAGCATTACGGGCGGCGTATTCAGGACCTGATCGTCGTGGAACAATCGACGCATGGCTAGCCCGGTAAATCCCCCGCGCGGAATGCGCGACTTCCTGCCCGTCGACAAGGCGCGGCGTGAGCGGGTGCTGGCGGTCATCCGCTCCGTCTTCTCCGCGCACGGCTTCGACGAGATCGAGACCCCGGTGATGGAGGACTCGTCTCGGCTGCACGCGGGGCTCGGAGGAGACAACGAGAAGCTCGCATACGGAGTGCTGAAGCGCGGCCTCAGCGCGGAAGACTTTGCCACCGCGACGGATGCCCTCGATCTCACCGATCTGGGACTGCGCTTCGACCTCACTGTGCCGCTCACCCGGTTCTATGCGACCCACCGCGCGGAGTTACCGGCGGTGTTCCGTGTCATCCAGGCTGCCCCGGTCTGGCGCGCCGAGCGCCCGCAGAAGGGGCGATATCGCCAGTTTGTGCAGTGCGACATCGACATCATCGGTGAGGCCGGTCCGCTCGCCGAGATCGAACTGCTCACTGCAACGGTCGACACCTTTGCCGCTCTCGGACTCACCGGCTGCACCTTGCGCATCAACGACCGCCGCCTGTTGATCGGCATGCTCGAGATTTTCGGCTTTGCGGCAGAGTCGCGCGAGCAGGTGCTCATCACCATCGACAAACTCGACAAAGTGGGGCCGGAGGGTGTCGTCGCAGAGCTGCGCGAACGCGGATCGGATGCCACGGCTGTCGAAGCCCTTGACGCCTTCTTCCGGCGCCCGCAGACCCTCGAGCAGCCCAGCTTCGGTGAGCGGGCGATCCGCACGGCATTGCCGGCCGGAGCGGATGATGCGGTGGTGGCTCAACTTGCCGGAATAGGACGGGCAGTGGCCGGCGGCCACGTCGAATTCGACCCCTTCCTCGTGCGCGGCATGGGCTATTACACCAGCACCATCTTCGAGATCGCACACCCCGACCTGCCATACTCCCTCGGCGGCGGCGGACGCTACGACGGCATGATCGGCCGCTTCCTCGGCGTGGATGTTCCGGCCGCCGGCTTCTCGATCGGTTTCGAGCGAATCGTGGATCTCGTGCGGCTTCGCGACGACGAGAGTGCTGGCGGCGTCGCGCTTATGTATGACAGTGACGTGACATCCGCCACTCTGATGCGGCTGAAGGCGGAGCTGATCGCGAGTGGTCGACGGGTGAGGTTGGAACGCGCACCGCGCAACCTGAAGCCACTGCTCGCCCAGCTCACCGCATCCGGTTTCACCGAAATCGCGACGGTGTCGATCGGTGCTGCAACCGTGGCCGACCTGCGGATGCGCAATCTCGCTGCCGGGTAGAGTGGCGAGCGCAAATCCCCCAATCTTAAGGAGTCCCGTCATGGCTTTGATCGAAGCAGTAGGCGCCCGTGAAATCCTCGATTCCCGAGGAAACCCGACCGTGGAGGTCGAGGTTCTGCTCGAGGACGGCATCGTCGCTCGCGCATCCGTCCCATCGGGCGCTTCCACCGGTGCCTTCGAGGCCTACGAGCTGCGCGATGGCGACAAGAAGCGCTATGGAGGCAAGGGCGTGCAGAAGGCCGTCTCGGCCGTCATCGACACGATCGGGCCGGCTCTCGAGGGATTCGACGCCACCGACCAGCGCCTCATCGACCGGGCCATGATCCAGCTCGACGGCACCGACAACAAGCAGAAACTCGGCGCCAATGCCATCCTCGGTGTGTCGCTGGCCGTCGCGAAGGCCGCCGCCGACTCGGCCGACCTTCCGCTGTTCCGCTACGTCGGTGGGCCTAACGCACACACCCTGCCGGTGCCGCTCCTCAACATCATCAACGGAGGATCGCACGCCGACAATGACATCGACGTGCAGGAGTTCATGATCGTGCCGCTCGGTGCATCGTCCTTCAGCGAAGCGCTTCGCTGGGGCGTTGAGACCTATCACTCGCTCAAGTCGCTTTTGCAGTCGAAGGGCCTCTCCACCGGACTCGGCGACGAGGGCGGGTTCGCGCCTAACCTGTCGAGCAACCGCGAGGCACTCGACCTCATCGCCACCGCGATCGAGCAGGCCGGTTTCACCCTTGGACACGACATTGCTCTCGCAACGGATGTCGCCGCGACCGAGTTCTACAGGGACGGCTCGTACCATTTCGAGAACAAGCAGCTGTCTGCCCTTGAGCTCACGGCCTACTTCGCCGACCTGGCTGCGAACTACCCGCTTGTGTCGATCGAGGACCCGCTGCAGGAAGACGACTGGGAGGGCTACCAGCACTTCACCGCCGAACTCGGCAGCAAGGTGCAGATCGTGGGCGACGATTTATTCGTCACGAACCCGGTGCGCCTGCAGAAGGGGCTCGACCTTTCCGCGGCCAACTCGATCCTCGTCAAGGTGAACCAGATCGGCACCCTCACCGAGACCCTGGATGCGGTCTCGCTGGCGCAGCGTGCCGGCTATACCGCGATCCTGTCGCACCGCTCGGGTGAGACCGAGGACACCACCATCGCCGACCTCGCCGTCGCAACCGATGCCGGACAGATCAAGACCGGAGCCCCCGCCCGGAGCGAGCGCGTCGCCAAGTACAACCAGCTGCTGCGCATCGAAGAGGAATTGGCCGAGGCCGCCGTGTACGCCGGGCGCAGCGCGTTCCCCCGCTTCACGAGCTAGTCGCGCTTAAGCTCGACGTATGACCAAGGACAGCCGCACCCGGCACCCGCGTGGCTCGACGCAGCGCGTGCCGGTGCAGCTGCCCCCGGAGGCGCCGTCGGGGCGGTGGCTCCGCAGTATCCGGGTGTCTGGATTCGCGATCACGGCGCTGGTGCTCATCGTGGTGTTTATCGTGGTCCTCGCGCCATCGCTGCGCATCCTGGTGGACCAGCGCCAGCAGATCGCGGCACTGCAGGCAAATGTCGCGGCCTCGAAGACGGCGGTGGAAGATCTCAAAGGCCAGAAGGCACGATGGAGCGATCCCAAGTACATCGAGGCGCTCGCTCGTGAGCGGCTCGACTATGTGTTCCCCGGCGAGTACAGCTACCTCATCACGGATGCCCCGGCCGCGACCCCGACAACGGCGAACGGCCAGCCCATCAGCGACAAGCTGCAGACCACCCAGGTGGACTGGGTGAAGACCATGCTGTCATCGGTCTTCACCGCGGGACTGACGGATGCTCCAGCGAACAAGATCGTCGCACCGGTCCTCTCCGGCCAGCCAGGATCGAGTGGATCGGGCCAGTGACCACTCCGCCCTTCGCGCCCGTCACCGGGGCCGACATCGACGCGGTTTCCCGCCAGCTCGGGCGCCCTGCCCGCAACGTGATCGGCATCGCGGCACGCTGCGCCTGTGGCAATCCGACCGTCGTCGCGACTCGTCCGCGACTGGATGACGGGACGCCGTTCCCCACGCTGTACTACCTGTCCCATCCCGCTGCCACCGCCGCGATCTCCACCCTCGAGGCGAATGGGGTCATGGCGGAGTTGCAGCAATTGCTTGCCGACGAGCCGATGGCCGCGCACTACCTCGACGCGCATCGCAGTTACCTCGCCGACCGCGAAGGTCTCGAAGTCGTCGAAGAGATCGCCGGAATCTCCGCCGGCGGCATGCCAGCGCGGGTGAAATGCCTGCACGCCCTTGCCGGACACTCTCTCGCCGCAGGACCAGGAGTGAACCCGATCGGCGACCTTGCGCTCGAGCAGGCCGACTGGTCCCCGCTCGTCTGCCAGTGTGAATAATACGAGCGTGAATAGCTTGGTTTCACGACGACGCATTCGGGCGGTAGCGGCGGCCCTCGTGTTGGGAATTGCGGCGTCAGTGCTCGTGGCGTCGCCAGCATCCGCCGACAACATCCGCGACAGGGAGTACTGGCTAGCCGATTATGGCGTGCAGAACGCCTGGGCCACCACCCGGGGCGCTGGCGTCACGATCGCGGTCATCGACACCGGTGTCGATGGATCCCATCCCGACCTCACCGGCACCGTGATCGGGGGAACGGATGTCTCGGGCATCGGCTCCGCGAACGGCCAGACCCCCGTCGGCGACGACAGGCAGCACGGCACCATGGTGGCATCCCTGCTCGCCGGACACGGGCACGGAGTGGGGGACGGCATCCTAGGAGTCGCGCCCGAGGCCAAGATCCTCTCCGTGTCGGTGGGCTTCGGTGTCGGAGGTGTTGGCTCCGACGACCAGATCGCCGAGGGGGTGCGCTGGTCGGTGGATCACGGCGCCGACATCATCAATATGTCGCTGACCCGAAACACTCTTGACTGGCCCACGAGTTGGGATGATGCCTTCCTCTACGCCATGGAGAAGGGGGTGATCGTCGTCGCCGCCGCCGGAAACCGGGGGAGCGGCACCACCGAGGTCGGCGCTCCCGCGACGATGCCGGGTGTGGTGGTGGTGGCCGGGGTCGACCAGAGCGGCACCGCCAGCTTCGATGCCTCCTCCCAGGGCATCACCCTTTCGGTGTCCGCTCCGAGCGAAGGACTCGTCGGGGCCGCCCCCGGCGGGGGTTACTACAGCTGGGCCGGCACGAGCGGCGCGACGCCCCTTGTCGCGGGGGTGCTCGCTCTCATCAAAGCTTCGCACCCCCGGCTCAGCGCCGGAAATTTGATCAACCGCCTCACGGCCACCGCTCGGTCGAAGGGCAATCCGATCGTCTACGGCAGCGGGCTGTTCGACGCCTCCGCTGCCGTCAGCGCCACAGTGGCGAGCGTGACGACGGATCCGGCCAACGAACTGAAGGAATGGATCCGTCTCAATCGTCGGGCGGTGGCATCCGCGGAGCCGACACCGACCAGCACTGCCACGCCCACGCCCGCTCGCACCCCCACACCGACGGTGATCGCGGCGCCGGTGAGCCCCTTCGGGCGGGTGCTGCCAGCTGTCGGCGACCTGCGCGACATCGGAATACCGATTCTGGTTTACGCTATTTTTGCGACGTTGCTTTTTCTGGTGCTGCGGAGCATTTTCCGTGAGTTCACTCTCTTTCGAGAGTCGAAGGGCTCGCGGCGCAGGCCATAGACTTACTGATATGCCTAAAATCCTGATTGTTGGCGGCGGCTACGCCGGTTTTTACACCGCTCTCAAGCTGGAGCGCTCGCTGCGGCCGGGTGAGGCCGAGGTCACCATCGTTGATCCCCTTCCCTATATGACCTACCAGCCATTCCTGCCGGAGATCGCAGCCGGATCAATCGAGCCGCGGCATGCGGTGGTGTCCCACCGACGTCACCTCGAGAAGACCACGGTCATCACCGCCAAGGTCACCGGCATCAGCCACGCGACCAAGACCGCGACGATCACGCCCGAGATCGGCGAACCGTGGGAGTTCTCCTACGACATCATCGTCGTCACCGCCGGCTCAGTTTCGCGCACCTTCCCGATTCCCGGGGTGGCCGACCAGGCCATCGGCCTCAAAACCATTGAAGAGGCGACCGCGATCCGCGACCGCGTGCTCACCAACTTCGACAAGGCCGCGCTTCTTCCGGCCGGTCCAGAGCGCGACCGCCTGCTCACCTTCGTGGTTGTCGGT
>JANYIZ010000218.1 GCA_025408445.1 Frigoribacterium sp. | reverse complement strand
CGACCTTCGGCTCGCGAACCATGAGGCGCAACTTCTGGAGCTCGGCATCCGCCCGTTCGAGCTCGTGGTGGTGAACCTCTACCCCTTCGTTGAGACGATCGCCTCCGGTGTGACCGGCGACGACGCGATCGAGCAGATCGATATCGGCGGACCGGCGATGGTGCGTGCCGCCGCCAAGAATCACGCCAACGTCGCGGTCGTGGTCTCACCCGACAGCTACGCCCAGGTGATCAAGGCCGTGACCCTCGGCGGCACGACTCTCGCCCAGCGCCAGCGACTCGCGGGGGAGGCCTTCGCCCACACCGCCGCGTACGATACCGCCGTCGCCGAGTTCTTCGCCGCCAATGTGGGAATCCGGGCGGAACATCCCCGCGACGAAGCTCACACTTTCAGCGTGACCGCATCCCTCAAGAACGTGCTCCGCTACGGCGAGAACTCGCACCAGGATGCCTCGCTCTACGTCACCGAGCACGGCGCAGGCATCGCTCAGGCGACCCAGCTCGGTGGCAAGGAGATGTCATACAACAATTACGTGGACGCGGATGCCGCGCTCCGCACCGCCTATGACTTCAGCGAGCCAGCCGTCGCGATCATCAAGCACGCCCAGCCCTGTGGCATCGCGGTCGCGCGTGGAGCCGGCGACCCGATCGCGTCCGCTCATCAGCGCGCTCACGACTGCGATCCGGTCTCGGCCTACGGTGGGGTGATCGCCGCCAACCGCCCAGTCACGATCGAGATGGCCCGCACTGTTAAGGATATTTTTACCGAGGTCGTGATCGCGCCCGACTTCGATCCCGAAGCTCTGGAGCTATTGCAGACGAAGAAGAACCTGCGTCTTCTCAAGCTCCCTCCGTTCTACGAGCGCGAGAAACGCGAATTTAAGCAGATCAGCGGTGGATTGCTCGTGCAAAAGCCCGATGTGTTCGACGAGTTCTCCAGTGACGCCTGGACCCTCGTCGCCGGCGAGGAAGCGGATGATTCCACCCGGGCCGACCTCGAATTTGCCTGGCGCGCGGTGCGAGCGGTCAAGTCCAACGCGATCCTGCTGGCGGATGACGGGGCATCCGTCGGTGTCGGCATGGGCCAGGTCAACCGTGTGGACTCGTGCCGACTCGCCGTTTCGCGGGCCGGGGATCGTGCGGCCGGCTCGGTCGCGGCATCCGATGCCTTCTTCCCGTTTGCCGATGGGCTTCAGATACTGCTGGACGCGAAGGTACGGGCGGTGGTTCAGCCCGGCGGGTCGATCCGCGACGCCGATGTGATCGAGGCGGCGAAGACAGCCGGTGTCACGATGTATTTCACGGGCGAGCGGCACTTCTACCACTAGCAATCCCCGCGGCAAACGCCACCGCGGCCGTGAGTGACACTCGTGCCGGAAAATTCGGGCGCGCGTGTCACTCACCGCCGCGCCGACCGCACAGAGGCCGTGTCGGCGCACCGGGGCGGCACAGCAGATCCCCCACCGAGATCCAATAGGGTCGTGACCCATGACTTCCTCGAACGCCCACGTACCACTCCTCCGCCGATTCACGAGCGCGGTCGTCTCCGCACTTTCGGTATCGCTCATCGCGCTCGCCGCTGTCTCACTGCTGTTCTTCGGCGGCAATCCGGCGACGCTCGGCCAGCTATTCGATTTCTTCGTTGGCTCAACCCTTGTGGTCTTCGTGTTGCTTGCAGCCTTCGCGCTCGTCGGCATCTACCGCTACTGGTACCTGCGTCTCATCGGCGGCATCGTTGCGGGTGTCGCTGGCGCACTCGTGGGCTCGGCCGTGACCCTGGTCAGCGGCGGATCGACGCTCGCCGGGGGCGCCGTCGGCCAGTTGGTCTCCACCCTCGGCGGGCCTAACCTGCCGTTCGTGCTTGCGACGATCATCGGCACCGTTACCGCCGGCAACGCCGTCTGGCGACGCCTCGTGGGCAGCGAAGCGGATGCCAGCACCCGTCGCATCGCCATAGTACGGGCACCGGCAGACACGCTGGCCGATGGCGAACTCACTCACCTCGAGCGGGTGCCCGTCGATCTCGAACTCGCCAACGCCCAGTGGGACGAATACGTTGCGCTGCTCTCGAACGCGGGCTGGGACATCGTGGAGGTTCCGGTCGCGACCGGACAACCCGACTCCGTGTTTGTGGAAGACACCATGGTGGTCTTCGGCGACACCGCGGTGATCGGAAGCCCCGGAGCGGATTCCCGCGCGGGCGAGATCGCGGAAGCGGAGCGCATCGTCACCGAGCTCGGTCTCACGATCCGACGCATCGAGATGCCCGGCACCCTCGACGGCGGGGACGTGCTGAAGGTGGGGCGCACCGTATACGTCGGCCGAGGCGGGCGCACGAATGCGGAGGGCATTCGACAGCTTCGGGCGCTCGTAACGCCGCTCGGCTATACCGTGGTCGCGGTGCCGGTGACGAAAGCCCTGCACCTCAAGAGCGCGGTCACCGCCCTGCCGGATGGCACGGTCATCGGGTATGCCCCGCTCGTGGATGACCCCTCGGTGTTTGGCCGCTATCTCGCGGTGCCAGAGGCAGAGGGCGTGGCTGTGGTGGTGCTCGCGGATGACACGGTGCTGATGTCGTCGGCCGCCCCGGAGTCCTCCGCACTGATCGCCGACCTCGGGTACCGGGTACTCACGGCAGACATCAGCGAGTTCGAGAAGCTGGAGGGCTGTGTCACGTGCCTGTCGGTTCGTGTGCGCTGAGTTCGCGGGCCACTGAACGGCCAGGCGGGTCGGAGTCCAACTGCGGGCAGGATCACGCCGCCGACCCGGTCTCCATCAGAGCGCCGCTCGGCGCGTGTGCGCGCCCCGATTGTGCATCGGATTCGTGGCAAACCTTGTGGCTCGGCGATTCATAGGCATATCCTGTAGGGCTGCTCGGTTGGTCCTTAACAGGGTCTAGCCGAAGCCACCTGGTGAAGACACAACTGTTCCGGAGGACACCATGACCATCACATTTTTCGCAACTGCAGGCGCGATGCGTGGTGCCGTCCTCCTGAACGTCCCGTCCATCCAGACCCGGTAGCGACCGGGGCCGCTCACTCCCTGGTGCCGCCCCACCAGCTTCACCGTTCGTCGCCCGGCCCCTGTTTTCGCGGTCGCACGGCAACATCCACATCTCCCACATCTACTTTCTCCGGCTGCCATCGAACGATGCTCGCTGACCAATCTGCAAGGAAACCCTGTGTCTGCAGACAACACATCCCGCTCTCCTTCGACCAAGAAGTCGTCCAGGAAAGCCCCGGAAGCCAAACGCCAGGGCACCTTCGCCTCGATCGTGCGCATCTACCCCTGGGCCAAACCGGCCATGCCGCGCATCTACCTCGGCATGGTGTCAGCGCTCATCGCGGCGCTCGTGGCCCTGCTCATTCCGCAGGTGCTGCGTTCCCTCGTCGATGGTCCACTGCAGCACGGTGACTCGAGCCAGATTTGGTGGCCCGTCGCCGCCGTGCTCGGGCTCGGTGTTCTCGAAGCGGTGATGATCTGGTTCCGTCGCTGGTTCGTGCTGCAGCCCGGCACCCACGTCGAGGCGGACCTGCGCAACTCGCTGTATGAGCAACTCCAGGACCTGCCGGTGAACTTCCACGACCGCTGGGCGAGCGGCCAGCTGCTCTCCCGCGCCGTGAGCGACCTCAACCTGGTGCGCCGCTGGATCTCCTTCGGCATCGTGCTGCTCGTCGTCAACACGATCACGATCCTCATCGGGTTCGTCTTCCTGCTCTCGATCAGCTGGATCCTCGGTCTGGTCTTCGTGGTCTGTTCGATTCCGCTCTGGATCTACGGCTACCTCTTCGAACAGAAGTACTCCGTGGTCGCGCGCCGAAGCCAGGACCAGGCCGGCGATCTGGCGACCGCCGTCGAGGAGTCGGTGCACGGTATCCGGGTTCTCAAGGCCTTCGGCCGCGGCCAGCAGGCGCTCAAGAACTTCGCCTCCCAAGCCGAGGACCTGCGCGGCACCGAGATCGAGAAGGCGAAGGCAATCGCGGGAATCTGGCTCTGGTTGCTGATGGTTCCGGATGTCACATTCGGCCTCTGCCTGCTCGGCGGCGTCTGGCTCGCCGGAGCGGGCGAGATCTCGGTCGGCCAGCTGGTGGCGTTCTTCGCCACTGCCACCGTGCTGCGCTTCCCGGTGGAGTCGATCGGCTTCCTGCTCTCGATGACCTTCGACACGCGCACTGCGGCTGACCGTTTCTTCGAGGTGATGGACGCGAAGAACACCATTGCCGATCCCGAGCATCCGAAGACCGTCGACAAGCCCGAGGGTCGTCTCGTCTTCGACGACGTGCATTTTCGCTACTCGGATTCGCCGAGCCAGTACGACGACCTGCTCGACGGGATCGACCTCGAGCTCGAGCCAGGGGAGACGATGGCGGTCGTGGGTCTCACCGGCTCTGGCAAGTCCACCCTCACCGCCCTGACCACACGGCTCTACGATGTCACCGGGGGCTCAATTCGACTGGACGGGGTCGACATCCGCGATCTCGCCAGGCTCGACCTGCGCACCCATATCGCCATGGCATTCGAGGACGCGACGCTGTTCTCGGCATCCGTGCGCGACAACGTGATGCTCGGCCGCCCAGAGGGATCGGATGCCGACCTCGCAGAAGCACTCGACATCGCGCAGGCGGACTTCGTTTACGACCTTCCGTTCGGAATCGATACCAGGGTGGGTGAAGAGGGGCTGAGTCTCTCCGGCGGCCAGCGCCAGCGGCTCGCGCTCGCCCGCGCGGTGGCGGCCCGCCCGGAAGTGCTCGTGCTCGACGATCCGCTCTCTGCGCTCGACGTGGATACCGAGGCGCTCGTCGAGGCCGCGCTCCGCCGGGTGCTCGCCTCCACCACCGCGCTCATCGTGGCGCACCGCCCCTCGACGGTCATGCTTGCCGACCGGGTTGCGCTGCTCGAACGCGGCCGCATCACTGCCGTCGGTCGGCACAGCGACCTACTCCTCTCGAGCGACCACTACCGGTTCGTCATTTCGAGCCTCGAAGATGAAGAGAAGCGCGAAGCCCAGGAGGTCAACGCATGAGTACCGCTAATATCACCGGTGTCGAGGGCGAGGAGCGCAACGACTTCAGCAAGGTGGAGAGCCGTCAGATCAGGGACCGGTCGCTACGCCTGCTGAATTCCTTGCTGCGGCCGCTCTGGGCGCGGGTCACCCTCACGATCATCGTGGTGGTTATTTCGTCGGCGGCGCAGGTCGCAGGTCCCGCACTCATCGCGTTCGGAATCGATACCGGCCTGCCTGCCCTCGTGAAGCACGACTGGGTGCCGCTCGGCTTCGCCGTCGGGGCCTACCTCTTCACCGGGGTGATCGGGGCTGTGCTGATCGCCTGGTACACCGTGCTCACGGCGCGCATCAGCCAGGCGATCCTCATCGACCTGCGTAAACGGGTGTTCCTGCACACGCAGCGCCTGAGCCTCGAATTCCACGAGAGCTACACCTCCGGTCGCATCATCGCGCGCCAGACCAGCGACCTCGATGCCATTCGCGAACTGCTCGATTCGGGAATCAACCAGCTGATCCAGGGTGGGCTGTACATGGTCTTCATCGCCGTGGCGCTGTTCTCGATTGACTGGGTGAGCGGAATCGTGTTGTTCGGTTCGCTTGTCCCTCTCGGCTTCCTTATCCGCTGGTTCCAGGTGCGCTCGCAGAAAGCGTTCCGCGAGACGCGCACGACATCAGCTCGCCTCATCGTGCAATTCGTGGAGACGATGACCGGCATCCGTGCGGTGAAGGCGTTCCGTAAGGAGAAGCGAAACGAGACCGAGTTCGCGGGGCTCGTGGAGGACTACCGACTGGCCAACCTGCGCACCATCAAGCTCTTCGGAGTGCTTGACCCCGGCCTCGTGCTGATCGGCAACGTGGCACTTGCCGTAGTGCTGCTCGTCGGTGGCCTGCGTGTGGCGGGCGGAGGCCTCGCGATCGGCGTGCTGCTCGCTGCGCTGCTCTACACGAGATCGTTCTTCGCACCCGCGCAGGAGATGGCGATGTTTTACAACTCGTATCAGTCCGCGACGGCAGCGCTCGAAAAGATCTCAGGCGTCCTCGAGGAACAGCCGAGTGTGCCCGACCCCACGCGCCCGATCGATCTCTGGCAGGCGAAAGGGGAGCTGAATTTCGAGGAGGTGGAATTTGCCTATCAGGCCGACCGGGTGATCCTGCCACACTTCGATCTGGCCATCCCCGCCGGACAGACCATTGCGCTTGTCGGATCGACAGGGGCGGGCAAGTCGACTCTGGCGAAGCTCATCGCGCGGTTCTACGACCCCTCGGACGGCGTCGTCTCGCTCGACGGCGTCGACCTTCGCCGGCTGCATCCGAAGGATCTGCGGCGAGCGATCGTCATGGTGACGCAGGAGGCCTACCTATTCTCGGGCTCGGTGAGCGACAATATCGCACTCGGAAAGCCCGAGGCGACCGCCGAAGAAATCCGCGCAGCCGCACAGGCCGTGGGCGCGCACGAGTTTATCCAGTCTCTGCCGAATGGCTACGACACCGATGTCAACAAGCGCGGTGGTCGCGTCTCCGCTGGCCAGCGGCAGCTGATCTCGTTCGCGCGCGCGTTTCTCGCCGACCCGGTTGTGCTGATTCTCGACGAGGCCACCGCGTCTCTCGACATCCCGAGCGAGCGGCTGGTGCAGGAGGGTCTGCAGACCTTGCTGGCCGACCGCACGGCAATCATCATCGCGCACCGTCTCTCGACGGTGGCGATCGCCGATCGAGTGCTGGTGATGGAGCACGGAATCATCGTGGAGGATGGCGCGCCGCGTGACCTCATCGCGGGAACCGGCCGCTTCGCGAAGCTGCACGCGGCCTGGCGGGAGTCGTTGGTCTAACACGGTGGCGCTGGTCTTCGGCCGACTCGCAGGTAGTGCGCGGTGGTTCGGGGACAAGACGCCCGGCGAGACTCACGTTCCACAGGGCGATGTCCCGCACCAGTGCGCTCCCGTTTCGCAGGACATCGTCCTGCGAAACGGGAGCGCGCTGGCGTTGTTCGTCCCACCCGCAGTTGCCGGACGGTCCGGTGCCCCAACCACCGTGCATTGCCTGCGAGTGGTGAGGGTCGACCGCGGCAATCATAAATGGCACGCGCGGGATGACCGCTACGGTCGCCAGCGCGCGGTCGCGAAGTCCACCCGAAAGGACCCTGATGCCGACCACGTCAGCGGCGTGCCCTCTGCCCGGAAATGCTCGAGAGCCCGCGACTCGTGATCGACCGCGGGGAGACCGCTCGCCCGGATGACGCGCCACCACGAAACATCCGACCCGTAGTAGGCCATGGTCTGGCCGACCGCCCGTGCGGCGCGCGATCCGATGGCCGCGGCGACGTCGCCGTAGGTCATCACCCGACCGCTCGGGATGGACTCGACCACCGCGAGCACCCGGGAGACGAAGTCGTCTGAGGGCCCGACTATGGCCGGTACTCCGGTGGGCGGGGCGTCGGTCGGGTCGGCTCCGGGTTGCGACGTGAGAATCCAAGGAGCACGGCCGTGACGATCCGTATGAGCGATGCGCCGATGCCCGTCAGAAATCGGATCACAGCCCAAGCTCCCCGATCTTCTCGCCGTACTGCGTCTCGCCGACCACAGTGAAGCCGGTGTGCAGGAAGAATTGCTCCGGTCCCTCTTCGCCCTCTTCCCAGATCGCGGTGATGCGATCGAAGCCGCGTTGGCGGGCCTCCTCGGCGAGCGCCCACACCGCGAAGCGCCCCACCCCGGTGCCTTGAGCGTCCGCGGATACGGTGACGCGCCAAATGCAGCTGCGGAATTCCTCCTGGGTGGCCTCCGGGTCGAAATTGCCCCGGATGAAGCCGACCACCGTGTCGCCGTCGAGCACGACCCGCGGCCAGGATGTCACGGGGCTGAGGTACGCATCCGCGATCGCATACGACGGTGGAGTGACGAACTGCTCCTGCCCGCGTCGAAGTGTGAGGCTGTTGGCGGCAACGATTGTTCTCGCCGACAACTCTTCCAGTCTCAGTTCAGCCATGAGCACAGGGTAACCCCCGGCACCGATTCGGGGTAGTCCAAGTCGTCGTTGGTCCGAAAAGTATCTCGATGTCGAGATACTTTTCGGAAACCGGTAAGCTTGCACTCGGTGCGCAGAATGCCCCGTCGGGTAAGGAGAATCGGTTGCCGAAGAGCCAGGTTGAAAAGATCAAAGTAGTGGGGACTGTCGTCGAACTGGACGGCGATGAGATGACGCGCATCATCTGGCAGAAGATCAAGGACACCCTGATCCACCCCTACCTCGACATCGACCTCGAGTACTACGACCTCGGCATCGAGCACCGCGACGCGACGGACGACCAGGTCACTATCGATGCGGCCCACGCCATCCAGAAGCACGGGGTCGGCGTCAAGTGCGCCACCATTACGCCCGACGAGGCGCGCGTCGAAGAATTCGGTCTCAAGAAGATGTGGAAGTCGCCGAACGGCACGATCCGCAATATCCTCGGCGGCGTGATCTTCCGCGAGCCGATCATCATCTCGAATATCCCGCGCCTCGTTCCCGGATGGAACAAGCCGATCATCATCGGACGCCACGCGTTCGGCGACCAGTACCGCGCCACCGACTTCCGCTTCCACGGAAAGGGCAAGCTCACTGTTGAGTTCACCCCCGAGGATGGCTCGGAGCCGCTCAAGTTCGAGGTCTACGACGCGCCAGGCGACGGCGTCGCGCAGGTGCAGTACAACCTCGACGACTCGATCCGTGACTTCGCCCGCGCGAGTCTCAACTACGGCCTGACCCGCAACTACCCGGTGTACCTGTCGACGAAGAACACGATCCTCAAGGCCTACGACGGCCGGTTCAAGGACATCTTCGAGGAGATCTTCGAGGCGGAGTTCAAGGGGAAGTTCGAGGCAGCCGGTCTCACTTACGAGCACCGCCTGATCGATGACATGGTGGCTTCCGCCATGAAGTGGGAGGGCGGATACGTCTGGGCCTGCAAGAACTATGACGGCGACGTGCAGTCCGACACCGTCGCACAGGGCTTCGGCTCTCTCGGTCTCATGACCTCGGTGCTCTCAGTTCCGGACGGATCCGTCGTCGAGGCCGAGGCTGCTCACGGAACGGTGACCCGTCATTACCGCATGCACCAGCAGGGAAAGCCAACCTCGACCAATCCGATCGCGTCGATCTATGCCTGGACTCGCGGCCTCTCGCACCGCGCAACCCTCGACGGCAACCCCGCTCTCGAGGAGTTCGCCACGACCCTCGAGGATGTCGTCATCAAGTCGGTCGAGGCCGGCCACATGACGAAGGACCTCGCGGCCCTCGTCGGACCGCACCAAAAGTGGGAGACCACGGAGGAGTTCCTCGACACTCTCGACAAGAACCTGGCTGCCCGCCTGGGCTAGTTGCTCGGTGATCCGGAGATCGTGGTCTCGCCGCGGACGAAGTGTCCCCCGATTGCTCCCACTGTGGACGATCGGGGGACATTCCCGTAACGGAAGGGTAACGAGCTATCCCCGAAACAGGGGTGAACTTTAGGTTGAAACCACCACCCGCGGTTCCCGTCTGCCCGGCAGAGATTCACCTTCCACGAAAAGGACCTATCTGTGAGCATTCGGAAAGTACTCTCGACCCTCGGCGTCGCCTCCCTCATGGCGGGAGGGGCCCTCAGCAGCCCCCACCGGAATCGGAGGGCAGCACCAGACCACCTTCACGCCCGGACGCTACATCGTGACACTGGCCGATCCGGCCGTCGCAACCTATCGCGGCGGGGTCAATGGCTATGCGGCAACCAAGCCGGATGCGGGCAAGCAGCTTGCTGCTCTCTCCTCGAACAAGAAGGTCGCGTCGCTGGCTCCGGATGAGCTCAAGCACGTGACGGCCACTCCGTCCACTTCGTTCCTCGGCCTCGACGGCACGGGCGGCGTCTGGGACAAGATCGGCGGTCTCGACACGGCGGGCAATGGCATCGTGCTCGGTGACCTCGACACCGGAATCGCACCCGAGAACCCCTCCTTCGCCGGCTCGACGAGCCCGACGAAGCGCTACGTGGTCATCTTCTAACCGCTCCATCGACGGGGGGTGTGTTGCTGCGCCCCCCTTCGTAGGCTTTACTAACAAACATGACGCAGCCAGTGGACGGCACGGAATCGCCGCGCGCGCGTGTTTCGTTCCTCTCCCAGAGCAGCACAGCGGCTTCCGGGCGGGCCTTGCGGCCCAGCGCCAAGGTGCTGCCGGAACACGCTCGCGGACACAACCGTGCCCTGGTGCTTCAGTCGCTCTTCACGACCGGACAGCGGAGTAGAGCGGATGTCGCACGCAGCACCGGACTCACCCGCGTCACCGTGTCCGAGCTCGTCACCGAGCTCATGGCCGAGGGGCTTCTCGTGGAGATGGGCCAGCGTGGGGGTGCCCGACCCGGCAAGCCGGCGATCCTGCTTGACATCGATCACTCCTCGTTTCAGGTCGTCGGCGTTGATCTCAGTGACTTCGCGGTGTTCCGCGGTGCGGTGCTCGACCTCCGCGGTAACATCGTGCGGCGGGCGGAGCTGCCTCTCACGGGGATCACGGGGCAGGCCGCGCTCGACCGGGTCGTCGCTCTTACGGAGCGTTTGCTGGCTCTCGTCTCGGCGCCTCTGCTCGGTATCGGGGTGGGGTCGCCTGGCATCGTGGACCTCGCCGGGCTCGTGGCGACCGCGCCGAATCTCGGGTGGACCAACGTGCCGCTCCAGGCGTATCTTTTCGAGCGATTCGGGGTTCCGGTGGTCGTCGCGAACGATGCGAATGCGGCCGTTCTCGCGGAACACAGCTTTGGCGACGCCCGGGAGGACCTGATGCTCGTGCGAATTGGCCGGGGTGTCGGCGCCGGATTGCTGCTGGGCGGCGGCCCGCTCTACGGCAGCCGTTTCGCCGCGGGCGAGATCGGTCACGTCGTTGTCGGCACTGATGGCGGCCAGCAGTGCAGTTGTGGCAAACAGGGGTGTCTCGAGACCTGGATCGCCGTGCCAAGGCTTGAAGCGAAGCTGATGGATGCTCCCTCCGAGGCGGGACGCGATGACGTGTTGCGCGAGGCGGCCGGCCGCCTTGGCATCGCACTCGCTCCGATTGTCGGCGCGCTCAACCTTGGCGAGGTTGTGCTGAGCGGTCCGGGACAGATACTCGGCGGTCTGTTCGTCGACGCGACCCTTGAAACGATCCGCAGTCGCACGATGGCCCCGTTTCATGGGGACCTGACGTTGCGCCTGACGACCCTCGGGGATGACATCGTGCTGCGCGGTGCCGCAGTGATGGTGATCTCGGCCCGGCTGGGTGTCTCCTGACCTTTCGCTCGAACCGTCCACGTTAGTAAGCTCCACTAACAAATACATCGCAGAAAGGAACCCGGTGTCCAAAAACGTTACGGTGAACCCCCTCGGCGCCATCCTGCTTCCTGGCTTCACCGGAACGACCCTGCCCGATTGGCTGGAGGCACGTCTCCGCGACGGTCTCGCCGGAGTCTGCCTGTTCGGGCCGAACATCGCCTCCCTTCGGCAACTCCGCACGCTCACCGCCGCCATCCACGCGGCGAATCCCCTCGCGATCATTGCCATCGACGAAGAAGGTGGCGATGTCACGCGGCTCCACGACCGTCTCGGTTCGCCGTATCCGGGCAACGCGATTCTCGGACGCATCGACGACGAGGAATACACTGCGGCGGTGGCGTCCGCTGTGGGCTGGGAGCTCCGTGGGGCGGGGTGCACTCTGGATTTCGCTCCGGATGTCGACATCAATTCCAACCCGGACAACCCGGTGATCGGGGTGCGCAGTTTCGGTACCGATCCCGAGCTCGTCGCTCGTCACAGTGCCGCGTGGGTGCGGGGACTTCAGTCGACGGGTATCGGGGGCACTGCAAAACACTTCCCCGGACACGGCGATACCGCGCTCGATTCTCACCTCGACCTGCCGGTGATCACCCGGTCGCTCGAACAGTTGCGCGCACGCGAGCTCGTGCCGTTCGTGGCGGCCATCGCCGCGAGGGTGCGGACGATTATGACCTCGCACATCAGCGTGCCCCTGCTTGACCCGGTCTTTCCTGCGACGTTCTCGTCCATCGTGCTGCAGGGACTGCTCCGCGACCAACTGGGGTTCGATGGAGTGATCGTGACTGATGCACTCGACATGGTGGGAGCAAGCGGTGAGATGGGAATCCCCGAGGCCGCGGTGCGTGCGGTGATCGCGGGCTGTGACCTGCTCTGCATCGGCACGGAAAACTCCGACGGGCAGCTCGATTCGATTGAGCGGGCGCTCGTTCGCGCGCTCGATGACGGCAGGCTGGACCCATCCCGTCTTGCTGATGCCTCGGCACGGGTCATCGGTCTGGCGCAGGAATTGGCC
>JANYIZ010000217.1 GCA_025408445.1 Frigoribacterium sp. | reverse complement strand
CTCTGAGCTACTGGCCTCACCCAACCCTGACACGTAGGGAGCGGGCAGGGTCGATACTGGGCGCGACGGTCATCGTCGTAGTTCCTTTCGAGATGGATTTGAGACTTCTCTCGAAGGATCACGCGGTGACCGTCGCCGTCTGCGACGACACGCTCACCGAGATCCGATACACCACGTTAAAGGACACAACCAGCAAAAAGGCGGCGCGGTGGAGTTCCGCCACAGTCAGGTATTGGGAGAACCATGATCAAGGAGGACGATCGGGGGAGAGCGCTGGCAGTCACCGTGGCTGCGCGGGTCACGGCCGAGTACCCGGCGACCTCCGTCGAGGTTTGCGATGGCGGAGGCTTCCATGGGACAGTCGCGACCTTCACCCCTCGCAACCCTGACGGCGCGCCGCTAACGTTGCTCGCCGCCTACGACTGGTCGTTCGACATACACGTCGGGCGGTTCATCCTCTTCGACTCGGAGCCGATGGAGGGGAGCGAGGCCGAACGAATCGACCTGATTGTGAAGGAGGTCCTGGAAGTTGCGCGCGGAGGATTCTCGCGGGTCTTCCTCGACCGCCTCATCTCATTCGGACGCGATCGAGTGGGGCCGTGGGACAAGTAACGGACGGCGACGTGGTGGAGTTCCGCTTCAACAACTAGGTTCGGCCCGCTCCACCCTCGCTCCATGCCGAACCATCTCCCCTTTTTCTCACCACCTCCGTGTTCACACACGGAGGTGGTGAGAAAAGTGGGCGGTGGATGAGGGCGGTGAGGACGGGAGGACGGGAGGGCCGGAGGGCGGTAGGGCAGCGCACCCCGCCCGCCACGGATTCGCCCCGATGCAGCGCGCACGGAGACCCGTCAGCGCGGTGAGCGTCGTTCCAGTTGTCCGCGCACGAAGGCCGCCTGGCCGATGTGTTGAAGGTCGTCGCTGATCACGCTGACAAGACGCATCGCGAGCGTCACGACCGGCGTCCAGCGATGGTCGACAATATGGTCGAGGTCGGTATCTGTCAGGGTCATGACATAGCGCACAGTGCGGTCGTGCACGTCGTCGTGGTAGCCGATGAACTTGTCGCGACTGATAATTCCCATCTTGGCAACATCAGCGGAAGTGTGGCCGTATCCGGTAGCACTCACGTCAAACGGAAGGGCGAACCGTCCGGCCCAACCGTCCGCGGTCCAGGCCTGCTCAATACCGGCAACCGCTGCGACATGGTCGTCCTGGATGCGGCTGAGATGCCAGAGTAGCCAGCCGATGGAATTGGCGCCGTCGTCGACCCGCGCCGACAGCTGTTCGGGACTCAGCCCCTTGGCGGCGTGATGAACGGCGTCCCTGACTCGATCGAAGGCGTCGACGAGAAGTGCGGCGGTAGTGGTCATGTGTTGACGTTACGCGCGAGTCTGCCAGCAGGGTAGGGTCCTTCGGCCCTGTCGGGCCCGGCCCTGTGATGCGCAACCGGTCCGGGCCCACGAAGAAAGTAACGGGGCGGATGCTCGGTGCCGCGTCACGGGGGAGCCAGTCGGTCCCGGAGTAGCGTCGAGGCATGAACGGTGAAATCCTTCTCAATGTTCTCCTGGTGCTGCTGTTCGTTGTGATCGGCGGCGTCTTCTCCTGTACGGAGATGGCGATGGTAACCCTCCGCGCGAGCCAGGTGAGCCAGATCGAGGCCACCGGTGCGGATGGACAGAGGATCGGGGTGCTCGTGCGCAATCCGAACCTGTTCCTCTCCGCGGTGCAGGTCGGCGTCACTCTGGCCGGATTCTTTTCCTCCGCGTACGGTGCTTCGACGATCGCCCCCGAGTTCGTCCCGGTTCTGGAAAGCTTGGGTATTCAGGCCGGTGCCGCCTCGGTCGTGGCCTTCATCGGCATGACCCTTCTCATTGCCTACCTCTCACTCGTGTTCGGCGAACTGGTGCCTAAACGCCTCGCCATGCAGCATCCGGTGGCATTTACGCGCGTTCTCGCCCCGGGACTCAACGTGCTCGCGGTCATCATGCGCCCGGTGATCTGGCTGCTCTCCGTTTCCACCAATGGAGTGTTGCGCCTGCTCGGACGCGACCCGCACGTGGCTGCCCAGGCGGTCTCGGCGGATGAGGTGCGCGAACTGATCGTGAGCCAACCGGGCCTTCGGGATGACAGCAGGAGCATCCTGACCGATGTGTTCCGCGCCGGTGACCGTCGACTCGTCGAAGTGATGCGTGCGCGCCCGGATGTGGAGTTTCTCTCCGGTAGCCTCTCGGTCGCACAGGCTTACCGTGTGAGCCTCGAACTGTCGCACTCCAGGTTTCCCGTGAGGGGGGAGTCGATTGACGATGTGCTCGGATTTGTGCACATCCGTGACCTGATGGCGGCGATGCCGCGCCCCTCGGATGTCCCCCAGAGCGGGAAATCGGAGATCGGGCCGGACACCGGGCGGACGCTCGTCGACATCATGCGCCCGATCCTGCCCCTTCCCGGATCGATTCCCGTGCTGAATGCTCTCACGACCATGCGCCGCGAGAACCAGCAGATCGCTCTCGTGCTCGACGAGTACGGCGGCACCGACGGGATCGTCACCATGGAAGACCTGGTGGAGGAACTCGTCGGTGAGATCTATGGCGAGTACGACGACCAGAGGGAGCCGGAAGATTCCGCCCTGCAAGGCGGCGGGGCGCTCGAGATCGATGGCGGACTCATCCTCGACGAGCTCACGTCCATGTCTGGGGTGGAACTGCCCGATGGTCCCTATGAGACGGTCGCCGGATTCATGCTCGACCGGCTCGGCCGGGTCGGACGGGAGGGCGACTGTGTCGTTGTCGGCGAAGTGCGCCTCACGGTGCTGAAGACGGATGGGTACCGTATTGTTCGCATCCGCATCGCCAGGCCCGGCGGTCGGGCCGAGGTGCCGGGGTCCCCCACAACCTGATCAGCACGCTCTGCGCTTGGCGAGCCACCGCAGCGTGATCTTCCGAATCTCATCGAACCAGAGCACGGTCGACGCAAGCGCCACGCACCATCCCCAGTGCGCGAGGTCGAGCGGGGCGGTGCCGAACGCAGCCTGGAGGAGCGGCACCTGAACGACCATGATCTGAAGCACGATCGCGAGCAGGATGGCGCCCCAGAGCCACTTGTTCGCGAACAGCTCCCGGAAGGCGCTTGTCGTTTCCGAGCGCGAGTTGAGCGTGTTGAACAGCTGTGCGAATACCAGCGTCGTGAATCCCGCCGTGCGCGCCACCGCGAGCGAGTCCGTGCCTTCCACCAGGCCGCCCGGCAGGAAAAGGTCGATCGCGAACAGCGTAGCCACCGCCATCACCAGACCGATCGACAGGATGCCGCCCCACATGCGTCCGTCGATTGCCCGGTCGTGCAGCGACCGTGGCCCCCGCGCCATCACGTCGTCGATCTCGCGGTCGACGCCCATCGCCAGGGCGGGTCCGGAGTCGGTGACCAGGTTGATCCAGAGGATCTGCGTCGCGAGCAGCGGCACGGCGATTGCACCCTCACTGGCGCCGGAGAGGCCGAGGAAGCCGGCGAAGACCACGCCGAGGAAGACGGTGAGCACTTCCCCCATGTTCGACGAGAGCAGGTAGCGGAGGAACTTCTTGATATTGTCGAAAATCCTCCGGCCCTGGCGCACGGCGGCGATGATCGTGGCGAAGTTGTCGTCGGCGAGAATCATGCGGGCGGCGTCCTTGGTCACGTTCGTTCCGGTGATCCCCATTGCGACGCCGATGTCGGCGGATTTCAGCGCCGGTGCGTCGTTAACGCCGTCGCCCGTCATCGCAACGACTTCGCCGTCGGCCTGCAGGGCGTCGACCAGGCGCAGCTTGTGTTTCGGCGAGACGCGCGCGTAGACCGACACCTCCCGGGTGACCTCGCAGAGGGCGGGGTCGTCGAGGGTGTCGAGTTCTGAGCCGGTCACAGCCCGCCCGCCGGTTTCGATGATGCCGAGGTCGGCGGCAATCCGCGCCGCAGTCGCGGGGTGATCACCGGTGATCATGATGATCCGGATGCCCGCACGGTGCGCCTCGGCGATCGCTGCAGCCACCTCGACGCGAGGCGGGTCGATGATACCAACGACACCGACGTAGATCAGGTCGTGCTCGACCGATTCGGTGAAATCGGTGTCGGACGTTATCGGGAGGTCCGCCTCCCGATAGGCCACTGCGAGCGTTCGGAATGCCTCCGACGACATCGCCTGAATGTCGTCGGCCGCGCGTTTGCGCAGCTCCTCGGTGAGCGGAATGACCTCCTGGCCGAGGTGCAGCCGGGTGCAAAGTGGGAGGAGAACATCCCGCGCACCCTTGGTGAACAGCACTATCGAGCCGTGCTTCTTCTCGCGCTGGACTGTCGTCATGAGCTTGCGCTCCGACGTGAACGGGATCTCGGCGTGGCGCTCGAACCGGTCGACGTGGCCGGTGGTGCCCGCGAGTTTGTGAGCGGCGACGAGGAAGGCCGCCTCGGTCGGGTCTCCCTGAATGCTCCAGTGCCCGTCACGCTCGGTGAGCTGTGCATTGTTGGACAGCGACCCAGCGATGAGCACCAATTGGGTTTCGAAGTGGAGGGAGGCGTCGGTCGCGGTCGCGGTCGCACCGAGCGGCTGCCCGACGCTGCGAACCTCTCCGTCGGGGCGATACCCGAGGCCGGTGACATCCGCTCGCCCGGAGGCGGTGAGTACCCGCTCGATGGTCATCTCGTTGCGTGTCAGGGTGCCGGTCTCATCGGTGCAGATCACCGACGCCGAACCGAGCGCCTCGACGGAGTTGAGCTTTTTCACGATGCCGTGGCGAGTGGCCATCCGCTGTACGCCGATTGCAAGCACGACCGACAGGATCGCGGGCAGGCCCTCTGGCACCGCAGCGACGGCGAGCGAGACGCCAAGCAGCAGCACCACCACCAGATCGCGCGGGGTGCTGACACCATTGACGAGGATGATCGTCAGCATGACGACAATCGCAATCACTGTCACGATGAGTCCAAGCATCTTGCCGAGGCGGTTGAGTTCGGTCTGCAAGGGCGTTGGCTCTTCGACAGTCGCATCGAGCATCCGGGCGATCGCGCCCATCTCGGTGTCCATGCCGGTGGCAGTGACGATCGCGCGCCCCACGCCCTGGGCCACCGCGGTTCCCTTGAACACCATGTTGAGGCGGTCGCCCGGTGAAACCATGTCGGGAAGGGTGTCCGGATGCTTCGTCACGGCTTCACTCTCGCCGGTGAGGGAGGCCTCGGCGACGCGCAATCCACTCCCGGAGAGCAGCCGAGCATCCGCGCCGACGGCGTCGCCCTCGGACAGGGTGAGGATGTCTCCGCGCACCAGCTCGGCCGACGGCACGGTCACCAGTTCGCCGCCCCGCAGTACGGTGTTGGAGGCGGTAGTCATGGCGCCGAGGGCCGCAACGGCGTCGTCAGCGCGCGCCTCCTGCACATATCCGAGGATCCCATTGAGAAGCACGATGGCGGCGATCACGATCGAGTCGATCGGCGGCCCGTCGGCGCCTTCGACCAGCCAGGCAGCCAGGGAGACGGCCACCGCAGCCAGGAGCAGGTAGATCAGCGGATTGTGGAACTGGGAGACGAATTTGCGCCAGACCGGCACCGGCGGGATACCGCGCAGCTCGTTGGGTCCGTCTGCTTCGAGCCGTCGTTGTGCTTCGGCCGTTCCGAGGCCGGTTCCGGGATCGACGCCGAGCTCGTGCGCGATCTGCCGCGTTTCCCGCAGAGAGGGATCCGCGCCGGTTTCGAGAGAGGCCGCCATGTTTCAATCCTGACGCAGGATGCGCGCACGTGGAGGATTGATTCGAATCGGACGCCCGGCTGGTTGCAACTGGATCCGCGCGGCTGGGCGAAGGGGTGGGCTTTGGTCAGAAATCGACCTGCGCTCGCTCGGGCGTCAGCCCGCACCGCCAGCACGGCATCGGCACCGCTGCTTCCAGAAGGGCGCCGCACTCGGTGCAGACCTTCGACAGCCAGCACGCGGCATCGCCGCACTCGCCCCCGTCCTGCACCCGGTCATTCTGTGTCACGTCGCTCCTTCCGACCCCTTGATCCTCCTCCTGATGTCAAGAGGGCCACATCCGGCCGAAGAGGAGGACACTGGGAGCCATGCAAAAGACCTCGCTTACGGCACTGGCTCGGCACGAACTAGCACACGCGCTCACCGCCTCCAACGGGCGCAGCGCGAGCACAGTCTTCGGAGGACATGAGCATCAGCTTCGCCAGACCCTGATCGCATTGCGCGCGGGTGAGGGCCTGTCGGAGCATGAGAATCCCGGAGAGGCGACCATTCAGGTTCTCGTCGGGCGGGTGCTGCTCCGTGCCGGAGAGGTGACCTGGAACGGATCACCCGGCGACCTGATGATCGTGCCTGACCGAACGCACTCCCTCGATTCGGTGGAAGATTCGGTGATTCTGCTTACGGTCGTGAAGAAGACGTGACGGAACACCTCTTTCAGAGAAAGAACCACTGGAGAAAGTGCGAGGACGACCGATGTCGGTCGAGCTGACGGATCTTCTGGGGGTCGACCTGCCCATCGTGCTTGGCGCGTTCGGGGGCGTGTCGTCCGTCAGCCTCGCGGCGACGGTCAGCGAATTGGGTGGACTGGGATCGTACGGACTGTACGGTTACTCCGCTGAACGTATCTCGGAGACCGCGGCGCGGCTTCGCTCTGAAACGTCGCGCCCATTTCTGTTGAACCTGTGGCTTCCGCTCGACGACGTTGCGGATGGCACGCCAGAGGAATTCGACGCATCCCGCCACCAGCTTCAGCCGTTCTACGACGAGCTCGGGATCGAACCTCCGGCGCGCCCGGATCGGTTCATTCCTTCGTTCGACGAGCAGATCGAAGCCGCTCTCGCGGCTCGACCCGCGGTACTCAGTTTTGTCTATGGCGTCCCGCCGACGGATGTCGTTTCACGCGCGAGAGAGCGGGGCATCCTGGTGCTCGGCACGGCGACGACAGTGGATGAGGCGGTAGCTCTCGAGCAGGGCGGCGTTGATGCGGTCGTCGCGTCGGGTGCCGAGGCGGCAGGTCATCGCGTGTCGTTCCTGCAGCGTGCCGAGGATTCACTCGTCGGCACTTTCGCGCTCGTGCCGCAGGTTGCCGATGCGATCAGCGTGCCGGTGATCGCCGCCGGAGGTATCGCCGATCGCCGCGGTGTCGCCGCAGCCCTGGCGCTGGGAGCCAGTGGCGTGCAGGTCGGTACAGCCTTTCTTCGCACTCGAGAGTCAGCGGTGAACGATTCCTACCGCACGGCGATCATCGACGCGGCGGCGCACTCGACGGTGTTGACCCGTGCACTGAGCGGACGCCTCGCCCGAGGTATCCCAAACCGTGCCGTCCGCGCGATCGAACAGGGTGGTCATGTCGCAACGTTCCCCGCGCAGAACTGGCTCACCGGCCAATTTCGGGCCGAGGCAGCTCGTCGCGACTTCGCTGACCTGCAGTCCCTCTGGATGGGTCAGGCCAGCCCGCTTGCCCGTTTCGACCGGGCTCACGCCGTGTTCGAAGAGCTGGCTGTCGGTTTCGGCCGTCGCTGAGCCTTGGCTCACCAACCAACCACCTCCCGTTTTTCTTACCACCGCAGTGTTTGCACACGACGGTGATAGGAAAAACGGGAGGTGGTCGTGGAGCGAAGGGCACTGCGGCTGGCCGACACCCCCGCAAGGACCCTCGGCTAGAGTTCGATGCGGCCCGCCGCGGTCTTCGCCCTCGAAAGGACAGCATGAGCCTGGTTCGCCTGAACGACGTAGAACTCCGCTTCGAGAACACGCCGATCCTGCGTGAGGCCTTCTTCCGGCTCGAAAGCCGCGACCGGGTCGGGATGATCGGACGCAACGGCTCCGGCAAGACCAGCATCCTCAAACTCATCCTCGAACAGGTGACCCCCGACTCCGGCACGGTCACTATCGACCCCGGCACCCGCATCGGGTACTTCTCGCAGTTTTCCGAGCTCGACGGAGCCGCGACTATCGTCGAGGTGCTTGAGGGCCTCTTCGGAGAGATCGCCATCATCGAGGCCGAGCTCGCGGCCATCGATGCGGAGATCGCCGCCGACCCGTCGGCAGACCTCGACCCGCTCATCCACCGCCAGTCCGACCTGTTCAGCGAGATGGATCGACTGGATGGCTGGGACTACCGCCGTCGCATCGACACTGCTCTCACGACCCTCGGCTTCACCGAGGCGCACCGGGTATGTGCGATCGACGAGCTCTCGGGAGGCTGGCGAAACCGTGCGGCGCTCGCCAAGATCCTGCTCGAAGACCCGGATGTGCTGCTGCTCGACGAACCGACGAACTTTCTCGACGTTGCGGGCGTCGAATGGCTCGAAGCCTGGTTTCGCGGATTCCACGGCGCCGCGGTCATCGTCTCGCAC
>JANYIZ010000216.1 GCA_025408445.1 Frigoribacterium sp. | reverse complement strand
AACGTAGATCTCTTGGGCGGGGCGTCGTTGGAACTCCGACAACCGCTCTGAACTGAATGGCTTCTGCCGGCAAAACATCGCTTGTGGCGGACACTCGAGGCGTTCACGACTGAGAGCCCGACACGCGGCGCAGCAATAGTTGGACTCGAGAAGCGGGCCGAGTCGATGGAGACCGCTTCGAGCCGATTTTTCTCTCCCCCATAGATATTGAAGCGCTGGCTACGGAACTCGACAGTTACGCTCCCGACGGTTTGTTCGTCCGTCTCGCCGCATACACAGGTCTGCGTTCAGGGGAGATTCAGGCGTTACAGATTCGAGATGTGTACCTAATGCAAAGACAGCTAGAAGTGCGCAGGACCTCGGTGCGCACCTCTGCCGGCTGGGAGGAGGGCTCCCTCAAATCTGAGAAGTCCATCCGATCGGTCCCGTTACGGCGGGAGTTAGTTAAGTCACTTACCGCGTACATCGCCAACCACTCCAACGCCGCCGACTCGACAGCGTTGCTTTGCCCGGGTCGGTTCTACGGAGGGTACGGCGACTATCGCGGCTCGCTCGACTGGACAAAGCGACTCGACTACGAAAGCTTCTATCGGAACCGCTTTCGTCCCGCCGCGAAAAAGCTCGGACTTGCCGACCTCCGCTTTCACGACCTGCGCCACACCGCAGCGAGCCTGTTTGCCGCTTCGGGGATGCCGTTGGCGAGGGTTGCCCGTGTGCTCGGCCACACCGACACCGTGACTACCTATAAGGTCTACCTACATTTCTTACCGGACGACTTCGCCGCAGACATGGACCGTCTGGATGAATACCTGGGAGGCAGTTCGGAGCGCAACGATCAGGAACCGGGGCCCGCACCGAACTGGTCCCAGAATGTCGGATAGAAGCGAGACAGAGGGGTCTCGGCTTCGTTCTGTCCGTCCATCGCTGAACGGCACTGCCGAGCTATTTCCGCGCGATACGTGTCGATCTGCGGGACCAGCGTGTAGATGCTGGTCGTATCTATTGTGACTGTTCTAAATTGACCAACGTCGAATGGTAGAGGATCACCTGTCCGGATGACCTGCACGGTTGGTTTACGCGAAGCATGCCGAAGGGCCAGTTCGTAGAACACATTCGGGTTGCCGAAAGACAGATCCGCGATTACCAGCGGCGCACGCACGAGATGGTCGATTACCTGGCTGGTAATGAGGCCAGGTGTAGAGATTTTGTCGGCCCGAACTAGTCGCATGCCCAGCGTCGCGAGCGCGGGCCCGATTAACGAGCCCAACATAAGGTCTGCGTGTTGGCGCTGCTCGGAGCCCTCATAGCCAATTGGCGTGACTAGGAAGCAGACGTTGGATAAGTCGGAACTCTCAGCTATCACCTGTGCGGGGGATGAGCCCGGTCCGACGATCCTCGGCGACGATTTCGCTACATCGACCGGGACGTCATGCGGCGTCTGCGACACTTGACCTCCCGTTGTGGCCGGGACGGCATTGCTCAGCTCGTCGAGAAGGATCTCAAACGTGAGCAGGCGTTCCGCACCTGCATAATTGGTCAAGAGTCCGAGGTCGCGTGCGTTGGCCAGAAAAGTCTCAACGCACTCATCAGCAGTATCTTCGGCAGCAAGCGATTGCTCGATTGCGAAGTCACGCATGACAGAGCTGGCCGGGAGCCCACTGTTCTTGAACTGCTCTTAAAGGGCGTTGAAGGCGGCGATCTTGGCGATGGCAAGTTGAAGTCGGGCGGCGTGTCGTGCCCGTCCGAGCGACGCATCTCCCGCCGCAAGCTTCCCCACCTCTGTCAACTCGATGTACTCGGAGGTGTAGTTGCCTTTGGTCAATCCATATTGGTTCGAGTTTGTGACCAGCTGTCGGCTCGTGCCGCTCTCGGCCGATCGACCTAGCTGTTCGAAGAGTGTGAGCCGCCGAATTTTTTGTCCGGCCGCGAACGCCTGAATGGCTTCCGCTAACGGCAAGGCCTCGATGAACGAGGACGCCGGGAAGCCCCGCGCAGTTCATGTCCTACGTTTGCGCCCTGTTCCGCCAGCAGCTCTGGTTATAGCAGGTCCCTCGTCTGCATCGGGAATGTCTGCTTCATCATTAGTTGCATCGTTGTCCTCGCGGGATTCGGTAACCGCTTCAGCGCCCGCGTCGATGACAGTCGACATGTCTACTCCCTGCTTAGATGTGATGGCAGCTGCACACATCCGAAGCATAGTTGAGAGAAAGACACGCAGGAGGGGGTTTGGAGGGGATCTGCTTCTGGAGCTATGCGGCCGAGCGGCCTACTTCGCATGCAAACATTAGTGGGGCGAGCGGGACTTGAACCCGCGACCGACGGATTATGAGTCCGCTGCTCTAACCAGCTGAGCTATCGCCCCGCAGCGCTCGAGAGAAACGGTGCGACACCACGATACAGGCTGGTGCGCCCACGAGCGTCAGGCAGGCGGCCTCAGCTGACCTGCTCGTCGAGCGACGCATCCGTCACCGGGTCCGTGACTTTCTCGCCACGGTAGAGCTGCTCGAAGATGGACAGCGTGCGCTGGATATCGTGGGCCGCGATGTAGCGCAGGCTTGCTTCCTTCATCCGGCGCAACTCCGAATCAGGCAGGCTCAGAACGCGGCTGAGTTTATCTGCCAGGTCCTTCGCGTCGCCCGGATCGAAGAGGTAGCCGTTCTCCCCCTCGTGCACGAGGTGCGGAAGCGCCATCGCGTTGGCGGCAACGATCGGCAGGCCAGAGGCCATGGCCTCCATTGTCGCGATGCTCTGCAACTCGGCGATCGAGGGCATGGCGAAGACCGTGGCACGCGTGAGAGCAGCCCGAAGCTGCTCATCCGTCACGTAGCCAGTGAAGGTGACGCGCTCGTCGATGCCGAGTTCGCGGGTGAGCTGCTTGAGTTGGTTCATTTGGTCTCCAGTGCCCACTATCTCGAGCTGCACATCCAGGGCCAGGTCGATCTGCGCGATCGCCCTCATGAGCACCTCGAGGTGCTTCTCACCCGAAACACGCCCGACGAAGATCACCCGGTTCTTCGTCCGTGGCTCAAAGTTCGCCGTATACAGCGCCGCATCGATCCCGCAGGAAATGGCATGAACGTGCTCGAGATTGGTCTCGGTCTCGAGGAATTCTGCGGCCTTGCGGCTGGGCGTCGTCACCGCTTCGCAAAAAGCGAAGGTGGACGCGGCATCCTTCCAGGCGGTGCGAATGGCCCACTTGCGCGCAAAATAGGGCAATCGGGTGTGATCGATGATGTTCTCTGGCATGAAGTGGTTGGTGGCGATCACGCGGATGCCCCGCTTCGCGGCCTGTCGGGCGAGTCCCCGGCCCACGACGATGTGCGACTGGATGTGCACGACATCCGGCTTGACCTCGTCGAGGATTTGCGCGGCATGGGCCTGGCTGCGCCAGGGCAACACGAATCGTAGCCAGTCGTGCGGATACCAGCGCCAGGAGTAGACGCGGTGCACCACGAATTCGGCGCCGTCATGCTTCTCGAGAAACGCGCCGCGGGTGCCGTTGAATGCCGGAGCTTCAACGTGCACGGTGTGACCGCGTTCGGTGAGTCCGGCGGCGAGCCGGGAGCCGAAATTGGCGGCTCCGTTCACGTCGGGAGGGAAGGTGTCGGCGCCAATCAGGATACGAAGGGGTGCCTTCGCGTCCGTTGGGGAGTTGTGCGGGGTGTCGGACAAAGTCTTAAGCATCCCTTGCAGTTGAAACCATCGGTCACAGCCTAGCGGCGGCTTCGGGCTGTCGCTTCGACAGTTGCACCACACCGTATACGGCGAGGGCTCCCGCCACAACAAAAGCGAGGATCGCGAACCAGGGCGCCGTGGATGCTTCCTGCAGCACAATGACGCCGATCGAGACCGCGACAATCGGGTCGATCACGGTGAGACCGGCGATCACGAGATCCGGAGGGCCGGAAGAATAGGCGGTCTGCACGAAGTAGCCACCGAGTACCGTGGCCGCGAGAAGGGCTACGACGCAGGCGATGGTGAGCCACTCGAATCCCTGCGCGCCGTTGATGATGATCGTGTGCACCCGGTCAATGACGACTTTGGCGAGAGTGGCGACGAATCCATACAGAACGCCGGCGCCGACGATGTAGATGAGCGCACCGAATTTCTTGCGCAGAAAAGCGAACAGCAGCGCGAATGCGACAGTGACGACGCCGAGCAGCACGAGCACGGTCACCAGCTCGGTCTGGGTGATCTCCTTCGACCGGGCAAAGATCGTGGCGAAGGTGACGAATAACGCGACGCCTCCGACGCAGAAAATGATGGGCCGGATGGCATCCTGCTTCAGCTTCACACCGGACACCCTCGCATTGACGATCGCGGTAACGATCAGCGCGATTGCACCCAGGGGTTGAACGACGATGAGCGGCGCGAAAATCAGGGCAGTGAGCTGGAAAACGACCGCGAGGCCGAGCATCAGGGTGCCGATCACCCACGAGGGTCGACGAAGCAGGAGCAGGAGCTGGCCGAGATTCAGACCTGCAGTAGAAGACTCCGTTGTCAGGCCGTCGACTTTGGTCACGCCGCGATGCTGGAACTGCGCGCCCAGGGCAAGAAAAACTGCCCCCACCAGTGCAATCGGAATACCTAGCGCCTGATACGGGGTGATGGAGATCTGGTCCGAAATGGCACTGAGGTCTGGCGTCACGGCACGACCCTACCCGCTGGCCCTCCGATATTCTTGGCGAATGGCCGTCCTCCCGATTCAAATCACGGGCAATCCCGTGCTCCATGCCCGCGCATCCGAAGTCACGTCCTTCGATCTCACTCTGGCGACCCTTGTCGCCGACATGTTCGAGACGATGGAAGCCGCACCGGGCGTGGGGCTCGCGGCGCCGCAGGTCGACATCCCGCTTCGCCTCTTCGTATTCAACTGGACGGATGATGACGACACCGTCTGGCGCGGCGTCGCGATCAACCCCATCCTGTGGGTTAGCCCGGTGCCAATTGGACCGGCAGATGAAGAAAAGGAATCCGAAGGTTGCCTCTCGGTGCCCGGCGAGCGGTATCCGCTCCGGCGATCGGAACTCGCCATCCTCACGGCTGTCGATCTTGACCAGAAGCCCTTCGAGATTCGAGCGGAAGGATGGCTCGCCCGTATCTTCCAGCACGAATACGACCATCTCGAGGGCGTGCTTTACGTGGACCGTCTCGATCACGCGGCGGGTAAGGCTGCGGCAAAGGCGGTTAAGAAGAGTGGCTGGGGCGAGCCCGGGTTGAGCTGGACGCCGGGGATCGACGACCTCGAGGGATAGGGGTGTCGCGGTGGCCTCTGCTCTCGTGTGAACCCGACTTCTCCTCCACACCGCCCCGACCAACTCCTTGTCCACAGATTCGACAGAAGGCTTTCGATCTGTATTCGATTCTGAAACACTCGAGGTATGCCATTAAACGAAGCTTTGTTCGAACACTCCCCGGAGGAGTCATTCGACGCATCGCTTGATGGCGCGCGTCGAGCGCTTAGTCTCGTGGCGGGATGCTCTCGATTGGTGAATACTCTTTCCGACTCCGATTTGCTCCGCATCCAACGCGAGCTTTCTGACCTCGCCCGCGGAATCGGGGCCAGCGCTGCGGTTGTTGCGGGCGAGATCGGTCATCGGTCCCGGCCCGAGCTCGGTTATGCCGGGCTCGCCCAACGAGAGGGTTTTCGAACTCCTGAGGCCCTAATTCGCCACGAGACCAAGTCGACGGCGCACAATGCGTCCGCCCTCGTTCAGGTGGGCACGATGGCACGTGACTCCGGAGACGTTGGGGCTGTGTCGAGTGCCGAACCATGGTTTCGGGAGGTCGGCGCGGCTGTCGCGGCGGGAAGCCTCTCGGTGGATGCCGCTCGTGCGATCCGCAGCGGGCTCGGCTCACCATCCGAACGTACTGGTGCGGTGACCCCTGATGATCTTCTGAGCGCAGCCCACCTCCTTGTGATCGAGGCAGCACAGGTCGATGCGGACGAGTTGTTGCGCCGTGCTCGCCGCGCACGAGACGATCTAGACGAGGCCGGCATCGCTGATCGCGAGCGGGCGGCGTTCGAGGAGCGGTCTGTGCGCCGCACACGGCGGCCCAATGGGCTCCCGCGGTACATAATCGACCCGGATATCGAGTCCGCCGCCTTCTGGGACGACGTCTACGACTCGCTCACGTCGCCCCGCCGTGGAGGCGTGCGCTTCGTCAATGACGCCGACAAGGCCTGGGCCGAGGGGATCTCTTCCGATGAGCGCACCACGGACCAGTATGTGCACGATTCCTTTACGCAATTGCTTCGGATTGCAGTGAGCGCGGAGACCGGTGAGAGCAGGCGAATCGTCGGCTCTCGACAGCCATCGGTGCGGGTTCTGGTCACCAGGGCGGCCCTCGAGGCCAAGCAGGGTCATGGACGTATCGAAGGATGCGATATTCCGATTTCCCTTCAGACTGTGGAACGCGTTGCCTGCGAATCCGGCACGGTGCAGCTCGATTTCGACGAATCAGGTCGCCCCCTCGATCTCGGCCGCGAGCAGCGGCTGTACTCACAACGACAACGGATCGCGCTCGCCGCCGCGCAGGGCGGGTGCATGTTCGGGGACTGTGATCGGCCACCCCGTTGGTGCGAGGCGCATCATGCACAACATTGGAAACGGGATCACGGCGAGACCAACATCCTGGATGGAGTGCTGTTGTGCCGATATCACCACCTGCTTGTTCACAACAACGGCTGGGAGATCGTGCGGGATGACGCGGGATTCTGGCTGATTCCGCCCCGAGAGGTTGATGCGGAACAGCGGCCACGTCTCATGCCCTCGAAGAGCTCCGCCCTTCGCGATCTGAGACTGCTCAGGGCCTAGGCGGGGTGTGGGCGACGGGATGTGGGCCGAGTATGGCCGAATGGGGTTTTCCGCGCTAGAAGACTGCTCGGATGAGGGCGGCCACCGCTGCCGCCGCGATCACGACGACGATAAACGGCACTCGCAGCGCGAGCAGTACAGCAGCTACGGCCAGCGCGGGAAGTCGCGCATCGATGACGATGCGGTTTCCTGAGCCAAGGGTCTGCACCGCGATCAGTGCGGCGAGTAGTGCAACAGTTAGCAGGTTGGCGATCCGGGCCGGGGCGGGCTTCTCGAGGAGGGAAGCAGGCACGAGGTACCCGGCGATCTTGAGCGACAGACACGCCAAGGACGCGATGATCACGATGAGCCACAGTGTCATGAGAGTGCGCCGGTCATGAGAGTGCGCCTGTCATGAGAGTGCGCCGGTCATGAGAGTACGCCTGTCATGAGAGGGCACGGATCACGAGAGGGCGCCGGTCACGAGAGGGCACGGCCGTGAGAGGGCGCCGGCCATGAGCGAATTTTGTCATGCGCTGCACTCGGGCAGGAGGGAACAGGGTCACGTCGGAATTCCCGGGGGATCAAGTTGGGGACTCGGACTGCCGAACCAGTTGAACCCGCCCACGATTACCGCGACGATTCCCGCAACGAGAACCGGCAATCCAGGAATCAACACCGGAGTGGTTGCCGCGGCGATCACAGCGGCGGCGGCGGCGACGGCGATCGTCTGCAATTGGCGCAGGCGGGGCCATAGCAGGCCGAGGAAGGCAGCGGCGGCGGCAGCATCCAAACCGTACACGCGCACGTCGCCCAGGGCATTGCCGATGAGCGCACCGAGGAGCGAGGTGAGGTTCCATCCAATGAAAACTGAAAGTGCAGTCACCCAGAAGCCCAGGCGCTGGCTGCGAAGCGTTGGCTGGCTGGTGGCAACTGCGGAGGACTCGTCGATGGTTACCCAGGCCGCAGCGAATCGGCGCCACCGGCCGGCGCCGATGATCGGAGCGACGCGGATGCCGTAGATACCGTTGCGAATACCGAGGATGGCGGCACTCGCGATGGCCGCTGGCCCGGCTGCCACTCCCCCGGTGGCGATAACCCCGACCAGAGCGAACTGCGAGCCTCCGGTGAACATCAACAGGCTCATCACGCAGGTCTGCCAGACATCAAGTCCGGCAGCAACTGCCAAAGCCCCATAGGAGATACCGTAGGCGGCCGCGGCAAGCCCCACGGCCACACCCTTACGAGCGGTGGCGAGGTCATCCGTGTTCCAGCGGGACGCGCGCGAGACTGCCTGATCGTCGGCCGCCTGATCGTCGGCTGCCTGATCGTCTTCGGAGGGGCCGGGTTCAGTCCTGGCCATCGCGCAGATTCACTCCGTGCACGCCGTTGTCATAGCGGATCGACGGGAATACCGCCGACACAGTGAAGCCAACACCGGGCAGCATCTTGGCGTTGAGGATGCCCCGGTACAGGGCGGCGCGCTCGCGCATCTCGCTCATCCCTGGGCCGACTACGACCTCGGTGAGGGCATCCAAGTCATCCTGGAAGGTGTAAGTGCGACTCTGCGCGAGTTTGTCGGGGTCGAGTCCCTCACGACGAGCGGCCGCGCGAACCCCGTCGTCATCGATCACCACCTGGAGCCCCTCATCAGTCCAAGTTGAGGTGATGCGCACTCGCGTGCCGGCTCCACCATATTTGAGCGCATTGGAGAGCGACTCCTGCACAATGCGGAATACCGCGAGCTGCGGGCCATCCCCGAGAATGAAGGGCTCGCCATTCTCGGAGAAGGTGATCTCGAGGCCCGCATCCCTCATCACGTCGAAAAGCTCGCGGGTCATGTCGGTACGGGGATGCGGCAACGTGTCGTCGACCGGACCGCCGACGATCGTCATCACCCGGCGCAGGTCCGCAAGCGTCGAGCGGGCGGCCTCGGCGATCGTGGCTGAAGCGCGCACGGCGGCTCCGGCATCCGCGGTGGCGGCATACTGCGCTCCATCGGCCTGGCTGACAATCGTCGAGACGGAGTGCACCGCCACCTCGTGCAGTTCGCGAACAATGCGTAGCTTGCCGAGTTGTTCCTGAAGTGAGGCTTCGAGATCGAGGTTGTCACGCTCGGCATCGACCCGGGTGAAGTACTGGCGACGCCGCTCACGGGCAGCACGAATCCAAAGCACGAGAAAGACGATCGAAAGCACGAAAAAAATCGCGGATGTTGCGCTGAGAAGGATTATCACCAGCATCGGATGCTGCTGCAGCCAGATGTTCACTCTGTTCCCCCTCTGGCTGACAACGACTGGCTGACAACGACCTGCTGTCACCTTGAGGTTATCGCGAACCAGCGGCAGCGACGTGCTGCCCCGATTCACACCATCAGCCGCTCGGGAACTATCGGGCCACATAGCCGTCGAACCCATGAGTTGTCGAACCCATGGGTTATCGAATCCATAGCGAGCGGGCCAGGAGCTACGTCACGGGCGGCTGCGGCCGGGCGTTCGCCTGTAGAACCTCGAGACGCGCACGATAGTCCTTCTCATCGATGTCACCCCGCGCAAATCGCTCGGCAAGGGTCGACTCTGCTGCGCGGGACGGACCACCCCAGTTGCCGCCACCGACACCGCCGACGAAGCCGGGGTGAAAGTATCCTCCGTTCTGCGCGAACCATGAGGAACGACGCCGGCGGGCGACCGAGATCACGATCGCGAAGAGCGCGATCCAGAAGAGCGGGATGAGCAGGAAGAAGAATCCGACGCCGCCGACCCAGAGTCCGACCAAATGGGCTGCGGGGCCGTGGAGAGCGAGTGTTGCGAGCACGATGTGTCCGTTTCTGTGGGGGTCCCTGTGGCGGAAGCCGGTGGAACCGTTATCGAAAACACTCGTCGCCCCAACGGCGAAGCGAATCTGCCCCGTGGATGCTGTTCATTACAACGCGGGGAGCACACGCTGACCCCTGGCTACTCCGGGAAGCAGAGTCAGCACCGGCGGTGGGATTACTCCTGGTACCCCGCGCGCACGAGACCGGTCTCATAGGCCACCACCACGAGCTGCACCCTGTCCCGCGCGAGAAGCTTTGACATGATGCGTGAGACATGGGTCTTCGCCGTGAGCGGGCTGAGGAAGAGGTGGCGGCCGATTTCATCATTGGTCAGTCCGTGCCCCACGAGGCTGAGCACCTCACGCTCACGCTCGGTGAGGACGGCAAGCTGGGAGGTGTCGGGCGCCTCTTTGAGCGAACCGGCGACGCGCTCGAGCAGCCGCTTGGTGACCCCGGGCGAGAGGAGGGCCTCTCCGCCCGCAACCACGCGAACGGCACGGATCAACTCCTCGGGTTCCGTGTCTTTCACGAGAAACCCGCTTGCGCCCGCGCGGATCGCCCGTGCAACATACTCGTCGAGTTCGAAGGTCGTCACGATCACGATGTGCGTGCCCGCAAGCGCCGGGTTCGCCACGATCTGTTCGGTCGCCCAGATACCGTCGCCATCGGGCATGCGAATATCCATGAGCACGACATCCGGCTTTTCCCGAGTGACGAGCGCGACCGCTTCGGCGCCAGTGCCGGCCTCGCCCACGACGTCAAGATCCGCTTCCGCCTCGAGGAGGGACCGGAATCCGCCACGGATGAGTTGCTGGTCGTCGGCGATTGCGACGCGGATCATGCGGAGTCCTTCGATGTCGGGCGAGTGGGAGAAGCGGGCTCCGCAGGGACGCCCGCCGGGGAAGGCTCCTCGGATGCGAGGGGATCCGGCGCACCGGACAGGAAAGCGGTCGGAACAGCGCCATGCGGAATGCGCGCGGAGACGCAGAATCCGCCCGCTTCGCCGGGCCCGGCCGTGAGGCTGCCACCGAGTAGGTCCGCCCTCTCGTGCATGCCGAGGAGGCCGCGACCGCCGGAGTCCTGCCGCGGTGGAGTTCCGATGCCGTTGTCGGTGATCTCGAGGAGGTAGCCGCCCTCGGAGTCGCAAGCGACCACGCTCACGGCGGTCGCCTTCGCATGGCGCACGACATTGGTGAGCGATTCCTGGGCGATGCGATAAAGCGCAAGCTGCACGGCCGCACTCGGCGCGGTCTCGATCATGTTGCGCACGTCGACCGCGATGCCCTGGGAAGAGATCGACGCCGCGAGCCCGGTGAGCCGAGAGAGATTTGGCTCTGGCACGAGAGGAGCGCTGGGGTCGGCCCCTCCCTCGGCTCGAAGGATCCCGAGCACCGAACGCACCTCGTCGAGGGCGGTCTTGCTCGATTCTTTGATGCTCGCAAGGGCCGCCTTGGCCTTCTCCGGCTGCTTATCCATCAGATGCAGTCCCACACCGGCCTGCACATTGATCTGGCTGAGCGAATGGGCGAGCACGTCATGTAGCTCGCGGGCGATCCGCACGCGTTCGGCCTGCACCTCGGATTGCTTGCGCTCGGCGATCCGACGGGACATCTCGGCAAACTGCTCTCGCCGCGTGCGCAGCCCCTCCCCCACGCCCAGCACGATCAGGATGCCGAGAGTCACCGCCGCGATTCGTGGCGGTGACACATCGATTCCCAGCGCGAGCGCGGTCGCGAGCGTGAGTATCCACGCTGTGCCCACCGAAATCCAGGCCCAGATCCGGGCATCTCGCATGACGGCAGACACGATGGCGAACGCCAGGGCGACATAGGGCGGATGATCCGAGTTATTCAGCCAGAGGAGATCGGCCCCGCCCGCCGCGGCGGTGATCGCGACGACGGCAGCCGGGAACCGACGGGCGGCGAGAAGTGCGAGGGGGCCGAGGAGCGAAAGAGTGAGACTGACTTCCAGCAGCTTCGGGTCTGTCCAGACACCGGAGTGAACGAGCCCGGTTCCCGGCCGAAAACGGAAGAACACCGCCGGAATCTGAACGAAGAGGGACACGATTACAGGGAGAATCAGCCGAATTCGTCGCGAGCCCCTGGAGAATTGACGCTGGGTATGCCAGGTCTCCATGTCGTGCCACGGCTCATGTCGGCGCTTGAGGGCGCGCTCGCAGGCACGCACTGTTTTCCCATTCGCCCGGCGGGCGCTGGGGAAACGAGCGTGAGCGGGCATGGGTCGATCGTAGTTGCGGGTCTTGCCCGCGGCATCCGCTCCGCGAAGGCGGCAGGTTACTCCTCCGGGAGTACAGCCAGACACAGGCGTTAACGACGAAAGCCGCAGAGGGTGGAGCCCCGTGCGGCAATCGAGCTCCCCGACTTGGACTCGAACCAAGAACCGCCGCATTAACAGTGCGATGCTCTGCCAATTGAGCTATCGAGGATTGCTGAAACAGCTTCATTACTTTACCAAAGGAACGCAGTGCAGCAAATCACGCATGCGATCGGTCTGGCGCAGTGCTCACCGCTGAATCGACGTGCTTATGTTACCGGCAACAGGAAGGTCGGCGATGCAACATTCACCGGTGAGCCGAGCGGGAACGGAATTCCTGTGCTCGGGTCGAGCCCGAACACCGCCACCGTGGGCGAGAGCTGATTGGCCACAAAAAGCACGTCCCCTGTGTCACCCCCGTTGATCAGACACAGGTGCCGCGGCCAGTCCCCGCCGCAGGAGACAGTCGCAACCGGGCTCAGGTCAGCCGCTCGGAACACGGCGATGCGGTTGGAACCACGAAGTCCCGTGTAGAGGAATCTGCCCGAGGTGGCGATCGCGAATCCCGCGGCGTGATCTCCCTCGACCCAGACTTCGGAGACACTGCCCGCGGCAGTGATCCGCCCACGCTCGTCGAGGGCAAACACGCCGCCATCCAATTCACCGAGCAGGATCGAGCGACCCGCGTGCGCAATCAGGTCTCGCGGCCCGGTGCCGGGGGGAAGCGCAACGGATGCCGTGCGCACGAGTCGCCCATGCTCCAGCGTGTGCACGTGCACCCGATCGGCTCCGAGGTCTGCGCTCAGGAGAGTCGTGCCACACAGGAGGGTCGAGTGGGCGTGCGGACCCTGCTGCACGGGATTCGGACCACTCCCCTGAGACGGGAGTGTCTGAATGAGCGAATCGACCCTGCTATCGACAGCGAGCGGAAAGACATCGATCGAGCCGTCGAGATAGTTCGACACAAACAGCCGGTCCCGAGTGACGCTCACGTGACAGGGTGACCCGCCGCTTGTCGGTTGGCCACCGAGCGGTTCAAGGGTGCGACGAGGTCCCGGACGGAATGCCTCGATACGCCCGGCCTCGTCCGTCGCGTAGAGCACTCCGTCCGACCCGGCGGCAAGGAACGAGGGTGAGGAGGTCGGTGTCGTATCGAGAACCTCGAGACCCGCGCCATCCGGATTCCAGCGGAGCAGCCCGATGCCAACGGCATCGCCGCCCATCGTGGCTGTATAGCCACCGACCCAGATATCGACGGTGGTCAATAGCCCGCTCGAGGGTCGACGACCCCGATGAAACGACCGTCGCCGACGAAAGCGGCAACGTTGTCGCGAATACGATCGGCGAGCAGTGGCGCGGTCATCGCTGGCGTGTCCGCACTGTGCGGAGTGATGAGGATGTTCGGCGCCGTCCAGAGCGGATGGCCATCGGGCAGCGGCTCCGGATCGGTGACGTCGAGGCCCGCACCCGCGATCTCTCCCGTCGCGAGCGCCGCGACCAGGGCATCAGAGTCGACAAGGTCACCGCGCGCGATGTTCACGAGTACGGACGACCGCTTCATCACCGCGAATTCCGTGCTGCTGAACATGCGACGGGTGCCCGCCGTGGATGCCGCGGCGATCACCACCACGTCGGCGTCCGGCAGCACCTCTCGCAGTCGGTCAGAGGTGACAGTCCGCTCTGCACCGGCGACTTCGCCGGCACTCCGACGCACGATCGTGACATGCGCTCCGAACGGCTCGAGCAGGCGAATGAGTTCCACCGCGATGCCGCCAGCTCCCACAATCACAATCGAGAGCCCGAAAAGCGATGAGCCCGTCTTGGGTCCCTTCGGCCAGCTCGTTGCCCGAACCCGCTCGGGGATCACTCGAAGCAGAGCAAGTGTCAAAGTGAGGGCGTGCTCGGCAACAGGCTGGGAGTAGGCGCCTTTCGCGCTCGTCCAGAGCGGCAGCGGGCGATCCGCATAGGACGCCAGCAGTCCGGCGAATGCGTCGACGCCGGCATAGGGAAGCTGTACCCAGTCAATCGACGGGTGCGACTCGAGAGTGGCCGCGAGCGCATCAGCCCCTCCGTAGGAGAGCCAGATGAGACCGCGAGTTCGCGGGCCGAGCGCTGCGAGTTCGGCCCCGCTCGAGAGAACCGCCTCGACAAAATCCGCTTCGGACGCGGTGTGCGTAGGGGTGGCCGGAACGATCGTGATCGGTCCGCGACGGGGTCGCCGATCCGCGCTGAGTGCGTTCGTGATCACAGCGTTGACACCTCGGTGCTGCGGAGTTGTCACGGGGTGTGGTCCGATCCCGGCAGTCGACTCGTCCGGTTGGGAGTATCGCCCAGCGCAGCGCGCGAGCGCGCCAGGCCCTTGAGATAGTCGTTTTCCGGTGCCCTCGTGAGCGAATCGATGTCTCCGAGACCCACGATGATTCCCTGTTGCATCACCGCGATCCTCGGCGCGATTCGTGTCAATACCGCGAGGTCGCTGCTGATAACGACCGCCGTGATTCCGCGTTCTCTCTGCAGGTCTCGAATTGCTTCGAGCACCCCGTCGCGCACTGTCGCGTCGACACCCCGGGTGGGCTCGTCGGCCACCAGGAGTCTCGGTTCGAGCACGAGAGCCCGCGCGAGAGCCACGCGCTGGCGCTGACCACTGCTCAGTTGGTAGGGCAGCCGATTCATCAGGCTGAGAGGCAGGCGCACCGCATCGATGACGGTCGCCACGGCATCCGCTGCCTCGCTCACGCTGAACCTGCGGTCACGCTGGTAGATCGGCTCAGCCACATTCTCGGCAACCGTGAGCAGCGGGCTGAGCCGTTCGGCGGCATCCTGCGTCAGGAACCCGACCCGAAGGGTGAGTCGATCGCGGCTGCGGCGCCCGATACGGCGCACGCGCGTGCCGAGCACCTCGAGCTGTCCACCACAGATACGGGGTACCGCCTCGCCCCCACTTCCGGCGAGGCCGGCGATCGCGAGTGCAAGTGTGGACTTTCCTGACCCCGACTCCCCCGTGATACCGAGCAGGTCCCCCGCAGCCACCTCAAAACTGACTCCACGAACCGCCAGATACGGGCGTGCATGATTTGATCGATACATCATCGAGACATCCCGGGCGGAGATAACGAGGTCTGCCGAATTCGCTGAGGTCACGATCACGCCTCGGCGCGGAGCATCCGCAGTTCTTCGCGGCGGGTCGCCTGCTCGGCCGGGTTCGGCACCGGCAGTGATGCGATCAGTCGGCGGGTATACGGATGCTTCGGAGCACCGAGCACTTCTGCTCCGCTGCCCTCTTCGTAACGCAGTCTCGACGGGCCATTCTGGTCAGCGATCAGTGCCTGGCGATCGAACGGAAACGTCACATGGGAAGGGGTGAGCCCCTTCTTCAGCACCACGATGAACTCAGTCGGGGAGGCGACCTTCGCTGAATCTGCGATGGAGGAGGGGCCGTTGTCTAACGTTTCAGCCCGATTGAGCGAGGTCATCTCATCGATGACGCGGACCGTGAGTGTTGTCAGGGTTAAATCGCCGTTGATTGATCTGCCGCCAGCGTCACAGCCGGACACGGCCGGCATCGTGCTCACGGGGCCTCCCAGCACGGCAAGCGACCGCATGCGAACCGTGGATACGGATGTCATATCCGTGTGCCTCTCTGTCGAGGAAAACGCGAGGATGCCACGAAAGCGCTCGGGCTGCCTACTTTATCCGTCCTTGCTCGCACAAATGACCTATTCGGAACGAAGCGCCCGGCGCTCGGCCTCGATGCGCACCAGTTCGACCTGGAGGGCACGATATTTCTCCGGCTCGGCCGCCGCATCCGTACGCTGGGACTGGCCGAGCAGTTCGGCCTTGCGGCGCAACAGGTCGCGCGCGATCAGGTCGGTGGTGACGGCCTGGCAGTACAGGGTGAGCTCGCGGTTCTCGCGCTCGGGGAGAGGGGCGAGTCCCAGTTCTTTCACGAGCATCGCGAACGGAGCGGGCACCTCGTCGATCACGCGGGCCAGCCAGCCGACGGAGTCGAAATCGTCCATGCTCGCCATCACACCGTCGCGCACAACAGCGAGAGAGGCGTTCGCGAAGTCGACCTGGCTCGCGCGCTCCAGCAGACCGCGGCCGATGAGTGCTGGCTGCTGCAGCATGGCCATGAGGGCATCCCGTTCCAGGCGGGTCGACGGATCGATCGGCAGGTGCACGAGGGACGGCCCCTGCTCAACGGCGGGAACCGGAGTCTCCGGCTCGCCGAATGTGCGCACCTCCCGTGCGATTTCGGGCGTGCGGGCGCGGACGGCTCTGACCGCCCGTGTTACCTCTTCGGGGTCCATGCCGAGCCAGCCAGCGAGATTGCGCACGTAGCCGACGTTGAGGGCCTGGTCGCGGATACCGGCCACAACCGGTGCGGATGCCCGCAACGCGGCGACCCTGCCCTCGACAGTGTCGAGGTTGTGCCCGGCAAGCACGCGGCGGATCATGAATTCAAACATCGGCTTCTTTGACTGGATGAGGCGCCGCACGGCGTCGTCGCCGCGCTCGAGTCGCAGGTCGCAGGGGTCGAGCCCATCGGGAGCAACTGCCACGAAGGTCTGTGCGGCAAAGCGCTGCTCCTCGGTGAAAGCGCGGCTCGCCGCTTTCTGGCCAGCCTCATCCGGGTCGAAAGTGAAGACAACCTCGCCGGTGCCGGTCGTATCGGAGTTTTCGACATCGCCGAGCACGCGACGCACGACCTTGATGTGGTCGACGCCGAAGGCGGTTCCACAGGTGGCGACCGCGGTGGTGACGCCGGCGAGGTGGCAGGCCATCACATCGGTGTACCCCTCGACGACCACGACCTGTCGGCCGCGGGAAATATCCCGCTTGGCGAGGTCGAGCCCGTAGAGCACCTGCGACTTGTGATAGACGGCAGTCTCGGGGGTGTTGAGGTATTTGGGGCCCTGATCGTCATCCAACAGCTTGCGGGCGCCGAAGCCGAGGGTCTGCCCGGTGACATCGCGGATCGGCCAGACCAGCCGCCCTCGGAAGCGGTCGTAGGTACCGCGGTCGCCCTGGCCGACGAGACCGGATGCCACGAGCTCTGCTTCGCTGTAACCGAGGGCCCTGAGGTGTTTCGTCAGCCCGGCCTTCGGCGCGAACCCGACGCCGAAGCGCTGGGCTGCGGACGGGTCGAAACCGCGCTGGCCGAGAAACGCCCGCGCCGGTTCGGCATCGGGGATGGTGAGCTGAGCGACGAAGTACTCGGCGGCGGCCTGGTTGGCGGCGAGGATGCGGGCCCGGTTGCCGTGGTCGCTGTTGGCTTGGCCTCCGTCTTCGTAGTGGAGTTCGTAGCCGACCCGCGCCGCCATCCGCTCCACCGCCTCGGTGAAGCTCGTGTGATCCATCTTCTGCAGGAAGCTGAAGACGTCTCCGTCTTCACCGCAGCCGAAGCAGTGATATCGACCGACCTGGGGACGCACATGAAAACTCGGGCTGCGCTCGTCGTGGAAGGGGCAGAGGCCCTTGAGCGAACCGACGCCCGCGCCCTTGAGCGTCACGTAGTCTCCGACGATGTCGGCGATGTTGATGCGCGACCGCACCTCGTCGATGTCGTTTCGTCGAATGAGGCCAGGCACCTGACGATTCTACGGTCGCCCGCCGACGCACCTGCTGTCGTGGCTCGGTGGCGCGGCTCCGTGGCCCGGCTCGGCGGCGCGGCTCCGTGGCCCGGGTCGGCGGCGCGGCTCCGTGGCCCGGCTCGGCGGCGCGGCTCCGCACGGTGGCGCGGCACGGTGGCGACACAACTGCGCGGCCGCGAGTGACACGCGCGCCCAAATGTTCGGGCGCGAGTGTCACCCAGCGGCGCGGACGCTGGCACCAAGCGGCGCGGAAGCTGGCACCAGCGGCGCACAAGCCCGACTAACCGACGATGCGCTCGTGCCAGGCCATTGCGGACTGGTCGGTCAGGCTCGCCACCTGGTCGACAACCGCACGCTTCTGACCGGCGTCCGTCGTCGCGGACCGCCAGTCCGCCGCAAATCCCGGATCGAGCGAGGCCGCGCCCCGGTGCATCAGCGTCGTGGCGAGTTCGGTGAGCACCGCGCGCTGCTGCGTGTAGATGGGCTGGCGGGTATTCTTCGACATCACGAAAGCGGCGACAATGCCCTTGAGCACGGCGATCTCCGCCCGGATTTCGCGCGGCACGATGATGTCAGCGCCGAAGCGGATGAGGCTCCCACCGTCCTGGGTGCGCGTGGCCTGCACCGCCGCGGCGGCGAATCGACCGATCAGCTGGCTGGTGAGGTTCTTGAGGCGACCCTGCGCCATGCGGCTGCCATCCCAGTCTTCCAGCCAGACGTCGAGGGAATCGAGACGGTCGAAAGCGGCAATGAGCTCGTCGTGGTCGAGCTCCCCGCCGATCCAGGCGAACATCGAATCGACGAGGGCATCGTGGTTGACCCGCGCTCCGAGCGCCTTCACGTCGATGTAGCCGCTCACCACGGCATCCTCGAAGTCGTGAACGGAATAGGCGATGTCATCGGAAAGATCCATCACCTGGGCCTCGATGCACAGGCGACGATTCGGGGCGCCGGCACGCAACCAGTGGAATGCCTCGACATCGTCGGCGTAGAAGCCGAACTTTGCCCGACCGCTCGGATCCCCCACCGAGGAGCTCTCGGGCCACGGATACTTGCAGCTCGCGTCGAGGCTCGCCCGGGTGAGGTTGAGGCCATAGGAGCGGCCGTCCGGGCCGAAGACCTTCGGTTCGATACGGGTGAGCAGGCGGAGGGTCTGCGCGTTACCCTCGAAACCGCCGATGTCGGCGGCCCAGGTATTGAGGGCACGCTCCCCGTTGTGGCCGAAGGGCGGATGCCCGAGGTCGTGGGCCAGACACGCCGTGTCGACGACATCCGGGTCCAGCCCGAGGCTCGTGGCAAGTTCGCGACCGACCTGGGCGACCTCGAGTGAATGGGTGAGCCGGTTTCGGGCGAAATCGAGTCCGGCGGCCGGGCTCAGTACCTGGGTCTTCGCGGCCAGTCGTCGCAGCGCACTCGAGTGCAGGAGGCGGGCACGGTCGCGGGCGAAGTCGCTTCGGCGGCTTGAGTGTTCTTCCGGAAACCAGCGCGCGGTGTCGTGCTCCGAGTAGGTCTCAACCACCGCTGTTGTGAATCTCTGCTTCGGCGACCTCGGCGCGCTGGTGGTCGGCAAGCTCTCGGCTGTCGAGCCATCCGTTCGGAAGCGAGGTGCGCTTCGGCGTTCCAGCCCGGCCACGCGGGCCTTCCGCATCGGCGCCGGGATACGGCAGTGTCCAGTCGAGACGGCCGAGAAGGTCATCCATCTGCTGAAGGCTCTCCACCGTGGCGAGCGAGGAGCGGATATCGCCGCCCACCGGGTAGCCCTTGAAGTACCAGCCGATGTGCTTGCGGATGTCACGGCAGGCGTGGTCCTCGTCGCCATCGAAGAAGTCCACGAGGAGTTCGGTGTGGCGGCGCAGGGTCTCGGCAACGGTGCCGAGAGGGGGCTGGGGGATGTCGGATTCTCCGGCGAAGGCCGAGGCGAGTTCACCGAACAGCCATGGGCGACCGAGGCAGCCGCGGCCGACCACGACCCCGTCGCATCCGGTCTCGTCCATCATCCGGATCGCGTCGGCGCCCGACCAGATGTCGCCGTTGCCGAGGATCGGAACGCCGCCGATCGCCTCTTTCAATTGGGCGATCGCCGACCAGTCGGCGTGACCGCTGTAGAACTCTGATGCAGTGCGCGCGTGAAGGGCAATGCTCGCCACTCCGACGCCCTCGGCGATGCGCCCGGCCTCCAGGTAGGTGAGATGGGTGGAGTCGATGCCCTTTCGCATCTTGATGGTGAGCGGGAGTGCGCCGGCGGCTTTCACCGCACCCTCGACGATGTCCCGGAAGAGGTCGAGCTTCCACGGGAGCGCTGCTCCCCCGCCCTTGCGGGTGACCTTCGGAACGGGGCATCCGAAGTTCAGGTCGATGTGGTCGGCGCGGTCTTCGGCGACGAGCATGGTGACCGCTTCGGATACGGTCTTCGGGTCGACGCCGTAGAGCTGGATGCTGCGCGGCGTCTCGGACTCGTGGTGCCTGATGAGTCGCATCGAACCCTCCGTGCGCTCGACCAGGGCGCGGCTCGTAATCATCTCGGAGACGTAGAGACCGGCTCCGAATTCGCGGCAGAGCCGACGGAACGCGGTGTTGGTGATGCCAGCCATCGGAGCGAGCACGACCGGCACCGCGAGCGCGAGCGGCCCGATCTGCAGGCTCTTCTGTACGCCCTTTTGGGGAGCGGCTGTCATGGTCATCCCTCAATTCTCTCAGGCAAAGGGAAACCCGTCGTAACTGCCCTCACCGGACGAGCACGAGTGCTGGCGGATGCCACGGCACGTGGCCTCGAAATCGAGATGGTCATGCGGCCCGCCGCCGATTCGGCGTTCGAGGCGACCGGATTCGAGCGCGGCACGATCACGCCGCTCGGCAGTTCTACCACCTGGCCCGTCTTCGCCGACATCTCGATGGTCGGAGGGCGGGTCGCTATGGGGGCCGGAGAGGCCGGCTACAGCACGTTCGTGGAGGCCGATGGCCTCACCGCGGCCTCCGGCGCGACCGGCGCCGACATCACCGGTTGAGTGGCCCAATCCCGCGTCATGTCCCCTGCCTGAAACGTCACGAACGGTCTTCTGCGTTCGGCGAGTCAACAGTTTGTGACGGTTAGCCGCGGTCGACCGAGCCCCGAATAGGGGTCTCGCGAGTTTCGCTCACGTCTCTTTTGACTCAGGGAGATCCCAGCGAAAGGCAGTCCCGTGTCCGAGACAGTGACAATGGCAGGCGGGCCGGCGGCAGGCTGGTACCTCGATCCCGCGGGGTCCGGTTCACTTCGCTGGTGGTCAGGCGCCTCCTGGACAGAGCATTTCACTCCGGTGCCTGAGCAACCTGCGCTCATCGGCGACATAACCTCGACACCCGAGCGAGTCGGAAACCTCTTTGCTCCCATTGCTCCGCGGGTCCTCGAGGCGGCACCGCCGGCATATAGGGTTCAGCCAACGAACCCGAGCGCTCACACCTGGGGTGTGTGGCTGATCGCAAGCGTTGTCGCAGTTGCGGTCGGAGTGCGAACAGCCTCAGGCACGCTGCTCTCCATGGCTTCCCCGCTCGTTGCCCTGGTGACCTTTTTCGCACTCTTCGCGCTCGTGGCATGCCTCGCGATCTGGGACAGCACGGTGCTCCGGGCCCGGGGACTCAATGCTGCCTCCGCGTGGTGGATACTGCTGCTTCCTCCGATCGCCTATTTTGTCGCGCGCCGTGTGGTCCTGAAGAAGCAGGGTATTCGAGCGAATTCTCCCGGCAACGTCAATGTGCTTACGGCCTTCACGGCAGCGGCACTCACCTTCCTCGCGCTCACGCCGATCGCCAACGCCCGGATGGATACCGCGTCGCTCCGCCTGCTCGAACGGCAGGCATCCACCGAACTTCATCGGCAGACTTCGGTGTCTTGGACGGTCAGCTGTCCAGACGGCGCTCCGGTGGCGATCGTCGGCTCGAGCTTCGACTGTGCCGCTAGCGACGCCACCGGCCGGGCGGTGCGGTTTACCGCGCACGTGCTGGAGCCGCGGCGGTTTGCGGTCGATGCCCCGGTGCAGCAATAGATGATCGCTCGGGCAGATTTCGCGCAGCCTCCACGCCGATAAATCGCTAGGAACGGACTACAACGGGTCTTCGTCGAGTCGGTGGTTCACCACGGCCTGCTCGTGGTGGCCGGGAACCGCACAGAAATCGCCCTCGCAGGCAGCGGCCGCCGGATCGCCAAGGGGGGTGAGCGGCATACGTGCGGGGATCGTCACTGGCGTGGTCACGGCATCCGTCACTTGATTGCCTCCCGTTCGGTTCGTACCTGTTCGAGCACCTTAGTGAAGGTTGTCGCATCCTGTGCCCCAGAGACCCCATAAGTGCCGTCGATCACAAAAAATGGCACGCCCTGGATGCCGTACGCGACTGCCTGGGCGACGTCGCCCTTCACATCCGCCAGATACGTTTCGTCGGTGAGCACACGCACGGCCTCGGCACGGTCGAGACCGATTTCGGCCGCGAGGTCTGCGAGATCCTCAATACGACCCACATGGCGGCCATCCACGAAGTAAGCCTTGAGTAGCCGCTCCTTCATCTCGAGCTGCCGGCCCTCTGACTTCGCGTAATGAATCAGCTCGTGAGCCTTCACCGTGTTGGTCTGGTGCACGTGGTCGTAGTCGTAGTCGAGCCCAACCGAAGCCGCGATCCCGGTGACGTTCGCGAGCATCAGGGTGACCTGCTCTACCGGCATTCCCTTGCGCTGGCTCAGGTAGTCGACCGGGCTGCCGTCGAAGTCGACGGGAGTATCGGGGGCCAGCTCGAAGGAGTGGTACTCGATCTCGACCACACCACCAAAGGCGGCAGCACCCGCCTCGAATTTGCGCTTGCCGATGTAGCACCAGGGGCACTGCACGTCGGACCAGATATCGACCTTGATCGGGGAAGTGGATGCATGAGTCACGCTGGGTGCAACATCACGCCGGGCGACCTATTCCTTCACCCGGCGAAAAATAAGCCCCCGGGTACCCGTACCCGGGGGCTCACAGCCATTGCTGGCAACGCAGGCAGGAGCGGTCGTCCCGAACGCCCGACCTCCGGCCAGTTCCGAACATACGGGCAGACAGGACCGTCTCTCGCATCAGACGCGCCGATAGATCGACGCTTTTTCTGGTGGCGGTGACTACGCCCCGACGAGTTGCTCGGCGAGATATGCCACGACACGGTCGAGTGAGATGCGCTCCTGGGCCATGGAATCCCGTTCGCGCACCGTAACCGCGTTGTCTTCGAGGGTGTCGAAGTCGATGGTGATGCAGAACGGGGTGCCGATTTCATCCTGGCGGCGATAGCGGCGACCGATTGCGCCGGCGTCATCGAACTCGATATTCCAATACTTGCGCAGGTCGGCCGCAAGTGCGCGGGCGACGGGCGATAGCTGCTCGTTGCGCGACAGCGGGAGCACAGCGACCTTCACCGGAGAGAGTCGTCGATCGAGACGTAAAACGCTGCGCTTGTCGACTCCGCCCTTCGTATTAGGCGCCTCGTCCTCGTGATACGCGTCGGCGAGGAAGGCCATGAGCGCGCGGGTGAGGCCAAAAGCCGGCTCGATCACGAAGGGAATCCAGCGCTCGTTCTTGGTCTGGTCGAAGTAGGACAGGTCGACCCCCGAGCCCTCGGAGTGTGTCTTGAGATCGAAGTCGGTTCGGTTGGCAACGCCCATGAGCTCGCCCCACTCGCTGCCGGCGAACCGGAAACGGTATTCGAGGTCGACGGTGCGCTTCGAATAGTGCGAGAGCTTCTCCTTCGGGTGCTCGAAGCGACGAATGTTGCCCGGGGTGATACCGAGGTCGGTGAACCACGCCTCGCAGGCGTCGATCCAGTACTCGAACCATTCGTCGTCGGTGCCGGGCTCGACGAAAAACTCCATCTCCATCTGCTCGAACTCGCGCGTGCGGAAGATGAAGTTTCCGGGGGTGATCTCGTTGCGGAAACTCTTGCCGACCTGCGCGATACCGAAGGGTGGCTTCAGGCGTGAGGTGGCGAGCACATTGGCGAAGTTGGTGAAGATCCCCTGGGCGGTCTCTGGGCGCAAATAGTGCATCCCCTCCTCGTTGTCGACCGGGCCGAGAAAAGTCTTGAGCAGTCCGGAGAAGTTCTGCGGCTCGGTCCACGAGCCCGGCTGCCCGGTGTCGGGATCTTTAATGTCGGCCAAGCCGTTGACCGGCGGGTGACCGTGCTTCTCCTCGTAGGCCTCGAGCAGGTGATCGGCACGGTAGCGCTTGTGCGTGTGTAGTGATTCCACCAGCGGGTCGCTGAACACGTCGACGTGACCGGAGACCTCCCACACGCGCCGGGGAAGGATGACGGCGGAGTCGAGCCCCACGATATCGTCCCGACCCTGCACCATGAACTGCCACCACTGGCGCTTGATGTTCTCTTTGAGCGCCGTACCGAGAGGCCCGTAGTCCCAGGCGGAACGCGATCCCCCATAGATCTCGCCCGACTGAAAGACGAATCCTCGACGCTTGGCGAGATTAATTACGGGATCGAGCGGGGAGGCGTTGGCCACAGGGAACTCCAAATCTCAGCCGCGCTGGATGCGCGGTCGCAGGGCAAAGCACAAGCCTAGTTTGTGCGGCCCGCTCCGACTGCGGCCACCGAGCGCGGCAACTCCCTCGCGACGACGGCCAAATCATCGATTCCGAGGGCATCGGTGAAGCTGAAACGTACGGCTGTTTGGGCGACCTCCGGGGTGATTCCGATCGCGAGAAGCACTGCCGATGGTTCGTCGCTGCCTGCCGCGCAGGCGGACCCACTCGCACAGATGATGCCTCGCCGCTCGAGTTCGACCACGATCGACTCCCCACTGGTTCCCGCGAAGGTAAACGAGGCATTGCCCGGCAGCCGCGAGGAGGCCGAGCCGGTGAGCCGCGCGCTAGGAACCGCGCAGAGGATGTCGCGGATGAAGCGGTCGCGCGCTTCGGCGAGGCCGACAGTGTTCGCCATACGCGCCTGTTCCGCCAGCTCCAGCGCGACCGCGAGTCCGGCGGCGCCCGCCACATTCTCGGTGCCCGACCGCCGTCCACGCTCCTGTCCACCACCGCGGATGAGCGGTTCGATCGCGATCCGCGACGCGAGGAAGACCGCCCCGACACCCTTCGGGGCTCCGAACTTGTGACCGGAGATGCTGAGGGCATCGACGCCGAGTTTGCGCACATCGAGAGGGAGCGATCCGGGGGCCTGCACCGCATCGGTGTGCATCGCCGCTCCGACCGCGTGGGCGGCTCGCGCGACGGCGGCGATGGCTTGCACGGTGCCGATCTCGTTATTGGCATAAATCACGCTCACGAGCGTGGTGTCGCTCCGCAGCGCGTCGGTGAGCTCGCGCAGGTCGACCAGTCCGTCGCTGTGCACCGCGAGACGGGTAATCTCGAATGCGTGAAACCGCTCGAGGTAGTCGCAACTCTCAAGCACGGCCGGATGCTCAATCGCGGTCGTCACGATGTGGCGACCACGCGGAGTGGCGAGCGCGATTCCGGTGACCGCAAGATTCGCCCCCTCCGTGCCGCCCGAGGTAAACACGACCTCTGAGCCCCGGCAGCCGAGGACCGCCGCGACCCTGGCCCGGGCATCCGCGAGCGCTGCGGAGGCGGATGCCCCTGGCTCGTTGTGACTCGAGGGGTTACCGAACTCCGCGGTGAGGTGGGGCCACATCGCCTCGAGCACCTCGCGGCGAACCGCCGTCGTCGCGGCGGAGTCGAGGTAGATCACGGCTGATCGGGCCAAGGGCCGACCGCGATATCGAGACCGAGATCGAGAGAGCGCACGCTGTGGGTGAGGGCTCCGACCGAGATGATGTCGACCCCACTGCGGGCGATCGCCCCGACGGTGTCAAGGTTCACCGAGCCGCTCGCCTCGATGAGCGCCCGACCAGCGATCAGGGTGACTCCCTCTCGCAGCTGCTCGAGGCTGAAATTGTCGAGCATGATGGTGTCGACGCCCGCGGCGAGCACCGACTCGATCTGTTCGAGACGATCCACTTCCACCTCGAGGTGAACGGTGTGCCCGAGGCGGGTGCGCACCTCGCGCAGAGCCTGGGTGAGATCCCGCCCACCAGCGGTGAGCACCGCAAGGTGATTATCTTTCGCCATTACCGCGTCCGACAGCGAGAACCGGTGGTTGAATCCGCCGCCAGAGCGCACAGCGTGGCGTTCGAAGGCCCGGAGGCCCGGCGTGGTCTTGCGGGTGTCGACGATGCGCGCGGCCGTGCCGACCGTCTCGGTGACGTAGCGAGCGGTGAGTGTGGCGATGCCGGACATCCGCTGCACGAAATTGAGGCCGACCCGTTCGGCCTGCAGCACAGAACGCGCCGGGCCGGTTACCGTAGCAAGCACCGCACCGGTCTCGAAGCGCGCGCCATCGTCGACCAATTCAGCCACCCGGATGCGAGCATCCGAGAGTCTCATTGCGGCCGTGAAGACTTCTCCCCCACTGAACACTCCCGGTTCGCGCGCGATGAGGCTGGCCGTGGCAAGGGCGCCCTCCGGGATGAGTGACTCCGAGGTGATATCCCCCCACGGGGCATCCTCGGCGAGCGCCATCCGCACGACCGGTTCGATCTGGCTAGACGAGAGCATGACTGGTCTCCTTCGTTGCATGGGGTCCCGGGGCGATGGGGGTGACCTGCACGGTCGAGTGCCGGGCGAAGCGCGGGTCCACCCCTGGATAGTCGTCGCGGAAGTGGGCGCCTCGCGATTCCCGGCGGGCCAGCGCCGCCCCCACCAGGAGACCGGCGAGTTCGAGAAGGTTGCGGTCTTCCAGCGCGGCGAACGAGAGCCCGGATGGCGCGCTCCAGCCGGCGATGCGCGAGCGGGCGGATTCCAGCGCTGGCGCCGAGCGGAACATCCCGGCGGTGTCCCAGAGCAGATGCTGCAATTCGGCCCGCACGAACGGCTCGCCGTCACTTCCGATCGGATCGCGCAGAACGGTGTCGGGCGCCGGGTGATCCTCTGGCCACGGCTGCCCCAAAGAGTCCACCGATCGCCAGGCGAATACGAGGGACTCGAGCAGCGAATTGGAGGCAAGGCGGTTGGCGCCGTGAACTCCCGTGCTGGCGACCTCGCCAACGGCATACAGGCCGGGCAGGGAACTGCGCCCCCGGAGGTCGGTCTCGATGCCGCCCATCCAGTAGTGGGCGGCGGGAGTGACCGGGATCGGCTCCCGTGACCAGTCAAACCCGTGGGCCCGACTCACGCGGTCGATGCCAGGGAAGCGCGCTTCGAGGAAGGCGGCACCGAGACCGGTGGCGTCGAGCAGCACTGGCGCACCGTCCTGGACGGCCACCTGGCGAGCGATGCCGCGGGCGACCACGTCCCGCGGCGCGAGTTCGGCATCCGGATGCCAGTCCGCCATGAACCGGCGTCCGGTCGCGTCGAGAAGCAGGGCGCCCTCGCCGCGCACCGCTTCGGACACGAGGAAGTTGCCTGGCACCGCCAGCGAGGTGGGATGGAACTGGTAGAACTCGACATCGGCAAGGCGGGCACCGGCCCGGAAGGCTGTGGCAGCACCATCGCCGGTGGCAACCGCTGGGTTGGTGGTGTGGGCGTAGAGCTGCCCGGCTCCCCCACTCGCCAGGATCACGGCATCCGCTTCGAGCCGACGAATCGCGCCCGCACTATCGACGGTCTCGACTCCGCGTACCTGCCCATCGACGACGAGAAGGTCGCGAACGAAGGTGAATTCGAGGACGCTCACGTCAGAAGCCCGGACGGCCCGCACCAGGGCGCTCTCGATGCCGGCGCCGGTCGCGTCTCCGCCCGCGTGCAGGACCCGCGCGCTCGAATGGGCGGCCTCCCGTCCCCGCGCGAGCAGGCCATTTTCATGGTCGAACTCCACCCCAAGTGCCACCAGGTCGCGGATGCGATCGGGCCCTTCGGCGCAGAGGATCTCGACCGCCTCCCGCGAGTTGAGCCCTGCCCCGGCCGCCAGCGTGTCGTCGATGTGCGCGCCGACAGTGTCGTCCGGGAACATCACCGCCGCGATACCGCCTTGCGCATACCGGGTGTTGCTCTCCCCCAGCTCGGCCTTGGTCACGAGGGTCACCGTGTGGGTGCGGGCGGCCCGCAGGGCGGCGACCAGTCCAGCGATTCCGGTGCCGACCACAATTACTCGGGGCGTGACCATGTCAATCCCCGATCACGTCGGCCGGAACCACGGGCGCGCCGGGCTTGGCCGCGAGCATCCGCTCAAGGGCGATCCGGGCGGGGGCGGCTACCCGCTCCGGCACTGTGATCTGGTTGAGCACCTCTCCGCGCACGAGAGCCTCGAGCACCCAGGCCAGGTAACCGGGGTGGATCCGGTACATCGTCGAACACGGGCAGACGACCGGATCGAGGCTGAAGATCGTGTGCTGGGGATGCTGCGTTGCCAACCTGTTGACCATGTTGATCTCGGTACCGATCGCAAATGTCGTCGGTTCGGACGCGGCCGCGATGGCCTTGCCGATGAAGTCAGTCGAGCCGGCGGCATCCGCGGCGTCAACGACCTCCATCGGGCACTCGGGGTGCACGAGAACAGTCACCCCGGGAAACTCGGCGCGCGCCTTCTCGATCTGGCCGACGCTGAAGCGCTTGTGTACCGAACAGAAGCCGTGCCAGAGGATGACGCGGGCATCCGCCAGCTCGGCGCGGCTGTTGCCCCCCAGCGGTTTACGCGGGTTCCACATCGGCATGCGCGTAAGCGGCACGCCCATAGCCTTCGCGGTATTGCGACCGAGGTGCTGGTCGGGGAAGAAGAGCACCCGCTGGCCACGCTCGAAGGCCCACTCGAGCACGGTCGAAGCATTGGACGAGGTGCAGACGATACCGCCGTGGTCTCCGCAGAATCCCTTGAGGGCGGCGGAGGAGTTCATGTAGGTGACCGGGATGATCGGTGCGCGGCCGTCGGCATCCGGTTGCGTTCCGTAGAGCTCGGCGAGCTGCTCCCAGCATTCCTCGACCGAGTCGATATCGGCCATGTCGGCCATCGAGCACCCCGCGGCGAGGTTCGGCGGGATCACCGACTGGTGTGGGCCAGCGAGGATGTCCGCGGTCTCGGCCATGAAGTGCACCCCGCAGAAGACGATCGCCTCCGCAGCCGGGGTGGAACGGGCGGCGTTGGCGAGTTGGAAGGAGTCGCCAATGAAGTCGGCGAACTGCACCACCTCATCCCGCTGGTAGAAATGCCCGAGCACGACAACGCGGTCGCCGAGCGTCTGCTTCGCGGCGTGGATACGGGCGGCGAGCTCGTTGTTGGAAGCGGTGCGATACTCCGCGGGCAGCTGGCCCTGGCGCGGGCTGCCGACCGGGATGATGTCTCCCATCGACGAGCCGGGACCATAGCTCGGCTCGGGCTGGCGGTCGAACACCCACGGGCCGTCGGCGAGGTCTGGGCTGCAGACGGTGCCGGGAATCGCTCCGGTGCGGATGAGCTGGATGGTGGTGTCGACAGAGGACACGGTGGCTCCTTGGGTTGTGAATCGAGGTTTGCGGCTAGGAACGCGTCAACGGCCCGCGGTCGGTGAGTTCGACCGCGCCGTTGTAGCGATAGAGCTTCGGCGGGCGATGACGCCCACCGGAGAGGTGTTCACCGGTGGCGATGATCGCCGGCGAGGATTCCATTTGGCGCCGGAAGTTGGCGGGGTCGATGGCGCGCCGCAGCACGGCTTCATGCACGTCGCGCAACTCGGCCAGGGTGAAGGTCTCGCCGAGAAAGGCATTCGCGATCCGGCTGTACTCCACCTTGGTGCGCAGCCGCCAGAGGGCGTATTCGACGATGGCGTTGTGGTCGAAAGCGAGCGGCGGGAGGTCATCGGCCGAGAACCAGCGCACGTTCTCACCCACGGCCGCAAGCTGCGCTTCCTCCGACCGCACGAGTGCCCAATAGACGATGGAGACGACCCGATCGCCCGGCGATCGATCGATCCCACCGAAGGCATAGAGCTGCTCGAGGTAGGTGGGGCTGAGCGCCGTGGTGTCGAGCAAATGGCGCCCGGCCGCGCGTTCGAGGCCTTCGGTCGGGTCGATCGGTCCACCGGGTAACGCCCACCGGCCAGTAAACGGTTCGCGGATGCGACGCACCAGTGGTAGTCGAAGTGACGCCGTCTCGCCCGCGCTGTCAGCCTTGAGGGCGAAGATCACCGTGGAAACGGCGAGGGAGACGAGGGCCGCGTCGTTCTGGGGTGCCCTGGCGTTCATTGTTTTCCCGGTATCCGATTAGTAAGAGTCATTTTGACTCTAACACGCGAATTTGGCGCGATCGGAGCGGTGCACCTGAGTCACTCCTGAGAGTTCGACGCACTGGTCTGTCGACGCGCGGAACGGGACCGCCATCCGGATGGATCGACCCGGGGGGGGTTGTGAGTTAGCCGGCTGGAGGTCGCACCTGTTCCCGCTCGAACTGGGCGAGGCTGCGCTCAGGCGCGGAGCGCGGCAATCACGGCCGCGACATCCGCCTCGTCGTTCCACAGGTGGAAGGCGGCACGCAGTCGGCCGGCCCGGCCGGAGGCCCTGATACCGGCCGCGACGAGTTTGTGCAGATCGGAGGCATCCGGATCTGCCCAGGTCACGATCGCCTGGTGCTGCTGCGGGATGCCGAGACCGTCGCAGAGTGCATCGCCGAGACCGCTCGCGTACGCCCAGACCTCCTCGATGTCGAGCTCGGAGAACATGCGGATGGCCGGCTCCGCACCGACCCAGGCCGGCCAGGCCGGCGAGACGTCGAAGGCGCGCGCGTCGGTTGCCAGCGTCATATGCGGTCCGTAACAGGACTGCCAGACCTGGTCCCCCGCGTACCAGCCGGCCTGGAGGGGGCGCAGCTTCGCCTGGAACCCCTCGCGCAGCGTGAGGAATGCGACCCCCCGGGGAGCGCACAGCCACTTGTAGGTGTGGCAGACGGTCGCGTCGAAGAGCGTGGCATCCACCGGATGCACCCCGGCGGATTGGGTGGTGTCGCAGAACGTGTACGCGTCGTGGATTTTCGCCGCGGCGACGATGGCCGGGACATCCGCCACCACTCCGGTGGATGACTGGATGTGCGAGAACACGACAAGCCAGGTGTCGTCGGAGATGGACGCGGCGAGGTCCGCGAGCGCAACGGTGCGCACACGGATGCTCGGACGTTGCAGCAGCGGGAACACGATCGACGAGAAGTCGCCGTCCACACTGAGAACCTCGGCACCATCGGGCACGCCCGCCGCCACGAGGCTGGTGATCACCGAGGTCTGCGAGCCGGTGGCGACGCGATCCGGGGTGACTCCAACCAGCCGCGCATAGGACCGTCGCGTGCGCTCGACGATGGCGTCGTAGTCCATCGGATCGCGACGCGCAGCGCCCCAGAGGTCGAGATCGGCCTTCTGGGCGGCGACACTCTCCCGGGTCGGGATGCCAATCGACGCGACGGCGAGGAACCCGTTCGACGGTTCGAAGTTCGCCCGTGCCCGCTGGAGTTCGGCGGAGAGAGCGGGTCGCGTGGCGGTCGTCATTACCCCAGCATGACGACGGATCAACTATGCGACAAGAGCATACTTTTGATGGAACCAATAACATCGAGTTATGTCGCTCTCTTTCGATCCGCAACTCGACCTGCAGACGATCCGGATCGTGCGTGCCATCGCCGATGCCGGCACCATCACGGGAGCCGCTCGCCTGCTCGGCTACAGCCAGCCCGCCGTGAGCCAGCACGTGCAGCGAGCCGAAGCCCGCCTCAATCTGCCGCTGGTCACGCGCGTGGGTCGCTCGGTGCGCCTCACCGAAGCGGGCACGGTGCTCGCACGCCACGCCCTCACGATCGCCTCGGCCCTCGAGGCGGCATCCGGAGACCTCGCCGACCTTGCCGGGCTGCGCACGGGAACGGTGCGCCTGGCGGCCTTTCCGACCGCGTCTTCGACGATTGTGCCCCGCCTGCTCGCGGCCATGGCCGTTGAGCACCCCGGGGTGCGGGTCAACTATGTTGAGGCGCAGCCCCCGGAGGCCGTGGCGATGCTCCGGGAGGGCAGTATCGACCTCGCGATCACCTTCAGTTATCCCGGAGACCGTTCCGACCCGCACGTCGACAGTGCCAACGGGCTCGGATCCGAGACGCTGTTCACCGAAGACACGGTGGTGGTGCTCCCGACGGGGCATCCCCTGGCCGACCAGCACGTGGTGGACCTCGCCGGGCTCTCTGACGAACGCTGGATCGCCGGATGCCCGCGCTGTCGCGGCCATCTCCTCGCCGTGTGCGAACTCGCCGGCTTCGCCCCGGCGATCGCCTTCGAGACCGACAATGCCATCGCGGTGATCAACATGGTGGCGAGCGGCCTCGGGGTGGCCATGCTCCCGCGGCTCGCGCTGGTGGCCGCGGCGGTGCCGCCGGGTGCGGTGATCCGCTCCCACACGCCGGCCAGCGCCCGGAGCATCCACCTGATCGCGAACGAAGGCGCCCGGCGGGTGCCGAGTCTCGCGGCGACCAGCCGCGTGCTGCACGGACTCGACGGAAACGACTGGGGCTTGGTCGCCGTCTAGCTACCGACGCTCGCGGGTGAAGCCGTGGACGCCTTCGATGATCCGCAGAGTTTCGAGGGCGCCTCTTGGATCGACCGGCAACGCTGCACCGTCGCGGATCGTGGCCGCCACACCGGCATAGAACCCCGCGTAGTGCCCCCGTTCGGTCGGCACTTTCGTCAGCGGGAACTCCCCCGAACCCGTTATACCGACAGTGCCCCAGGTGTCTTCCGGCGCGGTCCCGAATCTCTCGTCGGTGGGTGATCCCCCGGCCATGAGAGCGGGCTCCTGGGTGTCGAGCCCGGAGATCGTGAAGGCGGATCGATCGCCGAGCACCCGAAAGCGCGGCCCGTTCTGCCCGGCGAAGCGGCTGATGGTGAGGTGGGATCGCGTCCCGGAGGCGTGGAGCAGCGAGATGAAGGCCTCGTCGTCGCTGACGCCGCCCTTTCTCAGAATCGAGAGCTCGGCATCCGCAATGGTCGCCGGGCCGAAGAGAAGCAGCGCCTGGTCGATGAGGTGACTGCCAAGGTCGAAGGTGATGCCCGCCCCCTGCGCGCTCGTCGTGGTGTCCTGCCAGCGGTCGCGCAGGCCGGGAGACCAGCGCTCGAAGGTCGACTCGAAGCGGTGAACGGTGCCGAGCACTCCCTCGGTGAGAAGCTTCTGCACGGTGAGGAAGTCGCCATCCCAGCGGCGGTTCTGAAAGACCATCAGTGGTCGGCCGGCGGCCTCCGCCGCCGCGATGAGCTGTTCAGCCTCGGCGACGGATGCGGCAAACGGCTTATCGACGACGACCGCGGATCCGGCAGCAAGCGCGGCGAGACCCTGCTCGAGGTGGGCGTGTCCCGGGGAGGCGAGCACCACGAGATCGAGCCCGCGCTCGATGAGTTCGCCGGGGGTGTTGACGGTATCGATGGCCGGATACTGCGACCGGGCCACCGCCTGGCGGCCGGCGTGGCTCGTGGCGACGACCTCGAGCGAAAACCGGGGGTTCTCGGCGATGAACGGCGCATGGAAGATGCGGCCGGAGAGCCCGTAGCCGATGATTCCGGTCCGGATAGGGGTCGAGTCGAGAGGTGGCGGGTCGATGGTGCTCATGAGCCCAGAATATCGGCCGCCGGGAATGCTCCAGACGGAGGCGGGCGACACATCGACGGCGCGGCGGGAGATCATCACCCGCGGTATCCAGCCCGCAGACGGGACCGATGCTCTCCTTCCGCGATCCGGTCCACCGCCCCGTGCGCGTTGTGGTCGCCGGCGTGAGCGGGGCCGGCAAGTCGACCCACGCCCGCCGGATCTCGGATGCCCTCGACCTGCCCTCCATCGTCGCCGTCTCCCGGGTAGTGCGCCGAACGATCATCCGCAGCCGCACGCAGCGTGAGCTGTGGAAGGGAAATACCAAGCCGGGGCTAGGGCATGCACTGGTGAACCGGGAGGGAATCATCCGCTGGGCCCTGGCACACCAGCGGTCGTATCTCCGCTCCGTGCCGCTCGCGGCTCGGGAGCATCCGCACCTGCAGGTCGTGAGGCTGCGGAGCCAGCGTGCGGTCGAGGCGCGGCTCGCCGGGCCGCTCGCAAAATCCTGCTAACCCGCTGCACACCGAAAACGCAGGAGATCCGCCCCCAACTGCGGGGTTTCGGGGCGAAAGCGGCCGTTTCGTGGCGAATCTCCTGCGTTTTAGGTCACCAGCAAGGCGAGGCGCGGTGCAGGGCGCGGGTCAGGCCGAGGGCGCGTCGATCGCCCCGCCGAAGCGACGGGTGCGCTGGGCGTAGAGCACAATCGCGTCCCACAGCTGCTCGCGGGTGAAGTCCGGCCAGAGCGTGTCGAGGAACACCATCTCGGCATAGGCGCTCTGCCAGAGCATGAAATTACTGGTGCGCTGCTCGCCGGAGCTGCGCACGAAGAGGTCGACATCCGGGAGCTCGGGCGCGTAGAGCCGCTTCTGGATGGTCTTCTCCGAGATGCCGGACGGTTTGAGTCGACCGGCGGCCACATCGTCGGCGATGCCGCGCACGGCATCCGCGATCTCGGTTCGCCCCCCGTAGTTGACGCACATCGTGAGGGTCAGCACCGAATTGCCGGCCGTCAGGCGTTCGGCGAACTGCAATTCATCGATGACGGATGCCCAGAGCCTGGGCTTCCGTCCCGCCCAGCGCACCCGAACGCCCCAGTCGTTCAGCTGGTCGCGTCGACGATGCAGCACATCGCGGTTGAAGCCCATCAGGAAGCGAACCTCGTCGGGCGAGCGCTTCCAGTTCTCGGTCGAGAAGGCATAGACGCTCAGGTGCTTCACCCCGATCTGGATGGCGCCGGCCACGACATCCAACAGCGAGGCTTCCCCCGCCTTGTGGCCTTCGACCCGGGTGAGGCCCTTGCCGTTGGCCCAGCGTCCGTTGCCATCCATCACGATCGCGACATGCTCGGGAACGGCGTTCCTCGGGAGCTTCGGCGGATAGAGGCCGGTCCAGTCGACGGGGGTGAAGTCGACGGCGTCGCGATGCGTCTTGCGCACTGTCATGAGGTGACCCGCCGATCCACATGCTGGAGGGAGCGCAACCCCCGGTCGAGATGAAACTGCGTGTAAGCGGCAACGACGCCACTGGCCTGGGATCGGGTGCGGTCGTCCGCCTCATCCGCCGTTTCCCACTCACCGGTGAGCAGCGAGGAGAGCAGCAGGAGGGTCTTCGCATCGAGACGGGGCGCACCGGGCGGCGCGACGGCATCCGCGACCACCCCACCGAGCTGCACGACGAAGGCGGAGTGCGGGCCAGGCACGCCGGTGATGGCACAGTCATCGAAACTCGGGCTCCAGCCCGCGATCGACAGGGCGCGGAGCAGATAGGAGTCGAGGGTGAGGCTCGATCCGTGCTCGCGGCGGGCGAGCGAACGGAGCGCGCCGACCAACAACAGGTATTGCTGGAGGCTCGGTTCGCCCTCGGTGAGCTTGTCGGCCGTCTCGACCATGGCGCTCGCGGCGGTGTAACTTCCGTAGTCCGCGGTGATGTCCGCGCCATAGGAGCCGACGGATTCGGCCTGCGTGATGATGTCGAGACTGCGCCCTTCGTAGAGCTGCACATCGGCGACCATGAAGGGTTCGAGCCGCGCCCCGAATTTCGAGGCCGTGCGTCGCACGCCCTTGGCCACGGCGCGCACCTTGCCATGCTGGCGTGTCAGCATCGTGACGATACGGTCGGCCTCACCCAGTTTGTGGGTGCGCAGCACGACGGCTTCGTCACGATAAAGGGGCATCTGCCAATTATCGTCGTCGCGGCTGGGGAGACCCGCGTGCCGTGCCGTGGGAGCAATGACTGTGAACGCCAGCCCTGTGATCATTCCCCTCTGCGCCGATCTACTCTGCGCCGATCTACTCGCCATCGCGGTCGGCGCAGTGCAGGGCGCCAAGTTCGCCGCGCAGTTCCGCGATCGCCGACTCGACCTGCTCCACAGCCTGCCGATCGCCCCGATACACGTCGGATCACTCTATGCAATCGCCTCTGTTTCGGGCGCCGGCACGCTGGTGACACCTGTCGCCCTTGATGCGCCGATATTCGTCACTGCGGTCGTCTGCAACGCGGTCACGTTCGGGGTGAGGGTGCTCGCCGTGCTCGTCAGATGGAGCCTGCCGGAGCAGTGACGCCTGGAGCGGATGCCGAGATGTCGGCGACGCTCTGCTCGCCGGTGGAGGCGACGACCGCACGATCGATGAGGCGGCTGAGCAGCTCCGTATAGCTCACGCCGACGGCCTGCCACATGCGCGGATACTGGCTGAACGCGGTCAGTCCCGGCAGTGTGTTGACCTCGTTGATCGTGATGGTGCCGTCGGCCCCGAGGAAGAAATCCACGCGCGCGAGTCCCTCGCAGTCGAGGGTGCGGAAGGCCAGTATCGCGAGCTCCCTGAGCCGCTCGGTTGCAGCATCCGGGATCTGGGCTGGCACTTCGAGAGTCGCTCCTCCCCCGACCGTGTATTTGGCGGTGTAGTCGAAGAAGGCCGTGGAGTCCTCGGTGACGATACGCAACGGTGCGCCGACGGCGAGGCTGCCGTCGAGCTGCTGGAGCACTCCGAGAGCCACTTCATCGCCAACGATTGTGGTCTGAATCAGAGCGGTCGAATCGTGTTCCAGCGCGAGAGCGACGGCAGCGGCCAGTGACTTGGCGGACTCGACTCGGCTGGCTCCAACGCTCGACCCCGAGCGGTTCGGCTTGACGAAGACGGGATACCCCAGCGCATCAGCGAGCGAGACCGCGTCGGCCACTGTGGCTCTCGTCACGGCAGAGGTTGGGATGGTCCGGATGCCGGCCAGCTCGAGCAATCGTTGGGCGAGGAGCTTGTCCATCGCGAGCGCACTCGAGAGTACTCCGCATCCCACATACGGGATGCGGGCGAGCTCGAGGAGGCCCTGCACCGTGCCGTCCTCGCCAAACCGGCCATGCAAAGCGGGAAAGACGACGTCCACCTGGTCGAGATCAGGAAAACGGGTTCCGTCGGTGGCATCGGCGAGAGCTTCCACGGATTCGAGGCGATGCCAGCCGCCCGCGCGGTCGATGCCAATGAGCACCGCTACAAATCGCAGCGGATCAAGGTGGGATGCCACGCTACGCGCGGAGCTGCACGACACTTCGTGCTCGTTGTTCGCCCCGCCGAAGATGATGCCAATGCGCTTCACAGGGAAGTCCTTTTCTCTGATTGGTGTGGCACCGGTCCATGCGGCCCGTGCGGGCAGGGGGTGGTGTCCGAAGCGGAGTACGGAGACTCCAACCGTGTCATGCTCCCAGAATACCGACGGGCGACGGCGACGGCCTTCGCCGCCGAATACGACCTCCTGGCCGGTTTACCTCTCTGGCTGGTACGTTCGACGGATATTTCGCCGCGCAATACCATCAGGTTCGATCCCAGAGCTCGAGGTAGTACTGCTGTCGAGCGGGGTCCGGCTCCACCCCGTAGGCCTCCAGAAACAGCCGCTCCCAACCCGGACCATAGTTGAGGGCCGTGTTGCGGGCAGCGACTGCGATATCCGACCACCGGTCTGCAACTCCGAGTCGTTGCAGGTCGACATGGGCGACGGCGATTCCGTCGTCGGAGAGCAGCGTATTGGGTGCACACGGGTCGCCGTGAGCGACCACCAACCGGTCAACCGAGGGGGATGACGCGAGGCCACCGACCCCCGGAGAGGCCCCTGATCCGCTTGCCAGGAGACCAGTCGAACGGGCAGTCCGCCACCGGAAGGGCATCGTGCCAGTGACGCAGGCCGATCGCGAGTGCACGCACCGCACCGGCGGGATCGGCAATCCAGCGGGCGCTTACCGCGTTCGCCGCCTCGATTGCTCGCGTCACCAACGACTCGCCCTCGGGGGTTTCTTGGTAGTCGAGTACCACCGGCACCGGGGTGTGGGCGATCGCCCACAGCATCCGGTCCCGTTCTGCGGCGAGATCGAGTCCGACCCCGATGGGCGCCCATTTGACGAAAATGGATTCTGCGCCGATTCGCCCCCCGGAAGGTCAGACCGCCGAGCTCATTGCGCCACACTGGAACAAGCGTCCCCAGTGCGGCGAGGGCGGGAGGTGGCGTGACGCAGTCGAATGGCCCCGCTTGCATGGTGTCAGCGTACACATCGCGCCGGCGTCTCTCGGCCGCACATCACCCGAGCCGCTCCGAGCACCCGAGCCGCGTTTCCTCGAACCACACCGCCACTCGGACCACACCACCACTCTGCGCGCCCGCGAGTGACACCCGCGCCCGCATGTTTCGGCACGGGTGTCACCCAGCACAGCGGAGACACGCGCGCCCGCACGTTTCGGCGCGGATGTCACCCAGCACAGCGGAGACACGCGCGCCCGCACGTTTCGACGCGGGTGTCACCCAGCGCAGCGGAGACACCGGCGGCGAGCCCTACACCGAGGCCAGCTCCCGATCGCCCGACTCCGAGCGAACGGCCCGATTGACCGCCGAGACGACCGCCTTGAGGGATGCCGTGGAGATGTCCGCATCGATGCCGACGCCCCAGAGACGCACGCCATTCACATTCAGGTCGACGTAGGCCGCAGCCAGGGCATCACCACCACCGCTGAGAGCATGCTCGACGTAGTCGTAGAGCTTGACCTCGACGCCCTGCTCGGTCAGCACGTTGAGGAAGGCCGCGATCGGACCGTTGCCGGTCGTATCGGTCGATACGAACTGCTCTCCAACCCGCAACTCGGTGTGAAGCGAAACAGTGCCAGACATGTCGCTCTGCGTGCGGGTGGAGGAAAGCTCGAACTGGCCCCACTTGTCCTCGGCCGACGCGGCCGGGAGGTATTCGTCCTGGAAGATCTCCCAGATCTGGGCGCTGGTGACCTCGCCACCCTCGGCATCCGTCTTGGCCTGAACGACACCGGAGAACTCGATCTGGAGCTTGCGGGGCAGGTCGAGAGCATGGTCGTTTTTGAGCAGGTAGGCGACGCCACCCTTGCCCGACTGCGAGTTGACGCGGATCACGGCCTCGTAGCTGCGCCCGAGGTCCTTGGGGTCGATCGGCAGGTACGGCACCGCCCAAACGAGGTCATCGACGGTGACGCCCTTGTCGGCAGCATCCGCGGCCATCGCCTCGAAGCCCTTCTTGATCGCATCCTGGTGGGAGCCGCTGAACGCGGTGTAAACCAGGTCACCGGCCCACGGATGACGCTCGGGTACCGGCAGTTGATTCACGTATTCGACGGTGCGCTTGACCTCGTCGAGGTCGCTGAAGTCGATCTGCGGATCGATTCCCTGCGTGAACAGGTTGATTCCGAGCGCGACGATATCGACGTTACCGGTGCGCTCACCGTTGCCGAACAGGCAGCCTTCGATGCGGTCCGCCCCCGCGAGATAACCGAGCTCGGCGGCGGCCACCGCGGTACCACGGTCGTTGTGCGGATGCAGCGAGAGGATGATGTTCTCCCGCTGGTCGAGGCGGCGCGACATCCACTCGATAGAGTCCGCATACACATTGGGGGTTGCCATCTCCACGGTGGCGGGCAGGTTGATGATGACCTTGCGCTCCGGGGTCGGCTCGAAGATCGCGATCACCCTGTTGCAGACATCGAGCGCGAACTCGAGCTCGGTGCCGGTGTAGCTCTCCGGCGAATACTCGTAGAAGATCTCTGTGCCGGCAGTGATCGATTCGGCAGCCTTGCACAGCCGGGCGCCCTCGAGGGCGATGTTGATGATGCCCTGCTTGTCGGTGCGAAACACGACGTCCCGCTGCAGCACACTCGTGGAGTTGTAGAGGTGCACGATGGCCCGCTTTGCTCCGATGAGCGACTCGTAAGTACGGGTGATCAGCGCGTCGCGGGCCTGGGTGAGCACCTGGATAGTGACGTCATCCGGAATCAGGTCATCGTCGATCAGGCTACGCACGAAGTCGAAATCCGTCTGGGATGCCGACGGGAAACCGACCTCGATCTCCTTGTAGCCCATGCGCACCAGGAGATCGAACATGATGCGTTTGCGCTCGGGGCTCATCGGGTCGATGAGGGCTTGGTTGCCATCACGCAGGTCGACAGCGCACCAGCGCGGTGCAACGGAGATGCGCTTGGACGGCCAGGTGCGGTCGGGCAAGTCCACGGTGAGGGTCTCGTGGTAGGCGCGGTACTTGTGGATCGGCATTGCAGAAGCCGACTGTGTGTTCTTCATTGTCTCGCTCTTTCGCTTGGTCTGAGATGGTCAGCCAACGGCGCTGTTGAAGCACCAGTCTCCGCGACGAGGGAGGCCTGGGTTAGGACTCGTCGCGGCAGCTAAGAAGGAGCAGACCGAACAGCACATTTCGAGGATAGCACCGCCCGCACCGGCAATCAGCTATCCCCGACTCCGCAGGAACCGCACCGTCTGAGGCACGCTCAGCGACGGAAGGTAGGCCCGGCCGAGCGCGGCGCCGATGGCCGGAAGGCGAAGCGGATCGGGGTAGGCCATGAGCATCGGCTTCAGTTCCGGCTTGAATTTCTGCTTGAAGTTGAAGAGCGACTGGAATCCGTAGACCGGCTCGAGGCTTCGCGCGAGGAAATTCAGGAGGCGATCCGTGCCGCCGGATTCCTCGGAGGTCGACTCTCGGCGTGCGAGCGGAGCGGCCGAGAGGCTCATGAACTCGATTCCGCGCTGTTGCATGATCAGCGCCGCAGAGGCGATGAGGAACTCCATTACCCCGTTCATGCTGCCGGGACGGCGCCGCATGAAATCCAGGGTCCAGCCCACGATCTCCCCGTCCCGGTAGCTGGGCATCCAACTCGTGACGGCTTCGACGACGTCGTCTTCGCCGATGGCAAGAAGTACCGCGACATCCGGATCGCGCAGTTCGTCCATGCCTCCGAGGGTGAACCCGAGCTCTGGCAACTTCTTATCGGCTACCCAGGATTCGGAGATCGCCTCGATTTGCGCACTGTGGGCAATGGAGAGCTTGCCCCAGGTGCCCCAGACGGCGTGAACCCCCAGTCGCTCGGCCCGGTTGATCGATGAGCGCACATCCTGCCAGCTTTTACCCTGGGTCGAGAAGGTAGCCGGATGCACGATGGTCTCTTCTGCGACCACCATTGTTGACCAGCCCATCGACTGGAATTGCGCATGAAAGACATTGTCGACGCTGTAGAAAACCGGGGTCCAGCCGTTGTCATCACAAAAAACCGAGAACTGCCGCACCGCTTCGGCTGCGAATTCGGGTCGGCCGAGCGGTCCGCCGATGGTGAGTGCCACACCGGAGACCACCCGGTACGCCAGCGCCGACTGACCGTCAGCGCTAAACCAATAATCGTTGCCGTCCCACAGCGCCATGTGCCCGATGGACCCACCACCCTCGAGCAACAGAATGCGGGCCCGATCCCGCTCCGCATAGCTGTAACGGATGCGTTCGGAGAAGAACAGCGGAACGGTCGCCGCGATGAGCACCAACCAAAATGCCGGTCCGATGCCCTGGTAGAGCACACGAGTAAGCGGTGCGACCGGGATGAAGGTCACCGTCTCAAGACGCAGGAAGCCGACCGGCACGAAGCGGTCCGGCAGGTCGAACAGGAGTTGCAGCATGTCGGGTGCGGGGCGGAACTGCAGACGGTCGAGCCATCCGATCCCGAGGTAGAGCACACACAGGGCAACGAAGGTGCCAACGACGGTGAAAATAAACCGCACCATGGCGGCACGAGGGATACGCACCGTGAAGTGCCGGAGATTGGCTGCGATGAGCACCGCGACCGCGAGCGGCACAAGCACTGACACCGCAATGCGCGCCACCGGCTCGACGCCAGAGGCGTAGTCGGAGATCACCTCTGTGCTGCCCAATGCCGGGAGGAATCCGTAGTAGAACGCCGCGACGAGGGCGAGGAACAGGTTGACCGCAATGGCAATCAGAGCGGCGCTCCGACGCCCTCGCAGCATGCCGAGTGCCGCAACGATCAGCACCACGAGCGGCAGGGGCGCGAGCAACACCGTGCCGGGGCCGTTGATGCTCGCGAGATCGAGCTGGAGGCGGCATCCGGGTGACGTGACGTGTCCGAGGCAGTGATGCATGACCGTTTGCATGCGGGGCAACTGGTCGCGAAACAGCATGCCGAGCGGATGAAGCGGACCATACCTCGCCGGAGTGAAGATGCTGACGAATGGGCCGGCCGCGGTGATCATGAGCAACACGGCGGTGAGGCTTCGTGCCTCGTAGTGTGAGCTCCTCGCCCACCGGGCAGAGGGCCGAGTGTGCGCAAGCAGCATGCCGAGCAGGAGTCCCGCAACGGCGGCGATGATCCGGAACAGGTCGGAGGGCTGCCCGGAATACAGGAATACGATGCTGAGCGCGGCGAACCCCAGCAGGCGAACGCGGCGACGCCACAGTGGCCCGGCGAAGGCGCTTGCCGTGAGGAGCGTTCCCGAGATCGCGGTGAACGGGTCGAAGATGACCACCTCTTGAATCCGCACCGCCCAGATCTCGCGAGCGAGCAGCCCCGCAGCCTGGAGCAGCATGCCGACCCCCGCACCCACATAGGCGGTGACGACGAACGCC
>JANYIZ010000215.1 GCA_025408445.1 Frigoribacterium sp. | reverse complement strand
GATGGGCACTGTCTGGGGGCACCGCAGCAAGCTGGTCTCGGCGGCCTGCGGCACCGCTCGAGGCGGCAGCCGAACCCGGCCCGGGTGACTCGACTCCCATTGGCGGGAGTTCGTCGGAGACCCCGCTCGCCTCAAGGCTGTGGTCCTGGTCGACGGGACCGGGGGTGGGGGTTTTGCGGTTCACGGTGTAGCTCTGCCGGGCGGCGTCGTGGCCGATTTTCTTGGCGACGAATTCTTCCCCGTGCTGGGTCTGTCCGTCGACGTCGTGGTCGTATTCGTGGACGTAGCCTTCGGCGACGAAGTTGTCGCCCTTCTGGAACCGCTCGCAGGAGAGTTCGGCGGCCTTGCGGTACTGGACGAGGTTGTGGAAGGTGGACTCGAGCTGGGTGAATGATCCATCGTCGTTGCGCTGGAAGTGTTCTTGGCCGATCTTGGCGTCGAAGCGAGCCTCGCCCTTGCTGGTGATGGTTTGACCTGCCCCGGAGATCTCGGACAGTGGGCCCTCTTAAACTGAGGGCGCTACTGAAAGAGAGATCTGCAGCATGACCGCATCACGACGACGTTTCACCCAGGAGTTCAAGGACGAGCTGTGTTTGGAGGTGATCTCGACCTCGAAGCCCATCAAGGACGTTGCCGAAGTGTACGGAGTCGGCCCGGAGACGCTGCGGAATTGGTTGATCAAGTACCGCGAAGCTCACGGCGGAACCGAGACTGAGTTGACGGTCACCGAGCGGGCCCGGCTGAAAGAGCTCGAGCGGGAGATTCAGGAGCTGCGGGCGGAGACCGCGTTCCTGAAAAAAGCAACGGCTTACTTCGCGAGGGAGCAGCGGTAGTGAGCCGGTACGAGTACATCGACTCCCAGAAGACCGCGCCGGAGAACACGAACCCGGTGTGGAAGATGTGCCGCTGGTTGACTGTCTCCACGTCAGGGTTCTACGACTGGTTGCAACGCCCACAGTCGGCCACCGCAGCCCGAAGGGACACGTTGACAGCCCGAGTGCGGCACTTCTTCACAGCCTCCGACGGCACCTACGGGTATCGGCGGATCCACGCCGACCTTGCTGACGAAGGCACCCGGTGTTCCCCCGAGTTGGTGCGGCAGATCATGCGCAGCGAGGGTCTGGTCGCCTGCCAGCCGCGCCCGTTCCGGATCACGACCGATGGCGATGATGCGGCGAACCTGCCGGATCTGGTCCAGCGGGACTTCACAGCGGATCGGCCCGGGGTGAAGTTCGTCGGCGACATCACCTACATTCACACCTGGCAGGGCTTCATCTACCTGGCCACCGTCATCGACTGCTATTCGAAGAGAGTTGTCGGCTGGTCCATCGCCGATCACATGCGCACCGAACTCGTCGCCGACGCCCTCCGAAACGCTGCCGCAACGACCAGGATCGAGACTGACGCGATCTTCCACTCCGACCGGGGCAGCGTCGACAGATTCAACCGGTCGTCGCAACACCGGCTCATTCGATCAATAGTAGGTGCTCGGTCCAGACCTCTGTGGGTGTTCTCCAGCCAAGGGTTTTGCGTGGTCGGTTGTTAAGCGTCTGAGCGACGGCATCGAGCTCGTCAGCGTTCCATCGTGCAAGGTTGGTGCCCTTGGGGAAGAACTGCCGTAATAGCCCGTTGGTGTTCTCGTTCAGGGGACGCTGCCAGGGACTGTGGGCGTCGGCGAAGTAGACGGCAATGCCGGTTTCCTGTTTCAATTCCACATGCTGGGCCAGTTCTTTGCCCCGGTCCCAGGTCAACGATTTGCGCATCTTTCCGGGCAGCGCGCCCATCCTGGCCGCGATTACCTTCCTCGTGGCTTCAGCCCCATGTCCAGCTAGGGCCGGTCCATTCTTCACTCGCTGTTGCACCCCGTGGCCATCGAGCGGCGGTAGGTGGAGGAGCATCGTTACCTTGGTTGTGCGTTCTACGAGCGTGCCGATCGCCGATCCGACTGTTCCGATAATGAGGTCTCCTTCCCAGTGCCCAGGGATCACCTTCCCGGCAACCTCGTCGGGCCTTTTATCGATTGTTACGTCGGCGGTGACGTGGCCGCCAGGTCGGTGGCGTGCGCGGGAACGCGGGATCCGCAATGATCGCCCCGTCCGTAAGTTAGTGACGAGCTGACGGGTCAGTCCGCCACGAGATTGAACATAGAGCGCTTGGTAAATCGCCTCGTGGGAGATCCGCATGGACACATCATCGGGAAAGTCGATGCGGAGGCGACCGGCGATCTGCTCTGGGCTCCACACTGTCGCCCATCGCCGGTCCTCACGTCGAGGCTTGTTACGGCCCTTCCATGCCGGTGACTTTGGGCCGAAGACGGTTGCCCCGCCGGCGTCCTTGACAGCGCCGGCGAGCCGGTCCTGGACATACTCCCGGAGTTGTTCATTGGTCACAAGCTTCACCATCTTCGGGCGTCGTGCCACGAGTTCCGATTTCCATTGCGCGACCGAGGCCCGATACTCCAGCTTCCCCCCGCGGGTGGCCGCGTTGCGGCGCAACTCACGGGAGATCGTTGACGGCGACCGGCTCATCGCCCGCGCGATGCCGCGCACAGTCGTGTCCTGGACCCGCAACAACGCGATCTCTTCACGCTCCGCAAACGACAGATAGCGACCAGTAGGTGGGGCGTAAACGAAGGGAGACATACCGCCACGATGGCGGAACCAACGCGCACCAATAACAGGCGACACGCCAACCATCGTCGCAGCATTCTCGCTCGAGAGCCCGCGCGCGACTTCGACCCAGAACGCTCGCTCAATCTCCCGACGATGAGACGGTGCACCCGGCGACTTCATCGGTGACCTACCTGTTAATTCCTTCATCCAACCTGCTGGACGCCCCATCGGACACCTCCATAATCGAGGTGTTGCTTCCACTGGTTGAATCTGCCCAATAC
>JANYIZ010000214.1 GCA_025408445.1 Frigoribacterium sp. | reverse complement strand
CCATCGAGGCCATTCACAGCCTCGGTCGTGCCCTTCGTGAACTGCTCGTACGAGGTGTGGAAAGCACCGGATGCAGCATCCGTCACAAAGCCACCCTGAACCAGACCATTGACCAGGGACTGCAGCTCGTGAAGCTTCGAGACGATGTCGTCCTTGCCCGTCGTCAAACGGTTCGCCGCATCGGTCATCTCGCTGTACGTGACATTCATGTTCGCCATGAGTTGAACTCCTTGTTCGATTGGGGGCCGACCCCCGGGGCCAACCAACTACGGGTAAACCTAATTGCAACTCGCGAATCCGGGAATGGGGAGTGGTGCCCATGGAGATCATCCTGCGGAGATCGTCTGCTGGGATAATGCTGGGATGCACGATTACACGTTCGTCGGTCCGCCGCTTTTCCGACCGGATTCTCTCGTGCCAAGCGAACTTGTAACCGCACGAGCCCGAGCCCTCCGCCCATTCGGCTACCTATTCCTCAGCCTGATCTGGCTGGCCCTTGTCGAAGTCGCGGCGTTCGTCTGGGTCACACTGCCTTCCGCACTTGCATCGAGCGGGCCCCTGCGACTCGCGCCGGGCATCACGAATCTCGCGACGGATCCCGGTGAAACGATCGCAGCGATAATCGCCCTGCTCATCGCAGCGATTCCCCTAGGGTTCGTACTCGCATTCATCTCGATCGCGTCGGTGTGCCTGTGCCTGCTGTCATTCGTCTATTTCATCAGATCGCTCAACCCGGCCTTCGCCGGCGAACGGCTGTCGACCACCCTCTGGACAGCTGAAGCGATCGGTCCGGTCCGCCTCGGTGGCGCGGCCATCGGCATGGTGCCGGTTAACCGGGGCATCTTCGCTCGCTATCGCCCGGTCATGGGCAAAGCCGCGATCTCGCTGATTCCCGTGCGACGATCGCGGCTGACCAGCTCGCTTTCGACCGGTATGTTTTTTTCGCTTGTGCCGAGCTGGAGGCTGATCTTCTCGGCGTTCCCCCTCGGCATCACCTACCTGCTGACCGTCGGATGGGTGCTCTGGCCGGTGCGCTCGCCAGTGATCGTGCTCGTCTGGGTCGTCGTGTCTGTCGTGCTCGCGGCCCTGAGCGCCCTGGTCATCGTGCGTTCGATTCGCGCGCAGGTGCGAGGGTGGGATCGACAGCCGACCGATCGCTCTGCGAGTCCGCGTGCGCCAAACACCGCTCCATGACAAGAACGCTCAGATCCTGATACTCGGGGCAACCAGCGATCGCCGCTCTTGTGAAGATGCTTATGGAACAGCTTCGGCCGTGGAAGGCGAGGCTCGTTAGAGCCACTGCCCCGGCCGTCCAGACAGTCGCGAACCGCCCGAGTGAAAACGCCGAGGTCGGTCAGCCAGCGATGAGCGCGATGGCAAAACCCACGAGCGGCAAGACTATCACCAGCAGTACAAGGAGCAGGATAGCTATGGTGAACGCCCAGAACAGCTGGCCACGCAGCTGCCAGAAGCCGAGCGCGCGCGGGTAGCCCTTAACGAGATCGGCTCTTGTTCGACCAGCGAAATCAACCCGCTCTTGGGCTGCGACCTGGTCGAAGATGGGTCTGAGCGGGAGATCGCTCCCGGGAAAGTGGCGGATGATTCGGACCAGCCGACCACCGAGATCGAGGAAGAGCAGCCCTCCATAGTCGAGCACTCCGAATTTGTACCGAGCATCACGCGTCTCACTTTCGCGCACGAACAGCACTGTTCCGATATTGGACACCGGGATGCTTTGCTCTGCGCCGATTCCGGCATTCGTGACAAGCCGACCGCCTCGCACCGAGACTCGCTGGCGGCTCGCACGAAGAGCAATCGCCACCATCACGACGATGATGACGGCTGCCAGAAATAAGACAATGATGCCGGTCACGAGGGTTGCGATGTCTACCATGTCTGCTTCCTCCCCGTACGGACCGCACCAAGACGCTTCTGCAAAATCCCGGCTGCCAGGAGGACGATCCCAAGGAGCAACCCGACGATCCCCCAGACGTTCATCGCCAGCGTACTGCCCGACGGGTTCCACTCCGCGGATGACGGGCGATCTCTGTGATAGCGAACCGTGACACGGGAGCCGACCGGGTTCGCGCGCTTGTCCGATCGAGTGACCGCGAGCGAGGAGTGCACGCGATAATCGTGTGAATTCACCGAGTACAAGATCACTGGCCTGAATGTCACGGTGGACGATAGCGACGGCAAGATCTGGCTTTCGTATCCGACAATCGTCCCCATCGTTGTGGGAGATCCGTTCGATGAGAGGACGGGACCAACCAACCAGATTCCGCAGCCCACTATGAGAGCAACCCCGGTCACCACCAGTACAACGATCACCGGTAGTCGAGTTCGGCGAGGTGACGAGCGATAGTCGAATTGTGATTCGGCGGTCATGCAATGGTCACCGAGGCCCTCCAGAAAGTACCACCCGAGAATCCGAAGCGCGCGCGGGCTGAGGGTCGACCCAGCGCATCGCCGCTATGGTCACCCTAAAGAGTTCGAGGAGCTGGGCGGTTGATTCGATTAGTGAAGTCGAAAAAGTCAAAAGCACAACTCGCTGTGTGCCCGGCACAGCTAGCCAGTAGTCGACGAGGAGGGTCTCGTAGGCCGGCGCGCCCTCATCAGCGGGGTTCGACACTAGTTTTGTGCGCCGCCACGAAGCTGTATCACCGAAGTCCTCACGAAGCTGGTTCTTATAGTTCGCGCTGTCGGGAAGTGAACTGAGCGCCGAGATCACCAAGTCGATAACCGTGTCTGGCTTGGACGGCAGAGACCCGATGACCGGAGTCGGCGGCCAGAACACCGTGAGCGAGAGCGGAACTGTTAGACCCGGCACAATCTCTATTGCCAGATAGAGCTCTGACGCCCCGCCTGCCATCGCCTTTTCGGCGAGTTCAAAGAGATTCTTTCGCAGGTCGGCGCGCAACGGAGCGGCTCGGTCGTTCCGACCGGTGAGCCGGGTCGCGAGACGTCGGATGGATGCTCTCGCCGCCTCTTCTGAACTGAGTTCGACACTTCCCCAAGTGCCCGGGAGTGCCAGGCGGAGCTCCGGGAGCCGCTCGCGATCGGCGATCTTGGGCGAAAACGTCACGCTGCAGCCTCGTTCCGAAGAAAGCGGATACCGTCGATGAGCCGGTTTCCATACTCGAGGATGTCCGAGAACAGCGCGAGGTCGGGTGTACTGATGCTCGCCTTGAGGATCGTCCCGAGCCGAGGGGTGAACACCACGGTTCCAAAATACTCGTTGACCTGTTGTTCGCCATCAGCCAGCACAGTGACGAGCAGCTGCCGGCCAGAGACTGCAGGGCGCCCAGCGAGAGTGGCAAGGTCGAACGAGCGTTCCCAAACTGAGACGCCCGGCACATCTGCAGCGGTGCGGAAACCCTCGAGGCACTCGACCTGGCTGATACCGGACGCATGGATGATGTCGATGTTGAGTACCGCCTCAACAGCACCGTTGGCTGAATCGGGCACGAAGACCCAACGCCGTCGGTCGGGCATTTGCTGTGCTCGGGCGAGTTCGGCAGCACGGTCAAGATCTGCTTCGAGCCTCTTGCGCGCGGACGGCGTAAAAGCGAAAGGGTCCAGGAGTGGCGAAATCCACCCGATACCGTTGAGAATGTCGACTTTCGGCAGCATCAACCACCCGGCTGGCCTGTCGAACTCGTAGCTGAACTGCCGAATCGGACTGCTCATCTGTTCTCGCTTTCCGACGACCCGTGGATGGAGACATTCACCTGGTGGCCGATTTCGCCCGGGTTCGCGACTCCGGCGTCGTAGGTGCCTTCAACGAAATTAGGCAGAATCGATGGCGTCACCGAAATGGGATCTGGCCAGAGGCCCTCTGGACGCTCCTGGCCGGTGATCTTGTCCAGTCCGCTTCCGGCATTCTCGTAGATGTTGTCGGTGATGATGTCTGTCGCACCCCCGACCACCTCGTCGGTGACGGCGGCGATGACGGCCTGCTGGCGGAACGTCGCCCCAGCTACATTCTGCGCCGCAACTGCTGCGCCACCCGCGGCCTTCTCCCCCAACACGGCTCCGGGCACTTTCAGCGGGAACTTGGCCCCGACAACTGCCGTCACCGCACTCAACCCCGTCACGAGAGCATCGCCCCAGGTACGATCCCCCAGCGCGACAAGAACGAGCGTGAGAGCGAATGACACCAGCGAGGCGACCAGCGAAATCGTCTCGAGAACACCCGCGAGCACTTCGAGGGCCGGGAAGAAGATCCCGAGGAACCCCACAACTATGGCGAGGAATCCGGCGATGCTTCCGATCTGCTCCGCAATCTTCTGGAGCACGTCGAGAATGGGTGCGAGGTATTCCTTTGCCCAGGCAACGAAGCCGTCCCAGGCCGATCCCACCTTGTCCCAGAAACCGTCGTCGAGACCACTTGCATCCATGGCGTCGTCGATTTTCGAGATCGCGGCCTTGGCCGCGTCATCCAGCTGATTGACGGCTGCCCACCATTTGGCTTCGGCCGCCTTGAGCGCAGAGTTTGACGAATCCAGATGGCCCTGCGCTTGCGCGCCAGCGGGCGTCTGTGCGTAGGTATTGAGAGCTGAGGGCATGCCGGGAAAATAAGGGGTGCCGTTCTCCGACGCATAGTGATTGCTTTGGTGCTCGAAACTCGCTTGGGCGCCCGCAGAGGCCGCGCTCGCTTCCTGATATTCCTTGATGGCTTCGTGCGAGGCAGCCTGCGCAGCATCAAGGTGTCCAGCGTATTCGAGCAACGCATCCGCTGTGCCTCTGAAACGGATTTGGGCTTTCGTTATGTTGCCTGCGAGATCCGATGCCTTTCCCCGAACCCCATCAATGGCTTCACTGACAGTTTCGTCTCGATCGGCAAGCTTTTTGAGGTCGTTGATCGCCTGCTGGATGAGAACAGCCGTCTGTCCGAGATCCTTCGCGCGGCTGAGAAGCTGCGCCGGGTCACCGCCGATGGGCGTCATCACGTCTCCGGACACGGTCAGTTGCCCTTCGTGTCCAGCGCGCCCTTGAGCTGACCATCGATCTCGCTGAACTTGTCAGTGATCGTGACTACCTCATCGTGCACTTTGGTGGTTGCATCCACCATCTTGTTGCGATGCACTTCCCAGTCGCCGGCGAAGGACGAGACCTTAGATGACAGTTCAGAGTGACCGATCAGGTTGGCGACGTCATGCCCGAAGTTCGCCGAACTCCTCAACTGGTCGACGATGGACTTCAGACCTGCCTTCAGGTCGTCAAGGATGTCATCGGATATCTTCAGGTCAGCCACGGCTGCCTCCCCCTTCGCTCCCGGTGGTGCGACGCCTATTGCAGCACCACCTGTCCCCCTGTAGGTCAAACCTTACGAGGCATTGCGCCATCCCACTATGGGCACCACTCCCCATGACCCTCACCCCTAAATCAGCGGCAGCTGCACCCGCGCCGACTTGCCCTTGGCGATGTACATCCCCCGCCCGGGCGGGAACTCGGACTTGTTGATCCGAGGCAGCTGGGTCTTGAGGATGATGTCTCCCTCCACGGTCTCCGGCTGGAGGAGGAATCCGCGACGCCCATTCTTGATCTCACCGAGCAGCGGCCAGGAGGATCCCCAGGCCGACATCTCGGCTTCGGCGATGAGCAGGTGGTCGCTGCGCTTCGCCGCTCGGGCCAGCTCGACGATTGCGGAATCCGCGGGGGTCTGAAGGAAGTCGCCGATCGATTCCACGATCACGACGATGCGTCCCTCGGTATCGGTGTCGGAGACCGCGGCCGCGAGGTCCTTCGCGAGAGCGGCCACCGTCTCGACGGTCGTAGCCGACCCTGTCCAGGGCATCGCCTGCGAGAGCGGCGAACGCGAGTTGCCGAGATAGTAGAGCCGCGCATCCGGATCGAATCGCTGCACGGACCTGGCAAGCGCGTGCAGGGCGTTACTTCGCCCGCTCGCCGGGGGACCGGCAAGGAGGAACGTTCCCACCGGATCGAAGCCGAGCGGGCCGAGATCGAAGTCGCTGATCCCGAGCACCGGTTCGCCCGCGACTCGTGCCGGCAGATCCGATTCCGCATATTCCTTGGGCATCGATCCGATGCCAGGGGTCGGCGCAACACCCGCCCGCACCATTGCCTCCGCGAGTGATTTGGTCGCGGTGGCTTGCTCCGAGACCGACGAGGATCCGCCGAGGATGGCGATCTGCGTCTCGAACCCGTCGACGATCGCGCGTCCCGCGGGCGACTTGGGGCCGAGGATGTCACTCGGCACATCGAGCATCCCGTAGCCGTCGTCGGCGAGTCGCAGCACGACCTTGCGCTGGATGCTGGAGGCGATCGATGCCGGAACGGCGCCAGCCCGGTCGGCGGTGAGTGCCACGTGAATTCCGAGTTGGCGGCCGTCGCTGAGGATGTCCTTGAACACGTCGTACCAGATCGATCGCCCCGCGGGGATCTCGAAATCGTTGCGGAAATTCGGGAAGCCGTCGATGAGCAGCAGGATGCGGGGCTCCTGCGGCCGGTTCGCGAGCCGGCGGTATTCCACGATGCTCGACGCGTTGGCCGCCGCGAATCGCGGGCCGCGGTCCTCGAGTTCGGCCTGCAACTGGCGGAACAGGCGGATGATGCGCTCGGAGTCATCCCCGGCGATCACCGCGCCGACGTGCGGCAGGGTCTCGAGCATCCGGAGGCTGCCGGAGCCGAAGTCGATGCCGTAGACCTTCACCGGGCCACCGCGCGGGGTGATCGCCGCCGCCGCGGCCAGGGTTCGAAGCACGGCGCTCTTGCCGGATCCGCCGGTGCCAAAGATCGAGAGGTGCCCATCGACATCCGGCCGGAAGTAGGTGGGCAACTGCTGCTGGCGTTCGGCGATGTCGGAGACTCCGAGCAGCAGCTCGGAGTCGGTGCGCTGCGGCAGGCGCCCGAGGTCGTAGAGACCGGCGAGTTCATCGAGCCACGGCCGCCTGGGCGGCGGGATCTGCGCGTCGCCGTTGGCCTTGACGATGGATGCCACGAGCTTCTGCTGGTCGGTGGGGCCGAGATCCCGGGCCTCGTCGACGGTGCTCGCAGTGAGGTCCTCCCAGCGGTTCTCGCCGCCGAACCGAAGCTCGGCCACCTCGATGTCGGCGTTCTCGGGTTCGCGGCTCGTCCATCCGCCGGCATAACCGGACTGGAACAGGGCAAGGCGGCCCGGACCGGTCTTCGCAACGCCGCGACCGGGGATGCCGGGATCGAAGTGGGCAGCATCCTTGATGCCCACCACGTCCTGGCTGTCGGACTCGTCCGCCATTCGCAGGGCGATGCGCAGGTTGGTGTTGGCCCGCAGGTTGTCCTTAATCACGCCGGCCGGGCGTTGGGTAGCCATGATGAGGTGGATGCCGAGCGAGCGGCCGCGCTGGGCGATGTCGACGACGCCATCCACGAATTCGGGCACGTCGCCCACGAGAGCGGCGAACTCGTCGATGACGAGCACCAGCGCCGGCGGGCTGTCCGGGTCGCCGCGCTTCTCCAACTCGAGCAGGTCCTTGGCCTTCTTGCGGTTGAGCAGATGCTCCCGGTAGTGCAGTTCGGCGCGGAGACTGGTGAGAGCGCGACGCACAAGGTGCGGGCTGAGGTCGGTGACGAGACCAACGGTGTGAGGCAATGACACACAATCGGCGAAGGCGGATCCGCCCTTGTAGTCCACGAAGAGGAAGGTGACGCGGTCCGGGCTGTACTCCGCGGCCATGCCGAGCACCCAGGCCTGCAGGAACTCGCTCTTGCCGGCGCCGGTCGTGCCACCGACCAGGGCGTGCGGGCCCTGGGTGCGCAGGTCAAGGTGCAGCGGATCCACCCCGGCGGATCCGATGATCGCGCGCAGTTTGCCGGCTCGACGCGGCCGGGGACTCGCTCCAGAGGTGCGATCGTGCATCGAGGCGTTCTGCCGCCAGCGGTCGATGACCGCGTCACTCGTCTCGATCAGCTCGTGCCCGAGCAACGTGATCATCGAGACCGAGCGCGGGATGTCGCTTGAGTCGGCCACGAGAGCGCCAGCGTCGATCACCGGTGCGAGCTGCTTCGCGAAGTCGAGCGCGCGAACGGAATTGACCTGCTCGGTCTCGACCTCGGTGATGGTCTCGCCAAGACGCACGAGTCCGACGGTTCCGAGTGCGGACTCCGGTTCGAGATGGAGGTAGGTGCGGCAGACCGCAGGGAGCGCGGGCACGCTCGGTGCGACCCAGATCGGATAGACACCGGCATCCGCGGCCTGCTCCGCTAGCTGCACCAGTCGCGCGCGGTCGACCGCGACGTCGTCCGAGATGACCAGCACGATCGCCGGCACCGGGGATTGCGTGCCGACGGTGGTGTTCGCGGAGCCCACCTCTGCGCCGCGCTCCAGGGCGGCACCCTCCTGTTCCATGGCTCCGCGGCGCTGGGCTCCCTTGCCGGCCAGACGATCGGCGATGAGACCCTCGATCGCGGAGAGCAGCTGCGATCCGCTCGCCGCGCTGTCCGCGAGATGGCTGACCTCCAGCGGGCTGTGCGGTGACGAGGTGTGCGGCATCCACTTGAGCCATTCGAGCTCGCGCGACCAGGCCGGGCTCACCAGCGCGGCGACCACGAGCTCCGCCGGGGAGTGTAGCGCGGTGATCTGCACGAGCACGGAGTTGACCGAGCCGACCGTCGCCGAGGTCGGCCCGGCGATGCCCAGCGCCCCCGAATCGAAGAGGTTGTCGATGATCGGAACGCCCGCGATCATCCGATTTTCCTCAACGACGGTGTCGAGCCGGCTCTGGAATTCGGGCAGCATCTCGCCCTTGGGCTGGGTCGCCACGATGTTGCGGGATGCCATCGTGCCGATGCCGATGCGCACGTTGAGAAACGACCAGTGCTCCGGGCGCCGCGTCCAGAGCAGCGGACCGCGACGGATGGCCTGAGCGAAGGAATCCTCGGTAGACGGCGATTCGTTGATACGCAGCTCGAGTTCCCTTACCCGTTCCTCCTCGAGCTGCGTGGTGAGCGAGGCGAGGTGCACGTCGAACTTGCCGATCGCCTTCTTAAGGCGTCGCTTCTCCCGGGTCTTGCCGGTGAAGAAGTTGCCGACCAACATGATCGGCGACATGGCGATGAACAGCAGCGAACTCGGCTGGCGGGAGATGTAGAACATCGCGCCACCCATGAGAATCGGAGCGATCATCGCCAGAAGAGGGAACGGCTGGTCCTGCTTCTCGGCGGGTACCGCCGGACCGGCGAACTCCTGGCCGGCGTAGCGCCGCTCCACCTTCGGGGACCGGTTGAAGAAGATCGGTCCGGCCTTAGGAGCGACCCCGGTGAGTATGGCGGAGTCCGCCACGGTGACCCGCACCTCGGAGTCGCCGATGAGCAGTGTCTCCTCCTTCTCGATGCGTAGGCGGGTGACGATTCCGCCGTCGACGACGACGCCGTTCGCCGAGCCGAGGTCGACGACCTCCACCACAGAAGAGACCTCGAAACGCACGTGCCGCTTGGAGACGAGCGGGTCGTGCAGGGTGATGTCCGCGGCATCCTCTCGGCCAAGCACTGTTGTACCGGCGGTGAGGGGGAATTCGCGCCCGGCATCCGGTCCCGATACCACCGTGAGGGTGGCGATGGTGGGCGCTTTGCCCGACACCGCGGGCTGAAAATAGGTGCCGGCATCCGTGATGCTCACGGTCGCACCACTGCCGATCCAGGCTTCCCCGAGGGGCGCGTCCGGGGGCAGGAGGAGCGCCTCGGTCTGGCCGGGGAGCGTGGCGTGCAGGGTGAGGACGCGCTGCGGGTCGGGCTTCGCTCCTCCGGCGTGCGGATCGAGTCGTGCGATCGTGGCGGCTACGTCGGAGATACTCGCCGAGGCATCCGCGGTGACGACAATGTCGTCAGTGACTCCGGATGCCCGCCGAAGGGTCAGCTTGAGACGCACGTTCTTCCTCCCCCGAGGCGGCCTGCTGGACGCTCAGGCAAGTATAGGAGAGGGACAAACTCATTCTCGGCGATCGCGGTCGTCGCGATTCTCCCACCACCATCGCGGAGTCTGACTCGCTCCCCCGCCGTCGCGATAGGAGATCAGCAGGAGAAAGGAGAGCGCCACCACGAAGGCGGTCATGGCGACGGCGATGGCGAACGGACCAACCGCATTCGATCCGAAGAAGAGCAACGAGAGCAGGGGACGACCTTTGCCCAACGAGTACAGGGTGGAGCCGCTGATGAGGAAAAAGAAATAGGTGATCACGGCCGTGACGAGGGCACCAACGACGATCGATCCGCGACGGCGCCCGAAGGTCACCAGAAGCGTGTAAAGCGCCGCGGTCGCAGTTGCGAACATGATCGGCGCGATGAGTGGGCCGGCGTCTCGTTCGGTGAGCACCTCACGGTCGGCGTAGAGGCTGATCATGCCACTGGCAGCGATCGTGAGTGCGAGAAACAGAACCACGGCAAACACGGCGATCGTCGTCACATAGCGTGTGCGTGCATCCATTCGGTCAGGCTAGACCGTGGCGTCGGGAGTACGAAAGCGCGACTTCTCGTACTCTGCGGTGCGCTCGGCAGACTCCCGATCGAAGGACTCGCGCGCCTCACTGTTGCGCACCTTCACCTTGCGGCCGCGGGCGCTGATGAGCGCTCCCATCCACATCGAAACCTCGCGGGCCAGTAGTCCAGCGGCGATGATGAACGGGTTGGTGAGCGCCAGCGCAAACAGTCGAGCAGCGCTCGACGGTGTTTCTGCAAACACGTTGTTCGCGAGGAGTCCGGCTCCCACCGTGCCGAAGTAGACAAGCAGCGCGACAAAGATGCTGCCGACCACGTACCCCCACCATGACGCGCGGTTGACCACAAGCACCACGAGTACGAACCCGATGAAGAAGAAGGCGATCGGCGTGTAAAAAGCCAGCGACCCGAAAAAGTCGAACTGGAAGAGGCCGATCTCCACCGCGTGGATCGTGGCGATGGCCAGCGCATACAGCCCCGCGAAGATGACACTCGAGAGCAGCGCGATCAGCACGCCAAACCCTCGGTTGCCCCTGCGGCGCGGCGGAACCGGCGACGGCACATAGATCGTCTGCATGGAGGCGGCGGATGTCGCGGCGATCGGCGCGGGATCGGGCTCGCGCTCAATCACCGTAGTTTCTGCGGCAGCCGGGTCGGCTGTCGCGACCACAGGCTCGGCGGCGGATGGCACGGCCGGGGCTACCTCGACGAGGTCGTACACCGGGTCGGCGTCGGTTGCCGTGCTGGGGATCTCTCGCGGCGGCACGATCTTGCCGTCGATGTCTGGCGAGTCGGCCATCTTCGGCGGATGGGCTGCAGCGGTTTCGGGCGTGTTGTCGCTCATCGGTGCCACTCCTTATGGGCCGACCGGGCCATCCCGGCGGTTCAGGTCACTCTAGCAATGACGGGGAACTGCCGGGAGCGGGCTCGCGAGGAAGCTACTTAGATGTCACGGCGGCCGTGGTGACTGCTGCCTCGGTCGCTGCCGCCGGAAGCGCATAGACGAATCCGATGACGGTGGCGACGAAGGCATCCGGCTTGTCTGGTGACGAGCTCACCGCTACCGACTTCACCAGGTAGAGCCGCTCTCCGGTCTGCACAGAACCGACAAAGGACATAACCGCGTCGTACCCGCCGTTCACGCTGATCTGAACGGGAATCAGGGTCAACCGGGAGGAAGGACCAGCCGGCGCCGCAGGGACGATCGGCGTGGTCGCGCCAGTCGATGGGCTCGGTGATGGCGATGGTGTTACCGCCGTTGCAGCAGGTGCCACCGCTACCGTGTCGGGCGATTTATAGAGTTCACCAGCGCCGACCGTGACGGTGCCAAGCACCACCCCGGCCTTGTCGATCAACACATTAATCTCCCGTAGGAACACGGGCATATCGGCTCCCACTGGAATCGATACGTTAAGCTTTCTGAGATCGGCGGTGAGACTCGCTATGTTGCTGAACTGCGATTTGAGAACCGTATTACGACTCTGAGTCGATTGGTTGCTCGAGGTGACGCTCGAAAGCTGTTGTTCTGCAGCGGACGTCTGCGCGAGAATCGGCGAAACACCCAGGATGTAGCCCAATACCGCGACGACGACAATCGCAGCGGAAAGCCCGAGTGTCCAGAGTCTGTTCCTGCTCATGAGCTACTTCTTCTTTCCTGCGACGAAGCGATTGGCCATCGCGTCGGCATTCACATGTAGAGCGACACTGACGGTGTACCGCGAGGACGCCGGCACGAGTACGACGCTTCCCGGAGTCGCGTCGACAAAACCGGGAAGCTTCGCAAGATTGTCCAGCCAGTCCGAAATGGATGCCTTCGGACTGTCGGCCGTGATGGTGACCGTTGCGATGTGCGTTCCCTGAAGCGGACCAGAAACTGCTGTCGAACTCTTGGCGTCGTCGAGCTGTGCGGTGAAAGCCGTGATTTTTGTGTCTGCGGGCAACGTGCCCTGGAGAGATGCCACGTAGGGCTGCCAGAGTACCTCGCCGGTAGCCGCGATGGGCTGCACATCCGCAAGGTCCGACGCCTGATTCTGCATCGTCACTACGGATCTGTACTTGCCCTGCTCCGCCGTCAGGCTTGAAGTGCGCGCCTGTTCAGCGGAGAGTTTCGCATTGGTGTTTAACAGGCCAAAGCTGGCGGCCCCGACTGCCAGAATGGCCACCACGATCATCCCAATCAGTCCGCTGATTAGCAGTCGACGTCCGCCCTGTGCCTTCTGAAAGGCCTTGACCTCGAGTGGTAGCAGGTGAGCGCGAGGGATGGCACCAAGGACGAGTATGTCGCCCTTCTTCACCACTACGCTGCTCATGCTGCGCTTCCCAGGGCGAGTCCGATTGCAACCGCTAGTGATGAACCCTGCTGATTCAGGTCGTGCTGGTCAATCTTGCGCGAGACATCCAACGTCTCGAACGGATTTCCCCTCGAGACGGGGAGTCGCGTAAATTCGCCCAGAGCTTCGGCGAAGCCGGCGAGCTGCGCGCCTCCGCCGGTGAGGATGATCCGCTCTACAATATCTCCCTGGCGGGAGCTGGCGAAATAGGAGAGAGTGTTTCGAAGGCTCGTGACGAGTTCGCTAGTGAGTTCGAACATGATGCGAAGCACCTCGGCTTGTTCAGCCGAGTTCGCGGTTGCAGCGAGGCCGGTTGAGCGCTTCAATGTGTCGGCGTTCTCCATCGGGATGCTGAGGCGGGTGGACAGCGCCGTGGTGAGATCGTCGCCACCGGTGGGGATAATTCGTACGAACTGCGGCACACTCTCAGTGCAGACGATGACGATGGTCGTGCTTGCCCCGACGTCGATGACGGCGGTTGTCCCGGTCGAATTCGCTCCCCTGAGCAGCACCCTGCTGAGCGCAAACGGTACCAGGTCGACCTCGACCGGGTGCAGACCGGCGAGCTGTACTGCGTTCACATTGCCGAGAACCGCCTCTTTAACCGCGGCAACCAGCAGACCGTTGACGACCGGCCCGGTCTCGCTGTCAGATTCGCTGATCGGATAGAAGTCGAGCAGCGCATCTTCGGTAGGAAACGGCAGCATCTCTTGAACCTGGAACGGCAGGGACTCGCGGATGCGCTTGAGTGAGGCCCTGGGCACGCTCAGATCGCGGGCGAGAACGCGAGAATTACCGATGCCGATGATCACATCCTTGCCGGTGAATCCCGCGGTCGACCAGAGTTGTTTCATTGCGGTCGCCACCGTGCTCGGCTCGACCACCTCACCTCGATTCACTGCCCCGGGGGGAAGCGCGACGCTGTGGTGTCGCAGCAGCGTTGGCCGGGCCTTCGTGGCATCCCCCAGCTCGACAGCCCGGAGACCGTTCGCGCTGATGTCGACGCCGACAATCGTTTTTCCCATCATTCTCCCTGTGATTCCTTCTGCTTACGCGGCCCTCAGGCCAAAAATCGATAGATATCCAGCAAAAGCCTCGTTGCCAACGCCGATCCCTATCCAGGCGCCCGCGAGCATCCATGGTCCGAACGGGATACCGCTCTTGCGGTTCGCACGCTTGCCCAGAATCAGCACAAACGCATAGATACCGCCCAAGATGAACGCGCCAAGCGCCCCGACGACGACGGCTCCCCAGCCGATCCACCCGAGATAGAGACCGAGCACTCCCGCCAGCTTGACGTCACCGAGTCCCATCCCGGCCGGGTAAACGAAGGCCATCAGAAAGTAGGAAAGGAAAAGAGCTGCCATTGCGATTCCGACCCGCAGAAGAATCGAATAATCGCTTGAGACGATGCTCGCTGCAGTGAAGAGAGCCGCTCCCACAGCGTAGGCGGGCAGCACAATCCGATTCGGGAGCTTATGTACGTCTATATCGATCAGCGCAAGAGCCACCGAGACCGCCGCGAGATAGAGGAATGCCGCGAGCACCAGGAGTTCACCGACTAGTCCCCGGGTGTGTGGAGCCGCGAGAATCGCGGGGGCAAAGTACACGGCGACAGCTACGAAGAAAACGCCGGTACCGAGCTCGACGAGCGGATAACGCGCGGAAATGGGTGCGGCGCAGTTCCGGCACTTTCCCCGCAATACGAACCAGGATACAACGGGCACATTGTCGTAGCCGCGGATCGATGAGCCGCAGATCGGGCAAGCGCTGGCCGGCGTGACAATCGATCGGCCAGCTGGAATACGATAGATGATCACGTTCAGGAACGACCCGATGGCGAGACCGAGGACACCGGCGAAGAGGGAAAGCAAGATCATCCGCTGACCTCTTTATACCCGCCGACTGTCGAGTCGGTGTAGGCGGGTGGCGCATTCCACTTCTGGGCGAGCGATCCGTTGCAGCTCGCGACCGTGATTTTGGAATAGCTCAGATTGAACGGATCGGTGGGATCCGCCGTGAGACACAGACCGTTGGAATCAATGAGCAGATAACTCGCCAAATAGTTTTCGGCGACACCAACACGCGTCCATTTCTGACCCGCTCCACTCGTGCACGATTTGAAGGTGGGGTACTTACTGCCCGACCCGGTGGCGGGCGTTTCGAGGCAGTAACTACTCGCGGTGATGGTCGGATCATTCTGCGTATTAACCAAGATGGTCGTCGTCACCTGGCTGGGCGGTGGAGTAGCAGGAATCGTCAGCGGTGCCGTCGGCTCCGAGTAGTACCACTTGTGGTTCCATTTGAGGTTCGGCATATTTGCGAGGCCGCTGGGATCCTGCTTACACGGGTACGAGATCATGAAGGGGTAGCCGATTTGCTCGTTTGTGACGTCGGCGCATCGACCAAATTCCTGGTAGTTGACGAGCTGGTGGGTACTGTACCCCGCGGCACCGGCTCCGACCCGGGTCGATGGCGCGAATTGGCCATTACACCCGGTCGAAACTTGGAGGCGCGTGTTGGTGAGATCGGAACCGTTCGGCGTTCCGGTGGCGAGACAATAATTACTCGGGCCGCCGGTTATGCTCTCTGTCTGACCTACCCAGGAATAAGCGCCCGTCCAGCTCCACAACTGGTTCCAGCGGGCCGGATCAATTGCTGATCGGCATGGTTGCAGAGTCGCATTCTGGGTACTGTCGCCCTCGTTCACCGGTCCAGTAATGCACAGGGGAGCTCCGGCTTGGATCGAGCTCGCGAGCTTGATCTTGTAGTCGGTGTCGTAAACCCACAGCTGATTAGCGTCGTCGTTGCAGTTCGCGAGTGGCTTGAAGGTCATCGTCCCGGGGTTACCCGTGGTCGCAGATGCGTCGAGGCAATACTGGTTGTTATAGTCGTAGATGCGCCCGCCGGCGATATTGACGTTGGAGACCTTGAACCTGTAGATCGCCGATAGCTTCCGGTCGCCGGGTGATGAGTCAGCCACCCCGGAAAACTTCGGAGCATGTCCTGTGGATTTGAGCAGCGCAAAGGAGGGTGAAAGTCCGGCTTGCAGTGAGCTGCATGATGTCTGGTTCAGTGGGTTGTTTTGCCAGAGTGCCGGCTGTCCCGTTGGGTCGCTAGCGAAGTAGATGATCTCGACCGAGTAGGTGATTCCGTTACTGCGGGCATCAACATTTCCAGTCAGTGGAGCAGCAGCGGTGGCGCAAGGAAGTTTGCCCGGGCTGCCGTACACCTTCCCTACGCTGTCCGGCGCGGCAGCGGCGGAGCGCAGTAACCCTAAGGTCGTCTGTAACCCGGCCTGGGCTGCATAAATTGTTCGGGTGCCTTTCTGCGCGTTATCAGCCGGGGCGACTTGGCCTAGTACAGCACTGAGGAGCACCACGGAGATCCCGGCCATGATGATCATGAACATGATTGCGCTGAGCAGGGCGATTCCCCGCTCATTTTCGCCTCGTTCCTTCATCGTTAGGATGTGCCGAGCGATTTTATCGGTTGCGCTAATTCGTTCAGTCATGTTCGGGCTCCTGCGCTACACACGCGAGCGCCACTTGCGCCAGCATAAATCACGTTGTCGTTGCTCACAGATGCGATGGAGCTGTTTCGTGCAACGAAATTGCTGGCGATTGCCGCTCCTCGTTGGCTCGCGTTGCCGGCATCCAGGGTGAGCGTGAGCTGCTGCATGGCAGAACCGCTTCGTTGGGCGGGGCTGACTGCGAACGGATAGGTTGATCCGCCATCGTCAAAGACGACGGATAGTCGTGTCACCCATGCCGGGTTGGAGAAAGGCGTGACATCAAACCACTGGCGCGACTGCAGGAGGCCAGTACTAGGGTCGAAACGCCACTGCCTGCAGATGGCAGTGGCATCCGAACTCGCGGCCGGGATCCGAAATTCAACGTAGCGCGCTCCAGACGTCCCCGAACCTGGGAAGTTTATCGAGTCGGCGTAGCGGATCTCGCGATCAAAATTTTGGAACACGCTGAGGGTTCCACTCGCAGCTCGGGCGATTACCTGGGCTTGGGTTGAAGCACGGGTGACGCCGAGGATCGACGTCAAGAGAATCGTGATGAAGATGGAGAAAACGAGCATGCTGACGGTCAGCTCAACCAGCGTCAGGCCAGCATCCTCGCTCGGGTCCGTATTGCGATAGGGCATAGCGCCATTCCTAACCACGAGTAGCCCACTCGAGGTCTTTGTTCGGGCTGATGAGCGTCGTCGTTGAGTAGTAGCAACTGGAGGCAGAGCACGAGCTTCCTGCCGTCCATCGAACAGCCACGACGACTCGGATGAGTGATAGGTAGCCAGTTACGACGTCCGTAAAATCCGGGTGACCAGAAAGCGTCACGCAGTCTCCACCAGCGGTGGGTTGATAGCAGGGTCCGATCAATGTCGTCGTGGAATAAAGCGTTCCGCTGAGACTGACGGCAGGTGAGACCACTGGCACTTGCGCAATAGACGAAGATGAAGCGCCGGCATCCCAGCGCGCATAAGTCGGGGTAATTCCTCCAACTGCGGCCACTCCTGGAACGGCAGAATTTGCGGTGAAGGCTGCCTGCACATCCGATTGTCTCCGTCCGTCGTACAGAGTTGCGACAGTTTGGGCGCTGACGTTCTCCATCGCTCCACTGGCGATGGTGACGGCGATCTGGCGGCGCTCCTGCATCGCGGCTGATGCAATCCCGCTCACCGTGAGCGTGATAGAGGAGATCGCGACAACCCCAATAATCGCTATTGCGATGATTATTTCCATGAGAGAGAAGCCTGAGTCGGGCTCGCCAGTCCGGTGATCTCTACCCTGCACTGAAAACATTATTGCCCTCCCTTGGTGAGCGTCTTTGCGATAACTGTGTAATTGACCCACAAGGGTGGTAGCGAAACCATGATGGCGTGCGCCACCACCCTTGGAGCATCGAACTACGCGGGACCTGTGATGGAGCCGTTCGTCGAGGTGAAGAGGTGGCCACCCCCGGAAGCCATTCCTCCGCTGTTGTTGTAGGCGGTCATCGTGTACCCAGTTGCCGTGACACTAGTGATCACGATGGTCACGCCACCAGACGGATTTAGTCCGTACGAGTCGATCAGACCTTTGGCGGCTGTGCCTCCAGCCGTGCCAAGGACCATGCCGGTGTAGACACCGTTATTGGCGGTGGCGAGAGAAGCTGCAGCGATTGCCGCATTGGCGAGATCTGACTTCGCGGCAGCGTCCCAGGCGGACTGACGCTGGTTGAGGAATGCTGGGATGGCAATTGCGGCCAGAATGCCGATGATGATGATGACTACCATGAGCTCGATTAGGGTGAATCCCTTGTCGCTCTCACCGGCTTCGAGTGCTGCGCGGCGCTTGGCCATCGCATTGTTGATCGTCTTGATCATGTGATTGTGTTCCTGTCTGATTGTGTGTGATTTTGACAGGTGGTCCCCCAATTGTTCGACCCCCTGGGATACAGCCTGCCGCTTTGGTAAGCCCCTGAAAATCCCGTAAACGGGGGGGTTTAGCCTTCAAAACACCCCCAGTTAGTGGGGGATAAACATCTTCCTAATCAGGGGTTCGGGCCAGTGATAACCGAGCCGCGAGAGGCATTGCCGGTGAGTGTGAATGTGTGGGACGAGAAGCCGGCACCGTTGCGGCAGGTGATCGAGTAGGAGGTTCCAGAACCAGTGATGGATATCGGATCCAACGCGTTGTTCGGCGACACCCGCATTCCGTAGGTGCCCGTGCGTAACGTTGCGAGATCCATGCCGCTATAAGAGCCCGCGTGTGCGTTTGCGAAGAGCTCCGCAGCCGTAGCCGCATTCCTCAGATCAGAACGAGCAGTAGCCTCCCAGGCGCGCTCTTGCTGTCCAATAAAACCGGGAATGGCGATTACAGCGAGAACGCCCATGATCACGATGACAATCATGAGTTCGATCAGTGTGAGGCCTCTGTCATTGTTTCGCTCATACAATCCCCGAGGCTCTCCGACGAAGTTTTTCACGCTTTCCACGGCCGGTCTCGAGAATTATTTGATGTGGTTGTAGATATCGAAGATAGGCATGTAGAGGGCGACGATCATGCCACCGACGAGAACGCCGATGACAGCGATCATGAGCGGCTCGATCAGAGCTGTGAGCTGCTCCGTCATTGACTCGACCTCTTGATCGTAGAAGTCGCTCACTTTGTACAGCATGGTCTCGAGCGCACCCGAGTCTTCACCCACCGAGATCATCTGGGTCACCATCGAGGGGAACACGGATTCTTGGGCTAGCGGTTCCGCGATGGTCTTGCCTTGACGCACCGAATCACCGACCTTGACTAGCGCCTGCTCGATCACCCAGTTGCCGGAGGTCGACCCGACGATTTCCAATGATCTCAGAATGGGAACACCCGCTCCCATCATCGTCGCGAGGTTACGGGTGAGGCGGGCAACCGCCACTTTTTTCAGCAGCGGACCGAACACCGGCATCTTCAGACGCAGGGGATCGACAAATTTGCGCACGCGATCCTGATTCTTGTTTTTCTTCCACCAGAGCGAGAACGCCACTCCTCCCACCACGACGATCGGCCCGATATAGACCATGCCGTGCGACAGCACCACAAGAAACTGGGTGGGTAAGGGTAGCGTCGCCCCGAGCTGTTTGAACATCGTTTCGAACACCGGAACGATAAAGATGAGCATTGCCGCCACCGCAATCACGGCGATAATCAACACGACAACGGGATAGGTGAGCGCGGCCTTGATGCGCCCGGTGAGCTTCACCTCAGCCTCGAAGTTGTTCGCCACCGATTCGAGCGACTTCTCGAGGAAACCACCGGTTTCGCCCGCTCGAATGAGGTTGATCATGAGGGGTGGGAAGTCATCCGGATGCTTAGCCATGGCGTCTGACAACGACGAACCGGACTCGACGTCGCTGCGCACCATGTCGAAGATCTTTGCCAGCTTCTTGTTCTCGGTCTGCTCGGTGATGATCGTCAAGGTGCGCAGGAGCGAGAGTCCGGCCGAGATCATGGTCGCCATCTGGCGGCTCACGATCGCCAGGTCCTTCGACTTGACGCCCTTCTCGAAGGCGCTGAGATTGATTTCCATATTCAGCCCGGTGCCTGCGGCCGTCTCTTTAATCGAAATGGGAGAGACCCCCATCACTCGCAGCCGCTGGGCGACAGCCGACTCGGTTGGAGCCTCTACCTTGCCCTTGACCACCTTGCCCGCGAGGTCCCTACCCTTATATGCGTATGCCAGCGTAACCATCAGTCAACCGTCCTCGAGTAGACATCACCGAAGTCGATGTCGGATGCGGCCATCGCGCGAGCGGCGGTGTCCGTTGGTGTCTCGGTACGGTGAATGAGCGCCTTGAGCCCTTGGGCATCCTGCGCCTTCTCCATCGCTGCGGCCACCGTGATCAGACCCGCGTTCGCAAGATCGGCGAGATGAGAATCCATCGTGTGCATCCCGTGCTCGCGACCCGCCTGCATCGCCGAAGCGATCTGGTAGGTCTTACCCTCGCGGATAAGGTTGTTGATGGCCGGGGTGGCGATGAGGATCTCAGTCGCTACTACTCGGCCTGATCCGCTCGCCTTCTTCACCAGGGTCTGGCAGACAACCCCCTGCAGCACCGCGGCAAGCTGCGAGCGCACCTGGCCCTGCTGGTGGGGCGGAAACACGTCGATGATACGGTCGATGGTCTGGGCAGCGTCCTGTGTGTGGAGGGTAGCAAAGACGAGATGGCCGGTCTCGGCGGCCGTCAGTGCCACCGAGATGGTCTCGAGGTCTCGAAGCTCACCGATAAGGATCACATCAGGATCCTGCCGCAGCACGTGTTTGAGCGCGCTCGCGAAGCTGTGCGTGTCCGGTCCAACCTCGCGCTGGTTGACCAGCGCCTTGTGATTCTTATGCATGAACTCGATCGGGTCTTCGACCGTGACGATGTGGTCCGCACGCGTGCGGTTCACCAGGTCGATGAGCGCGGCGAGAGTGGTGGACTTGCCAGAGCCTGTTGGCCCGGTAACGAGTACGAGACCACGCGGGAGCTTGGCGAAACGGCCGATAGTCTCGGGAACGCCGAGGTCCTTCAACTGCTTGATCTCGGTGGGGATGAGACGGAACGCCGCTCCCATGGAGTTGCGCTGCTGGTAGATGTTGACTCGGAATCGTGCGTTGGCCGAGAGCGTGTAGGCCAGGTCGAGCTCGAGCTCCTTGTCGAATACGACGCGCTGCTCCGGAGTGAGGATGCTGAGTAGGGCCGAGGTGACCTTCGCCCGGTTCCAGATGTTGGTGCCTTCAATCTGGCGAAGCGCTCCATCCACCCGGATGGTCGGCGGCGCGTTCACGGTGATGTGCAGATCGGATGCCCCGGAGTACAGCACGTCGGTGAGTGCGGCGATGAGGTCGGCGTCGACGTTCAGTCGGGGAGAGATGTTGCCCTCACCCGCCGTGGGCTCCTCGAAGTATGGCGTGTCGTCGGTGTCGTCCAAGTCATAGCTCGAGCTGGATCCAGCGGTGATATCGGCGAGCGCCTGCTCGAGAAGTGCGCTCGTCTCCGCCGGCGCGACGTGAGGCGCGGCGACCCCGGGAGCCGGAGCTTCGAAAAGATCGTACGAGGGAGGCGTGGTGGGCGGCCCGTAGGATTCCGAGCCGGCGTAGGACGACGCGGCACTGGCGGGCGGGATGATCGTGAGGTCGTACGCATCCGGGTCGATCGTCGGAGAATAAGTTGCCGCCGGCGGTGCCACACCGAATGGCGACGTTCCCGCCACCGGCGGAGCCAGGTCGGGAGCGATCCGCGACTGTTGGTTCGCAAAAAACTCCTCCGGAGGTAGTTGGCCCGCCGGCTCGACGTACTCCGGACCGCCCAGGGACGGTGAGGCATAGTGCAGCGGGTCGGCATTCATGCCGGCAGCTTCTGCGGCAGCCTGCGCGGCCCGACGTGGCGACAGAATTGGTGTGATGTTACCCACCGGAATCTCATACGGTTGGTTCATTGATCGTTCCCCTCATTGAACAAATGGATGCGGCGACCCCCGTCGCCGATACAACTACGCGACTACGCGCAAGATTTCCTCAACCGACGTGAGACCCAGCTGGGCTTTCGCCCAACCGTCCTGGCGCAGCGTGAGCATGCCCTCGGCGATCGCAACACTCTTGATCTCCGCGCTCGACGCTCGCCGAACGGCCATGCGTTCGATCTCCTCGCTCACCGCCATGATCTCGTGGATGGCGATGCGTCCCCGGTAGCCGGTATTCGAGCAGACCGAGCAGCCGATGGGCTGGTGGAGAGTCGGCACCGGCAGGTCCGGGTCGATAAAAAAGCCGAATGCCGCCATTTCGGTGGCGACCGGTGTGTACGGCTGCTTGCAGCGGTCGCAGAGGCGACGAGCGAGTCGCTGGGCAACCACCGAGTCGAGGGCGGATCCCACCAGGAATGGCTCGATCTCCATCTCGGTGAGTCGGGTAATCGCGCTCGGGGCATCGTTGGTGTGGAGGGTCGAGAGCACGAGGTGGCCGGTGAGGGAGGCCTCGATGGCGATCTGGGCCGTCTCGTGGTCGCGGATCTCACCGAGCAGCACGACATCCGGGTCGGATCGCAGGATCGACCGCAGCGCGCTCGCGAAAGTCAGGCCAGCCTTCGGGTTCACCTGCACCTGGTTGATACCGGCCATGCGGTACTCCACCGGGTCCTCAACGGTGATCACGTTGATCTCGGGCTTCGCGACGGTGTTGAGTGTGGTGTAGAGCGTGGTCGACTTGCCGGATCCGGTCGGTCCGGTCACGAGGATCATGCCGTAGGGCTTCGTGTAGGACTTCTTGTAGACGTCGAAGTTGCGCTCCAGCAGTCCGAGGTCATCGAGGCTCATGCTCGAGCCCGAATTATCGAGAATTCGCATGACGACCTTTTCGCCCCACACCGTCGGGAGAGTGGCGACTCGTAGATCGATTTTGCGGCCTCCATGGACCACCGAGAGTCGGCCATCCTGGGGCTTGCGACGCTCGGCGATGTCGATGTCGCTCATAATCTTGAGGCGCGAAATCACGCCGTTTTGGATCTGCTTGGGGGCACGCTGCATCTCGTGAAGCACGCCGTCGATGCGGTAGCGGACTCGCACCTCATGCTCTCCCGGTTCGATGTGGATGTCGGAGGCCCGGTCCTGGATGGCCTGGCTGATCAGCAGGTTGACGAATCGCACGATCGGCGCATCGTCTTCGAAGGCCTCGGTGGCCACTGGCACCATGTCGGCGGAGGGCTTGCCCTCCTCCTCGAGCGCGGTGGTCAGGTCGTTGAGCTCGCCATCCGCTCGAAGCAGGCGATTCATTGCATTTCTTAGGTCCTGGCGCTCCGCGACAACCGCGTTCACCCGCATCCGTGTCGCTGCCCGGATGTCATCGAGAGCGAAAACATCACCCGGGTTCGACATGGCGACCGTGATCGTATCGCCCGCGACCGAGAGCGGAAGCAGATCGTGGCGGCGGCATAGTGCAGCCGAGACGAGGGAAACCGCGGTGCGATCTATGGGAAAGTCGATGAGTTCCACAAACGGCAGACCGGCCTGGGCGGCACGTGCAGACGCGACCTGGACGTCAGTGAGCACTCCCGCGTCGATCAGGTTGATGATCTGGAGTTCATCCGTGGCGGGGTCCCCGCTGATGTCGTCGAGACTCTCGATTGGCATGAGGCCCCGGATGATGAGAATCTCAGCGACTGAAGACATTTCCGCGCCCTTCCTGTGTGTGTCAGTCGGAGGGCGCAAAACGAAAGTAGAACGATCCCCCCGGAAATCCCACGTTATAGGCGCGCTGATGGTATTTACAGTCCCGCGATAGGGGGTCACCGTGTGGTTCCGTGAGCTCCCGAGTTGAGATCTGGCGAATGGTCGCTCATCCACTGGTGGAGAGTGCGTTTGCCAGACCTCACCAGACTCACGGTCACCCGCACCAGCCACCCCTCCGCAATCTGGACTTCAGGATTTCGATAATCTCCCGCGAGTCCCGCAAGTCGGGTGCGCCAGCACGAACGTACGACCAGGTGGCATCTTCGAGCCGCGGCGCACGCTTAAGGTCCTTTCCCCACTGCACGCGATCGGTGCGGTGGCCGTCGCCCTCGTAGTCGAACGCGACCCGGTACCGCCTCCAGCCGAGGTCGGCCATCGCAACGAACACCCCGGCATCCGTGTAGATTTCGCAGTTCACCTCGGGCGACGGCAATCCCGCGGAGGCGAACCTCACTCTCATCACCGATTCGGGCGGTGAATCCGCGCGGTCGGTGAGCGTTGGAAGGCACCTTTCGAGCAGCGGCCGCCCTCGCCTGCCTTTCCAGCGATCCAGCGCATTAGCGAGGTTGCTTCTGTCCAGGCGTAGGTGGGCGGCACGCCTGCGCCAGAGCAAGAAATCCCCAGCGGCCACCAGGTCTTCCTCGCTGAGCAGCGCCCCGAGGTCGCACCAGGTGCGCGCGAGAGAAGTGACGCGGATGCGGCCGAACTGAAGGACATCTCTCTCGTCGACCTGAAGCCGATGCCCCCGGATGCCCACACCTACCGGTACCACCTGCCCCGGCCGGACCGCCACATCGAGGGCCGGACGGCGTTCAAGAGCGAACGGGAGCGGGATGCCCCATAACCTCGCCGCGGTGATGTGAGAGAAGTACGCACCCGGAGACATCCGCTCTGCGTACGCGTCCACCATGTTGACTATCGATCGCTCCGAGCCAGCCGGAACCCGAATGCCCCAGAACGGACGTTCAAGATCGGCTCCCCGCAGTCGGCCCGCTCCGACTCCGAGTGCGAGCGCGCGGCCGACTGAGAACGGACCGACTCCAATCGCGGTCGGAAGCTTCACGCGAGCACCCATCGAAAAAGGATGCCTGTCGCGCAGCGCAGCAAACCGTAATCCACAGCTGCCATCACCCATCCACAGCCCCTCAGGAGTAGACCTCTCCCCGTTTTCCGGCGGTGAGATCTGGCAATCGGATGCTGCTGACGGCAGTAAGGGACAGATTGCCAGACCTCACCGGCTTGTTAACGACCAATGGCCCCTACCGGAGTAGGGGCCATCGTCGGGGTGCGCTTAGTTGTACGTTCCCGGCGTGTAGTCGTCGGAGGAGAAGCTGTCGAAGTCGACGAACGAGAGGTCCGCCTCGCTGAACACCGAGTCATCCGTGAAGATGCGGTTCGGGTAGCGCTCGGCCTTGGCCTCTTCCGTCGCCTCAACGGAGACGTTGCGGTACTTCGGCAGGCCGGTTCCGGCAGGAATCAGCTTTCCGATGATCACGTTCTCCTTCAGGCCCATCAGCGGGTCGGACTTGCCCTCCATTGCGGCCTGCGTGAGAACACGGGTGGTCTCCTGGAATGACGCGGCCGACAGCCACGACTCGGTTGCCAGAGATGCCTTGGTGATTCCCATGACCTCCTGGCGAGCGGATGCCGTCTTTTTGCCCTCGGTGAGAGCGGAGCGGTTCAGATCGTTGTACTTGAGGCGGTCGACGAGTTCACCCGGCAGTAGCCCGGTGTCACCGTGATCGACGACAGTCACCTTGCGGAGCATCTGGCGAACGATGACCTCGATGTGCTTGTCGTGAATCGGCACACCCTGCGAGCGATAGACGCCCTGCACTCCGCTGACCAGGTGGATCTGAACGGCGCGAACGCCGCGCACCCGAAGAACTTCCTTCGGATCGATCGCACCGACGTGCAGCTGCTGTCCGAGCTCGACGTGCTGGCCATCCTCGACAAGGAGGGTCGCGCGCTTGAGCACCGGGTAAGCGATCGGCTCGTCACCGCTGTCGGGGGTCAGGATCAGCTTGCGGCTGCGGTCCGTGTCCTCGATGGTGATGCGGCCGGCGGCCTCGGCGATCGGGGACGCACCCTTGGGGGTGCGAGCCTCGAACAGCTCGGTGACGCGCGGCAGACCCTGGGTGATGTCATCCGCGGATGCCACTCCTCCGGTGTGGAAGGTACGCATCGTGAGCTGCGTGCCGGGCTCGCCAATGGACTGGGCCGCGATGATGCCGACGGCCTCTCCGATGTCGACGAGCTTGCCGGTCGCGAGCGAACGGCCGTAGCAGGCCGCACACACACCGACGGCAGACTCACACGTGAGCACCGAACGCACCTTGATGTTGTGAACTCCCGCTGCGAGCAGCACGTCGAGCAGAATATCTCCGACGTCATCTCCCGCCGACGCGATGATTTCGCCAGCCTCGTTGACCGCATCGGCCGCGAGGCTGCGGGCGTACACCGAGTTCTCGACGTTGACGTCGAGGGACCAGTTGCCCGCGGCATCCTGAACGGCGATCGGCATGTCGAGACCCTTGGAGGTGCCACAGTCATCCTCGCGAATGATGACATCCTGCGAGACGTCGACGAGTCGACGCGTGAGGTATCCGGAGTCGGCCGTACGAAGC
>JANYIZ010000213.1 GCA_025408445.1 Frigoribacterium sp. | reverse complement strand
CCATACCTCGACGACAACGAGCACCTGCAGGCGTGGATCGGTGCCTGCGACTGGGAGTACCGCACGACTTTCACATGGAGTGACGAGGGCTTCGATCGGGCGGAACTCGTCTTCGAGGGGCTCGACACGGTCGCCCGGGTCGAACTCAACGGCACCGTGATCGCTGAGACTCGCAACATGCACCGTACCTACCGCGCGGAGGTGCGGTCTCTGCTGCGCGACAGTGAGAACGAGCTCACGGTCACCTTCGCCTCGCCGGTGCGGTACGCCGACCGCGAGAGTCTCGAGCAGGGCTACCGTCCGCACGTCAACCACCACCCCTACAATTCGATCCGCAAGATGGCGTGCAACTTCGGCTGGGACTGGGGGCCGGATGTCGCCACCGTCGGCCTCTGGCGACCGGTCAGCCTGCAGAGCTGGTCGGGGGTAAAGCTCGCCTCCGTGCAGCCGACGGTCACAGTGGACGGGACAGACGGAATCGCTACCGTGCGCGTCGAGATCGCCACTGCGGCCACATCCGCCTGTTCCGCGCGGGTGACGGTGGGGACGGTGTCATCCACCGTTCAGTTCGGACCGGGCGAGACCGTTGCCGAGGCGCGGCTGGTTGTTGCAAATGCTGAGCTCTGGTGGCCGATCGGTTACGGCGAACATCCGCTTTACGACCTCGACGTCGTGCTCCACACGGGCGAGACTGTGCGCGATTCCTGGCACAGCCGTCTGGGGTTCCGGACCGTGCGCATCGACACCGAGCCGGATGACTCCGGTACCCCGTTCACGATCCTGGTGAACGAGCGGCCGGTCTTCATCAAGGGCGCCAACTGGATTCCCGATGATGCCTTCGTGCACCGGGTGGACCGCGCGCGCTACGAGGAGAGAGTCCTGCAGGCCGCGAGTGCAAACATCAACCTCCTGCGTGTCTGGGGCGGTGGCATCTACGAGAGCGACGACTTCTACGACGTCTGCGACGAGCGGGGGATGCTCACCTGGCAGGACTTCCTGTTCGCCTGTGCCGCCTACTCCGAAGAGGAGCCGATGCGTTCCGAGGTGGAAGCCGAGGCGCGGGATAACATCGTGCGGCTGATGCCGCACCCGAGCCTGGTGATCTGGAACGGGAGCAACGAGAACATCTGGGGCTATCAGGAGTGGGGCTGGGCGAAGCGGCTCGGGGATCGCAGCTGGGGTCTCGGCTACTACCTCGACCTGCTGCCTCGCCTGATTGCCGAGCTCGATCCCGCCCGTCCGTACACGCCGAGCAGCCCGTTCTCGCCGACCGACGAGCACTACCCGAACGACCCTGCGCACGGCTCCGTGCACCTGTGGGACCTGTGGAATCGCCAGGACTACCCCTACTACCGCGACCACAACCCACGATTCGTCGGGGAATTCGGCTGGCAGGGGCCGCCGACCTGGTCCACCATGACCCGTTCCCTCTCCGACTCCCCGCTCACTCCGGAGTCGCCTGGGATGCTCGTGCACCAGAAGGCGCAGGACGGCAACGTCAAACTCATCGACGGTCTGGTGGCGCACCTGCCGCTGCCCGACGACATCGACGACTGGCACTGGGCGATGTCGCTGAACCAGGCGGTGGCGGTGCAGACGGGCATCGAACACTTCCGTTCACTGTCCCCGCACTGCATGGGGTCGATCGTCTGGCAACTCAACGACTGCTGGCCGGTGACCTCCTGGGCCGCTGTCGACGGCGATGGCCGGCCGAAGCCCCTGCTCTACGCGATCAAGCATGCCTACGCCGACCGGCTGGTCACTCTGCAGCCGCGCGCCGACGCGATGATCGCCAGCGTCGTGAACGACACCGATGAGGCCTGGGTCGGTACCGCGATCATGCGCCGCCTGCGGTTCGACGGTACTGAACTCGGATCAACCTCGGTCGCCGTCGACGCGCCGCCACGAACGACGGCGGCGATCCAGCTCGACCTCGAGTTGACCACTCCGGATGACGCCGCATGCGAGCTGCTCGAGGTGACCCTTGGCGAGCAGCGGGCCCTCTGGTTCTTCGCCGAGTATCGTGATTCTCGGCTCGAGAAACCGCGGCTCGAC
>JANYIZ010000212.1 GCA_025408445.1 Frigoribacterium sp. | reverse complement strand
GCGTGAGCCGGGCATCCGCTCGCGCGCTCGGCTTCGACTACCAGGACAGCGGCGCAGCCTATCGGGCGCTCGCCTGGTTCGTGCTCGAAAACGGCGTGGACACCGCGGATGCCGACGCCGTGATCGCCGCGCTCCCCGCCTTCGACTACGAGATCGTCATCGGGATCGATGCCGATCTCGTAGTCGAAGGCGGGGAGCGCGGCGATCACGGCGTCGGCATCCGCGGTATCCACGCCGTTTTCGAGCACGAACCAGGCGAGCGCCCGATAGGCTGCGCCGCTGTCCTGGTAGTCGAAGCCGAGCGCGCGAGCGGATGCCCGGCTCACGCTCGACTTGCCGCTTCCGGCCGGACCGTCGATGGCCACGACCACGCGGCCACCCCTGTCGGGTGTGCTCGTCATGCGCCGACCTGCGCGATGCGCCAGCCTCGCGCCTCGAGGTCGGCAACGAGACCGGCCTCCGCCTCGGGAACCACGGAGATCTCAGCGAGTCCGATCTGTTGCCCCGGCGAGTGCTCGAGCCTCAGGTCTTCCATATTCACTCCGATGTGTCCGATCTCGGTGAGCAGGCGTGCCAACTCCCCCGGCCTGTCGTCGACCATCACGATGATCTGGTGGAAGCGTCGATCCTGGCCGTGCTTGCCCGGGATGCGGGACACTCCGGTAGTGCCGCCGGCGAGCAACTCGGCGAGGGTACGCCGTGCTCCGGGCAGTTCGGGTGCGCCGAGAGTATCGATGGCCCGGTCGAGGTCGGCGCGGTACTCGCGCAGCACAGCAGTGACCGCAGCGGCATTCGCCCCGAGGATCTGCACCCACAGTTCGGCATCGCTCGAGGCGATCCGGGTGGTGTCACGCAATCCCTGCCCGGAGAGGGAGAGTGCTGATTCGGTGCCTCCGATGAGTCGCCGGGCCAACAGCGAGGCGATCACCTGCGGCACGTGGGAGACCAGAGCGACGCTGGTGTCGTGCTGCTCGGCTGTCATGATCACCGGAACCGCGCCGAGGTCGAGCACGAGGTCTTCGATGACTCCGACCTGCGCCGCCGGCATTCCGTCCTGCGGCGTGATCACCCAGGGTCGCCCGAGAAAAAGGTCGCCACGGGCCGAGATCGGTCCGCCGCGTTCGCGACCGGCGAGCGGATGCGAGCCGACATAGCGGTCCACGTCGGCACCCGCGGCGCGCACCCCTGCCAGCACAGCCACCTTGACGCTCGAGACATCCGTCACCAGGGCATCCGGGAAGGCAGCGAGTTCATCGGCGATCACCCGCGCCGTCACATCCGGTGGCACGGCCACCACGACGAGGCGCGGATTGTCGGTATCGCGAGCGGCTCGACCGGCTCCGTAGTCGATCGCGAGGCTGAGGTTCGCTGGCGAGGAGTCGTGCACGATCACCTCCACTCCGAGGGCGCGAAGGCCGAGACCGACGCTCGCACCGAGCAGGCCGGTGCCGACCACGCGTACTTGGCCGATCATGCGGCTTCCATTCATCTTCGGGGGTCCGTAGCTTCTATTGGGCGAGGTCGAGTCGAAGCGCGATCGCGCCCCGAAGGTAAGTGTGGACGATGTATTTGCGCGGCGTATCGGTCTCGACGAGGGCCATCAGGCGGATGACGCGCGGCATCGACCCCGCGACAGCCATCTCCACCGCGCACATCAGTGGCACGTCGCCGAGCCCGAGTTCGCGGGCTGCAAGGGCGGGGAACTCGCTCGTGATATCCGGCGTCGCGGTGAACATCACCGAGATGAGCGCGTCCGTATCGATCTCGTTGGCGTGGAGCGTCTTCGACAGCAGCTCGGCGGTGGAATGCATCACCTCCACCCGGTCGTCGCGATCGAGCTGGATTGCCCCGCGGATAGCGCGCACGGCCATCAGTCGCCCGTGCCGTCTGTGTCGCCCTCGTCGGGAGCGGAAGTCGCGTCCCGCGAGATCGTCAGCAGCGCGCCGAGCTCGGCCTTGCTGAGGTCGCGGATGTCACCGGCCGCGAGCGATCCGAGGTGCAGCGGGCCGAACTGGCGCCTCACAAGGTCGATCACCGGATGACCCACCTCCTCGAGCATCCGTCGCACGATGCGGTTGCGCCCGGAGTGAAGGGTCATCTCCACGATCGTCTCGCGAGCACCAGCCTGGCCGACGATGCGCGCCTTGTCGGCCGCGATCGGGCCGTCTTCGAGGTCGATGCCGCTGGTGAGTCGGGCGACCGTCTGGGGGGACACCCGGCCCTCGACCTTGGCGATATAGGTCTTCATCACCCCGAACGATGGATGCGCGAGCACGTGGGCAAGCTCGCCGTCGTTAGTGAGGATGAGCAGGCCGGAAGTCTGGGCATCCAGTCGGCCCACGTTGAAGAGCCGCTCGTCGAAGCGGGAGACGAAGCGCTGGAGGTCGGGGCGCCCCCGATCGTCCTGAAGCGAAGAGACGATTCCGACGGGCTTGTTGAGCATGAGGTAACGGCGCGAGGTGTCGAGTTGGATGGCGACGCCGTCGACCGAGACGAGATCAGCCGGGAGCACGCGACGGCCAAGCTCCGTGACGACCTCGCCGTTCACCTCGACGCGCCCAGCCTCGATCATGTTCTCCGAGACGCGACGCGACGCCACGCCGGCCGCGGCCATGAGCTTCTGCAGGCGCACGCCGTCGTCGGAGGCAGGTGTTGGCGCCGATGCGGATCCAGAGGAATTATCAGAGGACATCGGCGAAGCCCTCCGATCCGTCGGAGAGCAGCGGCGAGATCGCCGGAAGTTCGTCGATCGAGTTGATTCCCAATTGGGTGAGGGTCAGGTCGGTCGTGGCGTAGTGGATGGCGCCGGTCTCGCTTTCGGTAAACGCTTCGGTAATGAGGCCACGGCCGAGAAGCGTGCGCACAACCGAATCCACGTTCACCGCCCGGATCGACGCAATGGCACCTCGACTGATCGGCTGCTTGTACGCAATTACCGCGAGCGTCTCGAGCGCCGCCTGCGAGAGTCGTGTCGGATTCTGGGTGAGCACGAAGTCGCGTACGACGTCGTCATATTTACCGCGCACGTAGATGCGCCATCCGCCGCCCACCTCGCGCAGCTCGAAGCCGCGACGGATGCCACCGACAGCGCCGATGCTCTCGCCGTCGAAGTCGGCGACAAGCCGCTCAATCGACTGCCGCACCGCAGCGACGGGAACGCTCAGCGCCGTGGCGAGCGAGATGAGGGTCTGCGGCTCGTCTGCAATCATCAGGATCGCTTCGAGACTGCGCTCGACATCCAGCGCAGTCTTCACGCTCTCGGGGGTCGTACCCAACATGTCAATTTCCATAGTCTGATCCCAGGGTCGCGAGGTCTTCTTCCGACCAGTGTTCGGCAGTCCAGCGCACGGTGAGCTCGCCGAGTGGTTCGAACTGTTCAAAGGCGAGGGATGCCCCGCGGTAGAGCTCAAGGATGGCGAGAAAGCGTGCCACGATCACGCCCTTCTGCTCGACGCCGGCGATGAGCTGGCGAAACGTCATCGGCTCGCCCCGGCGCAGGAGCGCAACGACATGCGCCGCCTGCTCCCGGATGCTGACCAGCGGCGCGTGCAGGTGGTCGAGGCCAACGGTCGGCACCTCGCGCGGGGCGAATGCGAGTGCGGCCAGGGCCGCGAAGTCCTCGAGGCTGACCGTCCAGACGAGCTCGGGAGTCTGCATGCGAAACTTCTCCTCGAGACGCACAGCGCGCACGTGACGTGTGGATTCCGACTCGAACCGGGCTGAGAACCAGGCTGTCACTTCCTTGAAGGCCCGGTATTGCAGCAGTCGCGCGAACAGGAGGTCACGCGCTTCGAGCAGCGCCACGTCCTCGGCATCCACCAGCTCACCCTGGGGGAGGAGGCCGGCCACTTTGAGGTCGAGGAGTGTCGCGGCAACGACGAGGAACTCCGTCGCCTGGTCGAGTTCCGTGTTCGTGTCGAGTTGCTTGAGGTAGGCGATGAACTCACCTGTGACGATACTGAGTGAGATCTCGGTGATGTCGAGCTCGTGCTTGCCAATGAGCGAGAGCAAGAGGTCGAAGGGACCGCTGAAGTTGCTGAGACTCACCGAGAAGCCGGCAGCCTCCGGTTTCTCCGCTGGAGCGAGCACCTTAGCAGGCGACCGTGTTTTCTCAGGCGACCGCGCCACGGGCGATCAACTCTCTGGCCAACTGGCGGTACGCAACAGCGGCCTGGTGGTCGGGAGCGAACTGGGTGATCGGGGTGCCGGAGACGCTCGCATCCGGGAACTTCACGGTGCGGCCGATGACGGTCTCGAAGACGCGGTCGCCGAAGGTCTCGACCACTCGCTCGAGCACCTCGCGGGAATGCAGCGTGCGCGAGTCGTACATGGTGGCGAGGATGCCGTCGAGCTGCAGGGCGGGGTTGAGGCGATCCTTGACCTTCTCGATGGTCTCCACGAGCAGCGCGACTCCGCGAAGGGCGAAGAACTCGCATTCGAGCGGGATCAGTACCCCGTGGGCGGCGGTGAGCGCGTTGACGGTGAGCAGGCCGAGGGAGGGCTGGCAGTCGATGAGGATCACGTCGTACTCGCCGCTCACCTGGCGGAGCACCCGCGCGAGGATCTGCTCGCGAGCCACCTCATTCACGAGGTGCACCTCCGCCGCAGAGAGGTCGATGTTGGCTGGGATCACGTCGAGACCGGGCGTCGAAGTCGTGCGGATCGTCTCATGGGCGTCCTTCACGGTTCCGAGCATGAGGTCGTAG
>JANYIZ010000211.1 GCA_025408445.1 Frigoribacterium sp. | reverse complement strand
AGCGGCGTGGCGAACATAAGCAACATGATCGTGCCGTGCATCGTGAACAGCTGGTTGTATTGATCCTTGGTCCCCACAATCTGAAGGCCAGGCTCGAACAGCTGGGCCCGAATGACAAGCGCCATCACTCCGCCGAGAAGGAAGTACAGGAATGAGGTGATCAGGTAGAGGTACCCAATCTTCTTGTGATCTGTGGTGGTAATCCAGCCGACCAGCACGTTCCCCTTGGGGCCAACACTCGAGGTGGTGAATTGGCCCGCGGTGGTGGGTGCCCCGGTGGACGGTGGGGCAGAAATTGTCGCTGTGCTCATGGTGATCGCCCTAGTTCTTGGCTTGCGGTACTTTGTTGCTCGGCAGGTTGGTGTTCGTGTTGTACTCCGGGCCGAGAATGCCGGTCTGGCCCTTGTCCGCGAGGCTCTGGATGTAGGTGTCGAACTCCGGTTGGGTGACGACCTTTACCTGAAACAGCATGACGGAGTGGTAGTCCCCGCACAGCTCAGCACACTTTCCTTGAAAGGTTCCGAGCTTGGTCGGCGTGACGTACTCGTAGTTGTTCTTGCCGGGGATGTTGTCTTTCTTATACAGGAAGTCGATCACCCAAAACGAGTGGATCACATCCCGGCTCTCGATCTTGATCTGCACGCTCTTGTTGATCGGCAAATACAGGGTAGGGATTTTGGCACGATCGACGCTGCCGTCGCCGTTCTGAATCTGCTGTGCCTGAATCCCTGGGGAGTTGACCCCGTTGTTACCCGGCCCGACTCCGGGATAGTTGAAGTCCCAGGCCCAGCGCTTGCCATAGACCTCGACTTTGACGTCGGGGTTTTTCACCACGTGCTCGATCGAATTCTGCTCTTTTGCGGTGAAAGCAAAGAAGCCGAGCACAAGGATCAGCGGGACGACCGTATAAAAGATCTCAATCGGCAGGTTGTAGCGAAGTTGCACCGGCAGACCGGTCTGGCCCTTGCGGCGACGATAGACGATCGCCGCCCAAATGATGAGTCCCCAAGTGATGATTCCCACTGCGAGCAGCACTATCCACGAGGTGACCCAGAGGCCGGTGATTCCATCGGTGTGTTTAGTCGCGCCCTCGGAACCCGCCGGAAGGAATCCCCGGAGCTGCTGCTGGCTGCAACCGGCCAGAATGACGACGAGTGTGACAGCGATTGGAGCTACTGCCCATCGAAGACGGCGGTTGGAACGCACCTGGAACCTCTCGGATGACACGGACTTGGGGACGACTTTTGGTACGAACCCCAATTTATTTGGTAATTCGAGCCTACTCCGCAGGACGCGCGCTCCCCGACCGGAATGGCATCCGAAACGGTTAGTTCCCTGAAAGGGAGCAGCAAAAACGGGAACCGCCAGTGGCGATTCCCGTCTCTTGGCGTCGCGTGGGAACTTGCTGTTAGCCCGCGCACCACGCCTGCTAGAGACGCCCTAGTGGAAGCTGTCTCCACAGGCACAACTTCCCGAAGCGTTGGGATTGTCGATGGTGAAGCCCTGCTTCTGGATGGTGTCTTCGAAGTCGATGGTCGCCCCATCGAGGTATGGCACGCTCATCTTGTCCACTACGACCTCAACGCCGTCGAAGTCGACGGTCGCATCGCCGTCAAGCAGCCGCTCATCGAAGTAGAGCTGATAGATCAGTCCGGAGCATCCGCCGGGCTGTACTGCGACGCGCAGTCGGAGGTCGTCGCGCCCCTCCTGCTCGTAGAGGCTGCGCACCTTGGTTGCTGCAGTGTCGGTGAGACCGACACCGTGGGCGGCAGAGGTCTCGGTCGACGTGGCGTCAGTCACCGTGGCGTTAGTCAGCGTGGTGTCGGTCATGGCAACTCCTTAGGTTTACAAGTGCTCGTAAGAAGTCTAAGCACCGAAGGCTGCGGATTGTTCCCGTGGCTCCTGCCATGGGTCAGACGCGTTCATTGAGACGAGCGAGCAGAACGGCCTCGGTGAGGATGGCGCGCTGGAACACCCCGAGGTGCAGGGATTCGTTGGGGCTGTGCGCGCGAGAATCCGGATCCTCGACGCCAGTCACGAGGATCTGCGCAGCGGGGAACAGCTCGACGAGATCCGCGATAAAGGGAATGGAACCACCGACTCCCATCTCAACAGCGTCCGCACCCCAGGCATCCGTCATAGACGTCTTCGCCTCGGCCACGGCCCAGCCACTCGTATCGACGAGGAAGCCATTGCCGGTGTCGACGTCGTCGATTTCGATCCGGGCGCCGAAGGGCGCGTGGGCGCGGAGGTGAGTCTCGAGTGCGGCGAACGCTTCGGTGCCCTGCTGGCCGGGAGCGATGCGAGCGCTGATCTTGACGCTGATGGACGGAGCCAGGGTGTTTGATGCGTTGGCCACGCTCGGAGCATCGATGCCCGTGACGGTGATGGCCGGCTTCGACCAGATGCGGCTGAGGATGGTGCCCGTGCCGATCGGAGTTACCCCGGGCAAAAGTGCGGCTTCGCGGCGAAGTTGCTCCTCCGTGTGATCCGGCGTCTCGGCCTCCCGCGAGACCAGTCCTTCGACAGCAACCGAGCCGTCGAGTCCGTGCAGAGTCGCGAGAAGACGGATGGTGGCGAGCATCGCATCCGGAACCGCTCCGCCGAACATGCCTGAGTGCGACGCATGCTCAAGGGTGGTCACGGTGAGCCGGAAAGTGACGTTGCCGCGAAGGCCAACGGTAAGGGCAGGAGTGGTGATGTTCCAGTTATCGGAGTCGGCGACAACAATCACGTCCGCGGCGAGCTCCGCCTGATGCGCCGTGAGGAAGTTGGTGAACGACCGCGAGCCGAACTCCTCCTCCCCCTCGATGAAGAGCGCGAGTCCCAGGTCGAAGTCCTCCCCTACGGTCTCGACGAAGGCGCGGATGGCGGCGACGTGGGCGAGTACCCCTGCCTTGTCATCCGCGGCACCGCGCCCGTACAGGCGGTCGCCGCGAACGGTGGGCTCGAACGGCGAGGAGTCCCAGTCCTCATCCTTTCCGGGCGGCTGCACGTCGTGATGCGCATAGAGCAGGATGGTCGGCCGACCGTTACGAGCGGCGCGCGTGGCGAGCACGGCAGGCTGGCCGAGCGGGGCATCCGCGCCGCTGCCGATGGGAGCGCGGGCTACCTGCACCGTCTCGAAGACACCGAGACCGGTGACGAGGGCTGCTACGGCATCCGCGCTATCGCTCACATGCTGCGGATCGAACGCCGCCCAGGAAACCGACGGGATGCGTACCAGTCTCGACAGGTCGGCGACAGCCACAGGAAAGCCGCCTGCGACCGAGTCGCGAAGAGCCTGCAGGAGTTCTGGACGTGTGGGTGCTGGAGAAGACATGAAGGTAATCTTAACGAGACATAGATCGGTAGGAATCCTCGTGGCTAAGCTCAACAGCTCGAATAAGGCCGACCCCGCGGCCGAGTACGACCTCAACACCGACAGCATCTCGAGCAGCAAAGGTCGCGCAACCCCGACTCGCAAGGAGCGCGAAGCCGCAAACCTGCGACCGCTCGTCTCCAGTGACCGCAAGGCCGGCAACAAGGCATCCCGGGCCAGGATAAATGAGGCCCGCGAGAAGGCCAGAGTCGGCATGGCGAATGGCGACGAGAAATTCTTACCGGTCAGGGACAAGGGTGCGCAGCGTCGCTACATCCGGGATTACACGGATGCGCGGTGGAGTGTCGGCGAGGCTATTCTCCCGGTCATGTTCCTGGTGATCATCCTCACCTTCGCTTTCGAAAGAAACACGGCGGTGAGCAGCATCGCAATATTCGTGCTGTGGGGATTCTTCCTCATGGCCGTGATCGATTGCATCGTTGCAGGGCTGCTCATCCAGAGGAAATTGGCCGCGAAGTTCGGTGCAGAAAAAGTGCAGAAGGGAAACCGCTGGTACACCGCCATGCGCACCCTGCAGTTGCGCCCGATGCGGCTACCGAAGCCGCAGGTGAAGCGTGGTGCCTTCCCGGCCTAGTCCTGCCCCGCATCCTCCCGGCGGGTGCACGACCTCCCGGCGGGGGTTGTAACCCCATCCGCGAGGTCCTGAGCCCGCCACGAGCGGACGTATCCCCCGCCAAGGAGATCGTCAGCGGCGGAGTTCCGCCAAGCCACGGTTGACAGCGCGTGCCCACAGCGGTCCGCGATACAGGAACGCCGTGTAGCCCTGCACCAGGGTTGCTCCGGCGGCCAGTCGCTCGGCGACGTCGGCGGCAGTGTCGACTCCCCCGACGGAAATCACACAAAAGTCCACCGGAACTGCGGCGCGGATGATGCGCAGGATGGCCAGCGACCGCGCGGCGAGCGGGGCGCCGGAGAGGCCCCCGGCTCCGGCAGCCTCGACGATCGCGGCATCCGTCACAAGGCCCTCTCGTGACAGGGTCGTGTTGGTGGCGATGATGCCCGCCAGCCCGAGTTCCACTGCGAGTCCAGCGATGCGCCGCACCTGGTCGTCGGTGAGGTCGGGGGCGATCTTCACCAGTACGGGAGTGTCTGCCGCCGCGTCGTTCACCGCGCTGAGCAGCGGGGTGAGCTTGTCGAGCTCCTGCAGTCCCCGAAGGCCGGGGGTGTTGGGGGAACTCACGTTGACGGCGAGATAGTCGCTCACCGGAGCGAGCAAGCGTGCGCTCACGAGATAGTCGGCAATCGCGTCATCCACCTCGACTGCGCGGCTCTTGCCGATGTTCGCACCGATGATGGGGCGGATGCCGCGGGCGAGCTCACGAGCGAACCGAGGTGCAGCATCCGCCGCTCCCCGATTGTTGAATCCCATGCGGTTGATCACTGCGCTGTCCGCAACGAGGCGGAAGAGCCGAGGGCTCGGATTACCCGGCTGGGCGATTGCCGTGATAGTGCCGACTTCGACGTGACCGAATCCGAGCTGGCCGAGTCCCCGTATGGCACGGCCATCCTTGTCGAAACCGGCCGCGACGCCAAATGGCGAGGCGAACCGCAGGCCGAGGGTGTCGACCGCGAGGGACGGATCCGGTCGGCTGAGTCGGCGCAGGATGGCGCCGACCCCGATGCGAGGGAGCCAGCGGATTACGTCGAACGCGAGGTGGTGGGCGGTCTCCGGTTCTAGCCGGGTGAGGAACAGCCTGAAAAGTAGTCGATACATGCCGCCTTCAGGTTACTGGCCCGCCAGCACACTCAGGCCCGTCAGCGCTCTCAGTTCTCGGTGACTTCTGCCGACGCGTCGTGCTCAACGCGTAGCAGGGTGATGGCGGCCTCGAAATCCTCGAGTGAGTCGAAGCCCTGGTACACGCTGGCGAAGCGCAGGTAGGCGACCTCGTCGAGTTCGCGCAGCGGGGGCAGGATCGCAAGACCGATGTCGTTTGCATCCACCTGAGAGGCGCCCGTCGCCCGGATCGTCTCCTCCACCCGCTGGGCGAGCATTGCGAGGTCGGTATCGGTGACCGGTCGTCCCTGGCAGGCCTTTCGCACTCCGGAGACGATCTTCTCGCGGCTGAAGGGCTGCACTACGCCGCTGCGCTTGACGACGTTGAGACTCGCTGTCTCGGTCGTGGAGAAGCGCCGCCCGCAGTCCGGACACTGGCGACGGCGACGGATGGACATGCCGTCGTCGCTGGTGCGCGAGTCGATGACGCGTGAATCGGGATACCTGCAGAAGGGGCAGAACATGGTGGTGTCAGGATACCGTGCGCAGCCTTATCCGAGCGGCAGCCTAGTTCGCCGAGAACCGTGCGGTTATCGCCGCCGCGTGAGCGGGAAGGTCTTCGGCGGTGGCGAGCACAACGACCTTGTCTTCCACCGCCTTGAGGGCATCGCGATCGTAGCGAATGACCTGCTGTGGCCGGAGGAAGGTATGCGCCCCCAGGCCCGGAGTGAACCGTGCCTGCCCACCGGTCGGCAGCACATGGTTCGAGCCCGCCAGGTAGTCACCGAGGCTCACGGGAGAGTGCGGGCCGAGGAAGATCGCTCCGGCACTCTCGATAAGATCGAGCACGTCCCCCGGGTCGGCGGTCTGGATCTCGAGGTGCTCTGGACCGTAGACGTTGCTGAAGGCAGCCGCCGCCGCCATGTCATCGACCAGCACGACGGCTGACTGGATGCCTCGGAGCGAGATGTCGACGCGGGCGCTGTGCGGGGTGAGGACTACAAGCCGGGCGAGCTCAGCCTGCACGCTGTCGGCCAGGTCCGCGGAGTCGGTGACGAGCACTGCGGCGGCGAGTTCGTCGTGTTCGGCTTGGCTGATGAGATCCGTCGCGATGAGAAAGGGATCGGCCGTGGCATCCGCGATCACGAGGATCTCGGTGGGACCGGCTTCGGCATCGATTCCGACCTGCCCGCGCACGATTCGCTTGGCGGCCGCGACGTAAACGTTGCCGGGTCCGGTGATCACCTGCACTGGATCGAGGCTCAGCCCCGGCACGCCCCAGGCGAAGGCACCGATTGCACCGGCACCGCCCATCGCGTAGACCTCATCGATGCCGAGAAGTCCGGCGGCTCCCAAGATGGCGGGGTGGATGCTTCCGTCGAAATGCCGTTGCGCCGGGGAGGCCAGCGCCACCGACGAAACACCGGCGACCTGCGCTGGCACGACGTTCATCACTACGCTCGACAGATAAGCGGCCTTGCCACCGGGCACATAGAGGCCAGCACGAGCGACCGGGCTCCAGCGCTGGATCACCTCTGCGCCCGGCCCGAAAGTGGTGATGCGTGACGTGGGCAGCTGGGCTTCGGAGGTTGCGCGCACTCGTGCGATCGCTTCCTCGAGCGCATCACGAATCGGCACGCTGAGAGCGCGGACGGCGGCCGCGACATCCGCGACATCTAGCCGCACGCGCGGCGGGCGCACCCCGTCGAGACGTTCGGCCTGGTCGAGCAGTGCAGCTTCACCGCGCTCTCGCACGTCGCTGATGAGCTCCCTGGCGATCTCAGTCGCATCCGAGACATCCGTCAACGATCGCGGAACCAGGGCGAGGAGTTCGGCGCGGCTAGGCTTGAGGTCTCGAAGGTCAATCGTCTTGATCATGGCCACGTAAGCCTAGGGGAAACACTCTGTGTGCTGAGCGAGAGCCCGCCGGCCTCGCCAGAGGAATAATCACTGCTGACAGGAAATTGATACACCGGTATGGATGAGACAGCGCCCGTGATCGCTTCGGGAGAACCGGACGGCAATGCGGCATTCAAGCACGCCTTCCGTCGGCACGCCGCCGGAGTGGTGGTGATCACCGCGCTGACCCCGGAGGGAAAGCCGGTCGGGTTCACCGCAACATCCCTCGCCTCGCTTGCTGCGGTCCCTCCTCTCGCGACTTTCAACATGGCGAAGGTCGCCAGCGCCTGGCCCGCCATCGCTGGAACGGATTGGGTGGCAATCCAGACCATGGGCGCGCGAACCCGTCACCTCGCCGAACGGATGTCCGGCGATCACGACCTGCGCTTTACGGGCGACCACTGGGCGCCCGGCCCGCACGGTCTGCCGATCCTCGAGGGAGTCACCTCCTGGATGGTGGGGCGCATCGTCGAACGCTTCCCGGTGGCACACAATGCCGTGATCGTGGTGCAGATCGAAGAGGGAGCACTCGGCGAGCCGGATGACGCCCTGCTGTACCACGAGCGCACCTACCTGAAGCCAGGCGACGTCGTCTAATCGACTCGGTCTGGCTGGCCCGATTGACTCGGTCTGGCTAGGCCAGCCTGCTCCGGTCGGCTCGGGCTGGCCGGCACCGGTCCGGTGTCCCGGTCAGCTCAGCCCGGGCTCCGCTTCCTGCCGGTTCGAAATGCAGGACGTGACGTGACAGATGTGGTTGGTGTGGCCCATGCGTCACTCCAGTCACACTGCTTCCTGCATTTCGTACACGGATCCGCAGCGCCATCGGATCGGAGCGGCACACGGGTGTGGTGGCGCCGGGACTTTCGGTTCTGACGCGCCGTTCCACGTTCCCGAAGTGACCAGGAAGATTCCCTCCCGATCCACTGAAAGATTCCCTGTCCACGATGACGCGCCCGCGATCGGCCTCGGCCAACCACGACGATTTCGACTGCAACTCCGCCGGATTCAACACCTTTCCCCACACCGTCAACCTGAGCGATCGGGCAAAGAGATGCACCCCGCCGACCGCTTCGCGCCATCGACACTGAGCGCGACCAAGACGGTCTGTTTCGGTCACGCCAATTTCCCCTTCACCATGCCCACAATCATGCAGACGGATGCCACCACAGTCTCTGCCGGCTTCGATCCCCCCGCGATACCGAGCCGCAACCCCCGCTCGGCTCGCTCGATTCCGGTCCGGCATGCGTTCGACTCCGGCCCGCTCGGCCCGCTCGATTCCGCTGCGGCATCCGCGCCCTGTCTCGGCCGGTTCGAAATGCAGGACGGGACGTGACGGATGTGGTTGGTGTGCCCCATCCGTCACTCCAGTAACTTTGCGTCCTGCATTTCGAACGCGGATCGGCAGCGCTCACAGAGAGCCACAACAAGGAACTGCAGAAGGACCAGAGGCGCACGGGGATCGGGTAGCGGCGGGACTTTCTCCACGGGTATCTGACACGCCTTCCGCGCGCCTGTTGGTACCGGAATGAACCCAACCCGCAGAGGAATCGCCGACTACGACGACGCTCCCGCCCTGCATGTTGAGTCGTTCTCGGTTCACAGCTTCCGGGCTGACGCCGCGGAACGGACGCTCAGACCACGCAGTTCGGACCGAGGAGCGACTTGAGTTCGCCGTACAGATCGGCGTTGACCGAGACCGGGAACGGGATCTCGAACACGCGGGCGGTCTCCCCCTTGACAAGCTTGAGCCGCACTTCGGTGTCTCCCGAATGCCGGATCAGCACGTCATTGAGCTGCGTCACCACATCCGTCGTCGCCCGGAACTCCGGCATCGAGATGGTGAGCGGCCCTGAGCCGAGGCTTTGGCCGAGATCGGGGGTGAACATGCTCGAGGCATGCAGGTTCATGCCGTCGTCCCGCATGCTCACGCGGCCGCGCACCACGACGATCGCGTCGTTCGTGAGGGCGGGGGAAAACTCCTGGTAGGCCTTGCCGAGGAACATCACGGTGATCTCCCCCGCAAAGTCCTCCACGGTGATGAGTCCGTATTGGTTGCCGGAATTGCGCGCCGTTCGGTGCTGCACTGACGTGATGAGGCCGGCGATCGTCACATGCTCTCCGTCGCCGGCGACCTCGCCGCCGAGCACCTCGGTGATGCTGTTGCCGGCGTGCTTGGCAAGCTGCAGTTCGAGACCGGCAAGCGGATGATCGGACACATAGAGCCCGAGCATCGCACGCTCGAAAGCGAGCTTGTCGCGCTTCGACCACTCCGGACGGTCGGGAACCTGGTTGACAGCCTGCGGCTCGTCCCAGAGGCTGTCGAAGTCGAAACCGACCTGGCCGTTCGCTTCGGCGCGCTTGTCGCTCACCGCCGAGTCGATCGCATCCTCGTGGATCTCCAGCAGTGCCCGGCGGGTTGCCCTGGTCGAATCGAACGCGCCCGACTTAATGAGCGACTCGACGGTACGTTTATTCGCTACCTGGATCGGCACCTTGCGCAGAAAGTCGTGGAACGACTCGAAACGGCCCTTCTCATCCCGAGACTTAGCGATCGCCTCGACAACGTTCGATCCGACGTTGCGAATCGCACCGAGACCGAAGCGGATGTCGCCGATACCGACCTCGCTCGGAACGGCGGTGAAGTCCCCGCTCGACTCGTTCACGTCCGGAGCCAGTACCCGGATGCCCATCCGGCGACACTCGCTCAGGTACATCCCGAGCTTGTCTTTGGAGTCTCCGACGCTCGTCAGGAGCGCCGCCATGTACTCGGCGGGATGGTTCGCCTTGAGGTAGGCGGTCCAGTAGCTCAGAACGCCGTAGCCAGCGCTGTGAGCCTTATTGAAGGCATAGTCGGCGAAGGGCATGAGGGTGTCCCAGAGCACTTTGACCGCCTGCGCGCTATAGCCGTTGCCGGTCATCCCGGCCTCGAAGTCGGCATACTGCTTGTCGAGCTCTGATTTCTTCTTCTTTCCCATCGCCCGCCGCAGCACGTCGGCTTGACCGAGCGTGAATCCGGCCACCTTCTGCGCGACGGACATCACCTGCTCCTGGTAGACGATGAGCCCATAGGTGATGCCGAGACTCTCGCGCAACGGCTCCGCGAGCTCCGGATGGATCGCGTCGATCGTCTGCAGCCCGTTCTTTCGCAGGGCATAGTTCGTGTGGGAGTTCATGCCCATCGGGCCCGGGCGATAAAGCGCGATGACGGCGGAGATGTCCTCGAAGTTGGTGGGCTTGAGCTGCTTGAGGAGCGAACGCATCGGTCCACCATCCAGCTGGAACACGCCGAGAGTGTCTCCCCTGGCCAACAGGTCGTAGGTCTTCTGGTCGGCGTCGAGGTCAAGGTCTTCGATCACGAGCTTGCCGCCCGTATTCTTCTCGATCATCCGCAGCGCGTCCTCGATCACCGTGAGGTTTCGCAGTCCGAGGAAGTCCATCTTGATGAGGCCAAGAGACTCCAGCGGTGGCTGGTCGAACTGCGTGATGATCGCGCCGTCGTCTTCGCGCTTCATGATCGGAAGCACGTCGATGAGCGGCTCTGCCGAGAGAATCACGCCCGCAGCGTGCACTCCCCACTGCCGCTTGAGGTTCTCGATGCCTTGCGCGGTCTCAAAGACCGTCGCGGCATCCCGATCCGTCTCGAGCACCGCACGGAAGTCCGCGGCCTCCTTCCAGCGCGGGGAGGCCTTGTCGAGCACCTCGCTCAGGGTGATGTCCTTGCCCATGATTGTCGGCGGCATCGCTTTGGTGAGCTTCTCGCCCACCGAGTAGGGCATCCCCAGCACGCGGGCCGAGTCCTTCAGCGCCTGCTTCGCCTTGATCGTGCCATAGGTCACGATCTGGGCGACCCTGTCGTCCCCGTATTTTTCGGTCACATAGCGGATGACCTCGCCGCGTCGCCTATCGTCGAAGTCGACGTCGACATCGGGCATCGACACGCGCTCGGGATTCAGAAAACGCTCGAAGATGAGGCCGTGCGCCAGCGGATCGAGTTCGGTGATGCCCATGGCATACGAGGCCATCGAACCGGCGGCCGATCCTCGACCCGGCCCGACACGAATACCCTGTGCCTTCGCCCAGGTGATGAAGTCCGCGACGACGAGGAAGTAGCCGGGGAATCCCATCTGCTTGATGACGTCGACCTCGTATTTCGCCTGCGCGAGGTGCGCCTCGGATGGGGCGTTGTGGAAGCGCCGGAGCATGCCGGCGTTCACCTCCTTCTCGAACCAGGTGGCCTCCGTCTCGCCTTCGGGCACCGGGAAGCGCGGCATGAGATTGCGGTGTTCGAAGGATACGTCGCAGCGCTCAGCAATCAGCAGGGTGTTGTCGCAGGCCTCGGGATGATCGCGGAACAGATGCCGCATCTCCGCGGCCGATTTGAGATAGAACTCGTTCGAGTCGAACTTGAACCGGTTGGGATCATCGAGCGTGGAAGCGGACTGCACGCAGAGAAGGGCCGCGTGGGCAGTCGAGTCGTGGGCGTGCGTGTAGTGCAGGTCGTTCGTGGCGAGGAGCGGTAGATTGAGGTCTTTGGCTAGCCGGAGCAGGTCTTCCATCGTTCGGCGTTCGATATCGATGCCGTGATCCATGACCTCGGCGAAGAAGTTGCCCTCACCGAAGATGTCCCGGAAGTCGGCGGCGGCCCTTCGTGCTTCCTCGTACTGGCCGAGACGTAGTCGGGTCTGCACTTCGCCACCCACGCAGCCGGTCGTGGCGATGATCCCCGTGCCGTAACGGCTGAGCAGCTCTCGATCCATGCGGGGCTTGAAGTAGTACCCCTCGATCGATGCAAGAGATGAAAGGCGAAAAAGGTTGTGCATGCCCTCGTTGTTTTCCGAGAGCAGTGTCATATGGGTATAAGAACCGGAGCCGCCGACGTCATCCTGGTTCTGGTGGTTTGCGCCCCACTTCACCCTCGTGCGATCCTGTCGCGCAGTGCCAGGGGTGATGTACGCCTCGGTACCGATGATCGGCTTCACTCCGTTGGCGGTGGCCTGCTTCCAGAAGTCGTAGGCACCAAACATGTTGCCATGGTCGGTCATCGCGATCGCCGGCATCTCCTGCTCTGCCGCGGCCTTCATCAGCGGGCCGATCCTGGCAGCGCCATCGAGCATCGAGTATTCGCTGTGCACGTGCAGATGCACGAATGAATCGTTGCTGTCAGGCAATTCGTCCCTCTGGTTCACGGGTGGCGGGGATCCAGCTTAAGCCTCGGTCAGTCCCCGCGGAGCACGTCGAGTGCGTGTTGCAGGTCGGCGGGATAGTCGCTGGTGAAGAGCACCCGCTCCTGCGTTCCCGGGTGCGTAAACCCGAGCTGTTTGGCGTGCAGCCACTGCCGGGTGAGACCGAGCCGTGCCGAGATTGTGGGGTCCGCTCCATACATCGCGTCGCCAACACAGGGATGCCGCTGGGCGGCCATATGCACTCTGATCTGGTGCGTGCGGCCAGTCTCGAGGTGTACCTCGAGCAGCGAGGCACTGGGAAACGCCTCGAGCGTCTCGTAGTGGGTCACCGAATTCTTACCGTCGGAGGTCACCGCGAACTTCCAGCTCGACGACGGATGACGCCCAATCGGCGCGTCGATCGTTCCGGACAGCGGATCCGGATGCCCCTGCACGACCGCGTGATAGATCTTGTCGACCTCGCGATCGTGAAACTGTCGCTTGAGTTCCGTATAGGCGCGCTCGCTTTTCGCCACGACCATCAGCCCGCTCGTGCCGGCATCGAGGCGATGCACGATACCGGCCCGCTCTGACGCCCCCGACGTAGAGACGCGGAATCCCGCACCCGCAAGAGCCCCGAGCACGGTCGGCCCGGTCCAACCGACCGAGGGGTGAGCAGCCACTCCCACCGGTTTGTCGACCACCACGATGTCGTCATCGTCGTAGACGATGCCAAGATCGGGCACGATGACCGGCTCGATCGACGGGGCGACCTTAGGCTGCCAGGTTACCTCGAGCCAGCTCTCGGAACGCAGCCGATCCGACTTGCCGAGTGTCAGCCCGTCGACGACCACTCCCCCCGCTTCGGCCACCTCGGCGGCAAAACTGCGGGAGAAGCCCATGAGCTTCGCAAGGGCCGCGTCGACGCGCTCCCCAGCAAGCCCGTCCGGAACCGGGAGGCTACGCGATTCCATTTACGTGCCTACTTGTTGTCGGTGCTGCTGATCGGACGTTCCGTCTCGGTGGGAACATCGCCCCTTGCCGCTGCGTGGCGCTCGGACGTTCGGCGGCCGTCGAGCCCGATTCCGCGGACCGATAGCAGGATGAATAGTCCCATGCTCGCGACGATGAATGAGTCGGCGATATTGAAGATGGCGGGGAAACCTTGCACCTGGATGAAGTCGATGACGTGTCCGACCCCGAAGCCAGGCTCCCGGAACAGACGATCTGTGAGGTTTCCGGTGGTGCCGCCCAGCAACATCCCGAACAGCACTGCCCAGGCCACCGAACGGATGCGGCGAGCGAAACCGATGATGAAGATGGTGACCGCGCTGGCCGCGATAGAGAAGATCCAGGTTGACCCGCTCGCAATGGAAAAGGCCGCACCAGAATTCTTGACGAAATGAAACTGGAGAAGTTGTCCGATTGCCTTGACCTGCTCGCCCTCAGACAGATTACTAACGATGAAAAATTTAGTGGCCTGATCGAGAAGATAAACAACGACCGCAACGAGAGCCAGCGCGATCAGCGCCCTGACGCTAACCGTCGAGCCGCTGCCCTTCGACGCGGGGGCATTCGCCTGCGGCTCAGTTACCGCCAAAACCCTTGAAGGTGGCCGACGGCGGCGTCGGGACGCCGTCCGAACCCCCGAGGTCGTATGACCCGCTGGTTGCTGGCACGCTCTCAAACGGGGATGCAGCGTCCGGAGCGGCAGGAGCGGCGGAGACCGGCGCTGGAGTCTCGCGGGAAGCAGGAGCGGGCTCCGTAGCGTCAAGCTCCTTGAGCTGACCCTCAATGTATCCCTTGAGCTTCTGGCGATATTCGCGTTCGAACGTACGCAGGTCGTCGATCTGGTGCTCGATCGTCGTCTTCTGGCTCTCGAGGGCGGCCTTCTCACTGTCGAGTTGGGATATTTGCGAGCGCTGGGAGGCCTCGGCCTCGCTCACGACGCGCGCAGCCGTGGCGTGCCCCTCGGCGATGAGCGCGTCGCGCTTCTCGATGCCCTCTCGCACATGCTCCTCATGAAGCTTGCGCGCGAGCTGCAGCAGGTTATTGGTGCTGCCGGAATCGATCGCATTTTGGTCAGACGACGGATAGGCAATCGGAGCCGGCACCGGGGCGGGGACTGGTTCGACGGGAGCAGCGACAGGGGTTTCGCCGAATCTGGGCAGCGCCTGCGCGGCGAGCTGTCCCTGCTCTGCAGGGACGTGGGCCGGAGGTGCCTCAGTCAGAGCAGAGGGCTGCGCGGCACTGCGCTGAAGCTCGCTGATACGAGACTCGCCCGCGACAAGGCGCTGGCGAAGTTCTTCGTTCTCCTGGTTGAGACGACGGAGCTCCACAACGACTTCGTCCAGGAAATCATCGACCTCATCCTGGTCGTATCCTTCGCGGAACTTGGTCGGCTGGAATCGCTTGTTGACTACATCTTCAGGCGTAAGAGCCATGGGTTCCACCTCAAAAAATTCATCTGGTACAGCGCTAGTTACAGTTAGCTAACGCTAGCAAACTGGCGGCCCCATCGGGACAGGAGACCACGTGGTATTCGACCACGATCCCAGAGTACACAGGGAGACCCTCGCTTGCCGGTAAACGGCGCGCCGTAGCTCGACCGAGCGCCACCAGAAAAGTTAGACGCTGAGCGCGGATGCGACCGACAGCAGGATGAGCGTGACGATCATGACGATGCTCCACGCGAAATCCAGCGCAAAGCCACCGATACGAATGGTGGGGATCACTCGCCGCACGAGTCTGATCGGTGGATCACTCAGAGCGAAAACGAACTCGGAGACCACCAGCCCGAAACCGCGCGGACGCCATCCTCGCGAAAAATTGCCTACGAGATCAAGGATGAAGCGCCCCCAGAGCACGAAGAAATACAGCAACAACAGGAAGTACGCGATGCTAGCCGGGATGGCGAAGGGGTTCGGGGTCACTTTGTCAGACTAGGCCGAGGAGGATGCAGTGAAATACCGAGACAGTGTTGGGCACTGCGCACTGAGGGGGAATTGACAGGACTGGACAGAACTATTCAGGCCAGAACTATTCAGGACAGAACTATTCAGGGCAGAACTATTCAGGACTGGGCGAAGAACGAGGCATCGACGTCTGAGTCCACTCCGGCCTGGTCACCACTCACGGCGACGTGCGCCGGAGACAGCAGGAAGACCTTGCTCGTTACGCGCTCGATCTTGCCGTAGAGGCCCTGAGAGAGTCCACTCGCGAAGTCGATGAGACGACGTGCATCCGGCTCGCTCATCTGGGAGAGGTTGATGATCACAGGGATACCATCCCTAAACGCCTCGGCGATGGCCTGAGCATCCTTGTACTGGCGAGGGTGGACTGTGAGAATCTCGTTCATATCGGCGTGGGAGGCATTCTTCTGCGATGGTGCACGGCGGAGTGGAGTGACGGGAGCACGGGTGCCGGTTACCTGGGGCGCGAGGTGGGACTCACGTGTCTCGCGGGCGACAGGTGCCGGTGCGGCGGGAGCGGCATCCTCGTAGTCGAACTCCTCATCGGCGAGGCCAAGGTAGACCATGGTCTTGCGAAGTGGGTTAGCCATTACGTGCCTCCTGTGATGGAACTGATGGATTCAGATTAACCGGGTGTTGGGCGGTTTCCCGTGATTGCGGAACCAATCCGCAGGTGTGTCGCGCCCTCGAGAATGGCCTCGCGGTAGTCGCCCGACATTCCGGTGGAGATGTAGTGCGCGCCGGGCGCGAGCCGCTGCATCCGCTCGGACGCCTCGCGCACCCGCACGAACGCGGGACGAGGCTCTTCGCCCACCGGGGCGACCGCCATCACGCCGAGGAGTTCGAGCCCCGGTGTCGCGAGCACCAGCTCGGTGGTGCGCTCGAGTTCAGCGGGCTGCACACCCCCGCGGCCCGGGTCGTCGGTGAGATTGAGCTGTACGAAGCACTCGATTGTCGTGCCGTCGCTGCTGCCGAGGGCTTCGATGACGGATGCGCGGTCGAGCGAATGCACCGAGTGCGCGTACGCCCGCACCTGCTTTGCCTTCTTGCTCTGGAGTTGGCCGATGAAGTTCCAGCCCACATCGAGGTCGGTGAGTTCCGCTGCCTTGGCCTGGGCCTCCTGGTGGCGATTCTCTCCGACCTCTCGCACGCCGAGGGCGTAGAGCTCTCGGACGAGGGATGCCGGATAGAACTTGGTCACGACGATCATCGTGATGTCGTCCACCCCGCGCCCCGCCTCCGCCGCTGCCGCCACTACGCCCGCGCGAACCTCTTCCAGGCGTTCGGCGAGGGAGGGGCTACTTGAGGAAATCGGGAACATCCAGATCATCATCGCCGTCATCGAAGACCGGGTCCTTTGCAGCGGTCGGCACCTCGGACTCGGCAGCCCAGTTGGGCACGCTGCTCGTCTCGGGTTCGACGACACCGGTGGCGGCGGTAGCGGCGAATGCGGCAACCGGTGCAGTGACATCCCCGGTAGTGCCCCGACGGTCGTCCTTCTTGACGACCGGTTCGCCACCGTCGAACCCCGCGGCGATTACCGTAACGCGAACCTCGTCACCAAGCGTGTCATCGATGACGGCACCGAAAATGATATTCGCTTCAGGATGCACGGCCTCCTGCACGAGCCGCGCGGCGTCGTTGATCTCGAAGATTCCCAGGTTGGAACCGCCCTGGATCGAGAGCAGCACTCCGTGCGCTCCATCGATGGATGCTTCGAGCAGCGGGCTCGCAACGGCGAGCTCCGCGGCCTTGATCGCTCGGTCGGCACCGCGACTGGAGCCGATACCCATGAGGGCAGATCCAGCTCCCTGCATCACTGACTTCACATCGGCGAAGTCGAGATTGATCAGGCCAGGGGTCGTGATCAGGTCGGTAATACCCTGCACGCCTGCGAGGAGCACCTGGTCGGCTGTTGCGAAAGCCTCGAGAAACGAGATGCCACGGTCACTGATTTCGAGGAGACGATCATTGGGCACGACGATGAGGGTGTCGACCTCGCTCTTCAGGGCGGAAATCCCCACGTCGGCCTGCGCGGCGCGACGTTTGCCTTCGAATCCGAACGGCCGCGTGACGACTCCGATGGTCAGCGCACCGATCGATTTCGCGATCCGCGCGACGACGGGCGCACCACCGGTACCGGTTCCACCACCCTCTCCCGCGGTAACGAACACCATGTCAGCGCCGGCGAGTGCCTCCTCGATTTCCTCGGCGTGATCCTCCGCCGCGCGACGACCGACTTCGGGATCTGCTCCGGCCCCGAGTCCGCGAGTCAGCTCGCGGCCGACGTCGAGCTTGACGTCGGCGTCGCTCATCAACAGGGCCTGGGCATCGGTATTGATCGCGATGAATTCGACACCTCGCAGACCGAGTTCGATCATTCGGTTGACGGCGTTGACTCCGCCGCCGCCTATGCCGACGACCTTGATCACGGCAAGGTAGTTTTGGTTCGTTGTCACGTCCGGCCTCCGGTAGGAACTTTCAACCTTTACCTGAGCGTTAAAGTTATGCCCGGTATAGGTTTCTTGTCTCGAAGTTAAGGGGCCGGGCACCCTGCCGCCGAGAGGCCGTCCAGCGTGTCGCCAAGTCACCCATCAGATTGGTCTCAGTTGCCGGCGAGCACCGGATGATTTGGTGCCGACACGTCGTACTTCATCGTCGTGCCGCCCACGGCGATGACCGCCGCGAGAACTTTGGCCTTGAGTGCTGACTGTTCCACACTTCCCCAGACCACCGACTGGCCGCCTGTCAGAGTCAGTGTCACGTCATCCGAGGTCTGGGCGGTGACAGTGTCAATCCTTTTGAGGAGAGTGGACGGCAGCGCGAGCAGCACTCCGACTGATGCCGTGAAGGCCGGACTGCCCCTGGTCGCCGCCCCGAGTTCTATCAGGGGAAGGCCCGGTTGGCGTTCTGCCCCGCTCTCAATCACGATGCCAGCCGGGTCAACAACAGAGAAGCCGCTCGACGTCGCGAGAGTAGCGATCGGCGCTCGTTCCGCGATCCGGATGATCAGCGTGTCGGGAGGTACCGTCTCGGTGACGAAGCTGCGGATTAAAGGGAACTTGCTGATCGATCGGGTGATCGCATCAAAGTCGACGAGTGCGAGCGGCCGACCGAGCTGTCCGTCTACGGCAGCGCGCACGCTCGCCGAGCTCACCCGCGACGCACCCTCGACCTGGATGATTTTGAGCGAGAGCAGAGGCGAATAGACCGCTCCTGTGACGAAACCGACCACAAACAGAACGGACACCGCGCTGACGATCCAGGTGATCCGCCGACGGCGGGAGCGTCGCGTGAATCGTCGCGCTTCCCCGCGTTCATAGGCTCGGCGGGCCTTCTCGGCGCGCTTCAGGTCGTGTCGGGCCACCGCATCCAACGGACGTTCAGCCGTGGGGACACGTCGTGGATGCCTGCGGGCAATCGGTGCGGTCGGCTCGGGCTTTGCCGCCGGAGCTTCCACTCGCGATGCCGACTTCGGCCTGGCAGGGCGGTGTGGCTGTGGCTGTGGCTGTGGCAGGGCTGCTTCCGGCGCGGCGGGTTTCTTCGTGTGGCCTCTGCGCGGTGGCGTCTCCCCCGTGGTCGAGGCGGGTGGGCGGTCGAAACCCTCGGGCCTCTTCATCGTGCCCCAGGACTGGTCGAACCGGGCTGCAACGAGAGGGTCTCGAGTAGTTGCGGGATGATCCGGTGGATATCGCCGCCACCCATCGGGATCACGAAGTCGCCCTCTCGAGCAAGCGAGGCGGCACAGTCAACGGCATCCTGCCACTCGTCGAAATAGTGCACGCGCGACTGGTCGTTGAACAGTCGAGTGATGAGCTCACCGGTGACACCGGGCTCCGGGTCTTGGCGGGCCCCGTAGATTGGCACGACGATCGTGATATCGGCGAGCGACTCGAATGTTTGCGCGAACTCCACGGCCATCTGCTTCGTGCGTGAGTAGAGATGCGGCTGGAAGATGGGGATCAGGCGGCCGGCGCCCACGGCTCCGCGCGCGCCGGAGAGAGCGGCCTTGATTTCGGTGGGATGGTGGGCGAAGTCGTCGTAGACGCTGACCCCGCGCACGCTGCCGCGCCACTCGAATCGACGCTCCGTTCCGTCGAAAAGTGAGATCGCGTCGAGGGAGGACTGTGGTTCGAAGCCGAGCGAGACGAGCACTCCG
>JANYIZ010000210.1 GCA_025408445.1 Frigoribacterium sp. | reverse complement strand
GTCGCATAGCGCGCGACCACGATCTTGCGCTGCTCGTTGGCAGCGATCTTGCTCTTCTTCGCCATAGTTAGCGCTCCTCGCGGAATTCGACGTGCTTGCGGACTACTGGGTCGTACTTCTTGAGCACGAGGCGGTCGGGGTCGTTGCGGCGGTTCTTTTTGGTCACGTAGGTGTAACCGGTGCCGGCGGTGGAACGGAGCTTGATGATCGGACGGACGTCGTGCTGCTTCGCCATTAGATCTTCACCCCACGGCCCAGGATGTCCTTGACGACTGATTCAATGCCGCGAGCGTCAATGACCTTGATGCCCTTGGCGCTGAGCGTCAGCGTGACACTGCGCCTGAGCGAGGGAACGTAGTACGTCTTCTTTTGCACATTCGGGTCGAAGCGACGCTTCGTCCGGCGGTGCGAGTGCGAAATATTGTGTCCGAAGCCGGGAATGGCTCCGGTCACCTGGCACACTGCGGCCATGGTTTTCCTCCAATTACCGTAGGGACGAAGTGTCCCCACCCAAGATTTCTTGTCGGCACACACCACCCGCCAAACGAACACGGAGGGTTTGCGTACAGGCTGCAACGCGTAGATGCGGACAGCAACTGCTAACACTACGGATGCCGTGGGCACTTCGCAAGGCGAGGCCGCGCCAGGGAGCAGTCCGTGCCGGTCACCATGGATTCGGTCTGCAGGTCGGTGACGGCCGCTGCGAGCTCGATCAAACAGGCGGACGGGGTTCCGGCCAGTTCGTCACAGAGCATTCTGCGCACAGCCCAAAAACGTCCACAACATGGTTCGGCTGGGTGAATCCGTGCTCGATGGCGACCGATTGCGCCCAGCGCTCCACGGCATCCGCTTCGATCTCCACGGTGAGTCCGCAGTTGCGGCAGATGAGGTGATGGTGGTGTTGCCCCGGAGTACAGGCGCGATAGAGGCTCTCGCCATCGAGCGACTGGAGCGAATCGGCCTCCCCCTCGACCGCGAGGTCGGCGAGCGCGCGGTAGACGGTAGCGAGGCCGATCGGCGAACCGGACTCCCGCAGCGTGGCGTGTAGCCGCTGGGCGCTGACGAATCCGTCGTCGTCTGCGAGCGCAGTGCGCACTGCCTCACGCTGCCAGGTGTTGCGCTTGCGTGGGGCCGTCATCGGCTGATCCGCCCGGCCGCCACCGCAACCAGGCGACCGTTGTTGCCTTGACGAGTTCGGCGACCACCGACCACTCGGCAGACAATGTAGATGAGGAACGAGATCGTTGTCACGTAGGGGCTAATCGGAAGGCCGCCGCCGAGCGCGAGCAGAATTCCGCCGACCACCGACGTGACGGCGAAGGCAACGCTGAGCAGAGGGGTGAACACCGGCGAGGCCGTGATCCGCATGGCCGCGGCGGCCGGCGTCACCAGCAGCGAGAGAACGAGGAGTGCTCCGACGATCTGGATTGACACGGCCGTCGCGAGCCCGAGCAGGATCATAAAAGCGATCGAGAGTGCGGTGACCGGCAGCCCTCTCGCCCGTGCGACATCCGCGTCGACGCTCGCGAAGCTCAGCGGGCGCCAGATCACGAAAAGTCCGGCGATCACCACAGCCGAAATGATCACGAGCATGAGCAGTTGCGGGTTGTCGACCGATACGATCTGGCCGGTGAGCAGCCCGAACTTGTTGGCGCTTCTTCCTCTGTACAGGGCGAGAAACAGGATGCCGAGCCCGAGTCCGAACGGCATCAACACGGCGATGATCGAGTTACGTTCGCGCGCCTTCGCCCCGAGGATACCGATGATCAGAGCGGCGAGCAGCGACCCGGCGATCGAGCCGGCGACGACGTTCACCCCGAACAGCAGCGCCGCGGAGGCCCCGGCAAAACTCAACTCGCTGATTCCGTGCACCCCGAAGGCGAGGTCCCGTGTCATCACGAATGGCCCGATGAGTCCGCCGACCACACCGAGCAGGGCGCCGGCGATGATCGAGTTCTTCACCAGGGCGAGCAGTTCGCCATAGTTGTCGAATCCGAAGATCTGGTGCCAGAGGTCGGTGTTCATGGTGTGGGTGCCTCCACATGATGCTCGAGGTGATCGTGCACGCCATAGCCTTCCGGTGCGCCGAGCACCACGATGCGCCCACGACTGCGGATGACCTCCACCGGGGTGTCGTACATGTACGACAGCACCTCGCTGCGCAGCACCTCATCCGGGGTTCCCACCCGGAAACGGCCGCCCGCGAGATAGAGCACCCGATCCACCATCGGAAGGATGGGATTGACATCATGCGTGACGAAGATCACGGCAGTGTTGATGGCCCGGCGTTGTGCGTCGATGAGCTCGCTCACCTGGCGCTGGTGATGCAGGTCGAGGGAGATGAGCGGCTCGTCGCAGAGCAGGAGGCTTGGGGTGCCCGCGATCGCCTGGCCAACCCGCACCCGTTGCTGCTCTCCACCCGAGAGGGTGGCCACGGGGACATTCGCGTACTCTGACGCACCGACCGACTCGAGGATGCCGTCCACTTGGCGCCGGACCGCGCGCGAGTTGAATGGCAGCCCCCAGCGGTGACCGTTTACGCCGAAGGCCACGAGGTCGCGCGCGCGCAGCGGAGTCCCCTGCTCCAGCAGCTTCTGCTGGGGAATATACCCGATGCGCCGACTGCCGTGGGTCACGGGCTCACCGAGGAATTTGATAGTCCCCGAACTGAGTTTCTGCTGGCCGAGGATGGTTTTGAGCAGGCTCGTCTTGCCCGTGCCGTTGGGTCCGAGCACGGCGAGAAACTCCCCCGGCTGCACGTCGAGATTGAGGTTTTGCCAGAGCCGACGGTCACCGAACGATAGCGTGGCGCCACGGAGGCTCAATACCGGATCTGTCACTTCAGTGCTGCGGTGATCGAGGCGAGAGTGTCGGTCATCCATTCAAGGTAGTCCTTGCCTGCCGGCAGGGTTTCGCGCACCGGCACGACGGCCACTCCGGCCTTCTGTGCCGCGGCGAGCACTCGCTTCGTCTCGGGGGAGCTCGTCTGGTCGTTATAGGCGAGAAGCTTCACCGCACGGTCACTGAACAGGGCGAGAGTCTGCCTCAGAATGACAGGCGAGACATCCGTGCCGGCCTCGATCGCCTCGCTGAATTTGCCAGGGGTCTTGTTCACGAGCCCGACGGCGTCGAGCATGTAGAGCGGCACCGGTTCGGTGATCGCGACTCCCTCACCGGCAGAGCTGGACCTCAGGGCCGCTTCGGTGGCCTGCAACTGCCCGAGCGCCTCGGTGAACCGTGAGGCGTTGGCCGCGAAGGTGCCAGCGCGGGAGGGTTCCTCGGTGGTGAAGGTCGAGACGAGCTTGCTCACCACCTTTTTCACTGTCGGAAAGTCGTACCAGAGGTGTTCGTTGAACTCCCCGGAGGCCGGCTTCTGGTCGTAGCCCGAGATGGTGCTGGCGTTGAGCAGCACGACCTTTGGATTGTTTGCGCCCTTCAGCAGTGAATCCACGAAACTGTCGTAGCCCCCGCCGTTCTGGATCACGACGTCGGCTTTCGACAGTGAGAGCTGCACCTGTGCATCGGCTTCGTAGGAGTGCGGGTCCTGCGAAGGGTCGGAGATGATCGACGTGACCGTGACGCGGTCTCCACCGATCTGCCTGGCGATATCGCCGTACACGTTCGTCGAAGCGACGACGTGGATGAGGCCGTCGTCTCTCGGGGGAGAGGCCGAGCATCCACCGAGGGCGAGGCTCAGCACGAGGCCGCCGGACAGAAGCAGTATTTTTTTACGCACGATGAAGGGTCTTCTCAAGAAAGTTTGTCGAGGTAATGAGATTCGTTATCAATAGTATATGGCGTGGGCGCCCGCGGGCGTACTCCGTTGCGCGCCCAGCGATTGGTTGCGCTTGGCCTGCGCCGTTGCGCCTGCGCCGTTGCGCCTGCACCGTTGCGCCTGCACCCTTGCGCCTGCGCGCCCTTGGGTGACACGCGCGCCCGAAAGTGCGGGCGCGCGTGTCACCCCAGGGCGCGCAGGCGCAAGGGTGCAGGCGCAACGGTG
>JANYIZ010000209.1 GCA_025408445.1 Frigoribacterium sp. | reverse complement strand
CATCCAGCTTCGAGGACGGAATACCGGTGTAGGCCTCACCCACCAGCGAGGCATCGAGACTCAGCATCCGCAGGAGCGTGAGGGAGCGAAACACAATGAATCGGTTGCGATCGAGATCTTCGATGAGTCCGAGCAGTTTCTGTCGCTCCTTCTGCAGCACGGTGTCGTACAGCGTGCGATGTCGTGGGGCGAGCTCTACCTGCAATACCTGTTCCTGTTTGGCCGGCAGCTCAGATGCGACAACCTCCTTGGTGCGCCGCAGCATCAGCGGGCGGATACGGCGGCGCAGCTTGGCGATCAACGCCGCCGAATGTGCGGCAGCGTGCTCCGCCGAATCTCCCGATTCGCCCGACGCGATCGGCCGGACGTACTCCTCGGCGAATCTCCGGCCCGAGGGGAACAGGCCAGGCGCCACGATCTGGAACAGGGCCCACAGGTCGGTGAGGCTGTTCTCCATCGGGGTACCCGTGATCGCGAGCTTGAATGGCACCGTGAGGGATGCGGCGGCCTCGTGGGCCTTCGACGCCGGATTCTTCACAAACTGCGCCTCATCGAGCACCAGCCCCGACCAGCCTAGATTCTGGTAGTGGGCGAAGCCGAGGCGAAAGAGCGCGTAGGAGGTCACCACGATGTCGGCACCGTCGGCCAGCTGCGCCAGCGACTGTTTCGTTGTCGCGACCCCACGAACGGTGAGGGAGGGCACGAATCGCGCGGCTTCGCTCAGCCAGTTCGAGACGACAGAGGTGGGCGCGACGACCAGGAACGGGGCATCCGCTCCTCCCGTCTTGGCGTGCGCGACGAGGGCGAGAGCCTGGAGCGTCTTTCCGAGACCCATGTCGTCGGCGAGGATGCCGCCGAGTCGATGCTTCCAGAGGAAGGCGAGCCAGTCGAAACCGTCTTTCTGGTACGGGCGGAGGACGGCGTCGACGGTGTGTGGCAGGGGTGACGGCTCCACCGAATCGATGGCGAGCAGTCCCTTGGCTGCCTCCCGCCAGGCCTGCGCTTCGACGGTGTCTTCGGCGAGATCCTCAAATTCCGACCAGAGGCTGGCCTGGTAGCGGCTGATCCGCACCCCGGTCTCCCACTCGGCCAGAGTGGAGGCCTCGTCGATCAGCCGCTTCAATTCTTCGAAGACCGGCTGGTTGAGCGACAGGTACGAGTTGTCGACGAGCAGCACCTTCGACATACCCTTCGATAGCGCGGTGAACACCTTCGTGAACGGCACATCCCGCCCGTCGATGTGGATATACACCCCGAGGTCGAACCAGTCGCTCGTGTCGGTTTCGACCGTCGTGAAGGTCAGTTTCGGGACGCCAGTGAGCTCCCGGTAATCCGGTCGCGTTCCGACGAACTCGACCCGAACCCCGTCTTCACCATCGAGCGTTGGCAGTACCCGATCGACGAACTCGGCCGCGTCGAGACCGCGGAGGGTGTCATCCGAGATCGGTCCGAGGAGGCGCTGCACACGCTCCAGTACCCGGTGCTCGGTTGCGAAATCGCGGTCGTCAGCGCCGCGAAGTGACTTGCGGAGGCCGGAATAGTCCCAGTCCCACTCGATCTTCACCGACTGCTTTGGCCGGAACGTGACGGTGAGCACGAGCACCGGGGGAGTGAGCTCTGGCAGAGAAATAGAGGCATCCGCACTGGTCACGGTGATCGTGCGAGTCAGGCGCGGATAGTAATCGCTCAAAAATTCGTCGACGTCGCTCGCCGGCACAATAACGGGCGTAACGGCACCGAGCAGAGCGCGCTGCTCGTCGACGAGTGGGACGGATGCCGGCGCCAGGGTGAACCGGGGCCGCGGGTCGAAGGCCCACGCGTAGATCCCGTGGTCGCCGATCGCGCCCGCCGCAGCGGCCGGGCGTGATTGTCCATCCACCCGAAGAATCGGCGTCAGTTGCAGATCACCCTCCAGCCGGGCGTCGATGCTCACCAGGGCATCGGCGCCGATCGTGACACTGGTCTCTTTCTTGCCGGTGACCAGCGCGATGTCGCGGGATTCAGCATCCGCAAGCAGCTGCCAGAGCAGCGGGCTGTGGAAGTCGTCCAGGTAGAGCCAGTCGGGTTCCTGCCCGGAGTAGACCTCGCGGGTGGAGCGGTGCAGTGCGGCGAACTGGGCGAACCAGCGCTGCTGGTCGGTCGCAAGATCCAGGCGATTGGCCTGGTAGCCGAGAGAATTCCAGCTGATGTTCCCCCTGGTCCAATTGCCCGTTGCGCTCAACAACACCGGACGAACTCCAAGGCGAATTACGCCATGACTCGTCGCGGTCGCGGGCCTCGCGCTCGGGCCGTTCCACTGGCTGCGGGATCGCGGAATCAGTTCGCGCAGTTCCAAGAGGAGTCCGATGCGGGCGCTCCGACCGCCGGATTCTGCTGGCCGCTCGGTGAGAGCGATAACAGCGCTCTTCCAGCTGGCCTGCTTCGGTTTTTCAGAGGACGGCCTGGGCAACTTGAGTCCGGCGAGCTGCTGCAGCGTCGTCGTGTTGCTCTGCAGCAGCAAGGCAGCGACATGCTTACAGTCGAACCCCACCGGGCAGGTGCAGGTGCCGCTTGTCGGCTTGCCCGTGGCCGCAGGGATGAGCGAGCTGCACCGATACGGCAATGGACTCGATCCGACAACCGTGCCGGTGAGTTGCCGAGTTGCCGAATCCCAGTCAAGGGCAATCACGGCGCCGCCTCGGGCGTAGGTCAGCCCACGCTGGAACGATGCTGGGCCGACCAATCGTTGGATGTCGGCGATGTCGACCATCGGAGCGGCGTCGGGCATCCGTCCATGTTCTCACGAGGGTGCGATGCCGTACGTCGAGCGAGCGGTGCCCGGTACGCGAGTCCGCAGGCGAGAAGAGCAGTGCAGCGCAACGAATTCGCCGAGTTTCTACAACCGCGACACTCCACGCCGGGCCAGCCGCGCGAGACGTCCGGCATCTCGGCTCAGGCTGATCCCGACGATTGCTCCCAGCGCGATCGAGAGTACCGAGATGCCCGCCGTGGCGAGAGTATGCAGGCCCGCGGCGCCACCCTGCGCCACCCCGCTGAGTCCGATGAATCCGAGCGCACCGGGCACGAGAAGCCAGAAGCAGGCGAGCGACATGACGGATGCGGGCGGCGAGGTGCGGAAGTGGCTTGCGAACCGTGTGAACGGCGCCACAACAACGGCCCCGACAAACCCGCTGAGGCCGGCTCCGAGCGAGAACGCCCCAAGGGCCTGGGCCCCGTAGGTCAGGGCGAGACTGAGAAAGATCCAGACCAGAGCCCCCCGTGGCGCCGACATGAACAGCGTGAATCCCACCGCGACGAGCGCGACTCCCACCAGTCCAGCCCACGGTCCGAGGAGCGGCTGGGGAGCAGCCGTCGGCAGGTGCCCAACCAGGGTGGTCGCTGCGAACACGCCGAAGGTGAGCAGCAGCAGCTGCGCCACCCCGAATACAAGACGGCTCGCCCCCGCAATCACCTGGTTATTGGTGAGTTCAATGGCGGCGATCGTGAGCGTGAGTCCAGGCAGAAACGACACAAGAGGGGGAGCGATAATGCGCAGCGGCTCGTCCCCGGCGACGTGCACGAGCAGAAGCGTCGTCGCGAGGGTGACTCCGAACGCCGCGATCACCGGTACCGTCGAACTCAGCCCGGTGAATCTGCGCGCGAGCAACACCAACGCGCCGACACCGGCACCGAGCACCGCGTACACCCAGATCGCCTGCAGGGTCGGGTAGATCACCATCCCGAAACCTACCGTCAGGATTACGTGGCCAAGCAGCGAAACCACAGGCCCGAAACGCGGCTTCGCCGTGCGGATGCGTGCCACCTCCGCTACCGCCGCTGCCGGGCTAACCTCCCGTCGCAGCGCTCGCCCAATGAGTGTCTCGACGGCGCCGGTCTGGTCGAGACGACCTCCCCCCTGACGGGCGGACTCGACGCGCACCTCCCCACCCGCGGTCGTCGACTGCAGCATCACGTAAGTGGGCAGCACCACCGTGCGCACATCTCCGAGCTGGTAGACCTTCGCCACCAAACGGAGCGTTTCCTCGACGTCATTGGTGGCCTGCCCGGTCTCGATCATGGCGAGCCCCAGGCCCTCGAGCATGGTCAGGATGCTGCGGGCATCCGTCTCCTCTGTCGAGATCGTGTCGCCCTCGGCGGACTGCTTGAGCAGTCGTCCGACCTGCCGTTCGAACCATCCGTTTGCCATGGAACGATCATCCCGCATGCAGCAGGTCTAGGCGCGGTCCAGGGCGTCTCCGGTGGGGTCCCCGGCCGAGTCGTCCACTAGCGAAGGCCCTCCCACAGGGGCACCGGCCCACGATATGAGCGTCCAGCCATCCGCTGGCGAGCCGTCGAGCTCGACCACGCCGGTGTTTTCGAGTTCATGAGATCCGGCAAAGATCGGGGGCACATTGCGCGCCCGTGCTGCGGTCCACACCCGGATGGCCGCCCCGTGACTGAAGACCGCGGCAGTGCCCACCTCCGCTGCAACGCTGATGCCGCGATCGAACCGCTCGAAGAACGCGTGCCCATCGGTTGCGCCCGGCATTGTGACATCCAGGTGGCCTGATCCCCAGGCGAACGCCGTCTCGAGGTAGGTGCGAGCGGATGCCCGATCGCCGCGCCCCTCGAGATCACCCGCTTCGATCTCGTGCAGGCCGTCGATGACGGTCGCGGTGGCGAACGGTAGGGCGGTGAGTTGCGTGCGCACGAGAGTCGTGGCGAAGACGCCGTCGATCTCCTCTCCGCGCAGCGCCTCTGCGACCGCGTTCGCCTGGCGCTCGCCGAGCGCGGTGAGCCCGGGCCCGGGGTGTGCGGTGTCGAGAAGGCCAAGAACATTGGCGGGAGTCTGTCCGTGACGGATCAGCAGGAGTCGCATGATGTGCTCAGTTTACGGACGGGGCTAGTGCACCGTGTTGACCGAGCATCCGCCAGACCACCGTGGTGAGCGGCGGGTATTCCAAAGCGATCTGCCTGAGCAGCCGATATTCGCGGGTAGGCGACGGATGCTGCCCGTCATTGGAATTGATCGCATCGGCCCGGAGCAAGTACACCGTGAGTTCATCGACAGTCAACAGGTCCTCCATGAACTCCCAGGGGTCCTCCCCGGCGAGAAGGCGCTCGTGCATCACAGTCTCGAGTTCTTGGCGAGCTTCCGCTCGCAGCACTTCGAGACTGGTCCGGCTGCGGGGCAGTGGGTGGATCGGAGACATCAATTAACCCTAGATGCGGCTCGCTGGGAGAGCACGCAGGTGGCCTCATTGCCGTTGTCGGCGAGACTCTCGTGCCCGTGCTCGGCGCGTTCCTCGGCGGCTGGCTTCTCGCCGTTGAGCTCACCGGATTCGCTTTCGAGGCCCGCGCCACCCCGCTCAAGGACCCGCCACGGATGCTCGGAGCCCGCCCCTCTGGTTCAGCCGCTCCGGTTCAGCCGGCGGACGTCACGACCCCAGCGCCGCGACGATGGCCTCTGCGCGCGGCAAATACGGGTCATAGTGTTTGGGGTCGGCATTCACCTGCACCGCATGGGCCGCCTCTCCCGGTGAGAGGTCCTGCCATCCGGGAATCGAGACGAGTTTCCTGAAGAAGTTCAGCGCGGAGGTATAGGGGTCCATGCGATCCGCGTAGGTTCCCCACGCGCCGTTGTCCCGCTGTTGGAAGAGCCCCCGGCTGTCGGCGCCGGCAGCATCTCCGTGGTCGAGCACGCGCAGCCCCGACTCTCCGAGCGCTGTCATCACCCCGATCGCCTGGGTGTGCGGACCGATGCCGAGAGAGCGAGCCGCCATCATCACGTAAGCCGCGTTGATGAGTCGGTCCTGGCAGTAGCCCGCAATGGGACCGGCCGGCACGATGATTTTCCCGACCATCACCTGAGCGACTGGCACGCAGGCGCGAGCGGATGCCGCGGGCGAGTTGCGCGCAAAGTATCCGGTGCCGACCACAACGCTCGCGCCAAACACCACGGCGAGGAGCGCCGCGACCACAGCCACCCTCTTGAGACTTCTGCCCACGTCACACCCCCAATCGTCGCGATACCGAGAGACAAACTTAGCGTGATCGCCCGGGAAGACCCCTGTGTGGCGCTGCCTCGGTGCACCGAGACGCTCCCGTCCGGTGGCGAGACCTTTCCCCCTCCCCGTTGTGGGACTTACCGCACTTGGCGGTTCCCGATAAATTCGAAGAACATCCCCGCCCCAATCACCCGTAGCGTAAAGGAGCGAACGGATAGTGACACCCGAACTCACAATCCAACTGGACACGCTATGGACCGCATTTATGCGCGCCGGCGTCAGTCCGCTCGACACGGTCGAGCAGATCACCCTGGTGCTCGTCGATCGCAGCCATCGTCCCTCGGCTCCTGCCACGCCCGAGCTTCATGCCATGGTCGTCGATCTGCTGGCCAGCCCCGCGCTGCAGAACAGCACCGTTCAGACAGAGGTGTACGACCGGCTGGTCGGAAAGCTGGCGACCTCCGCCCAGTCCGGCCAAAACGGGCCTGCGCTCACCCCCTCCCACATCATGAGACTCATGGTCGACCTGGTGGCACCGACGCCCGATGACACGATCATCGACCCGACGGTGGGGACCGGCGGCATGCTGGTGGCGGCGGCGGAGTACCTGCGGGATCGCCGGCTCGAATTTCCGACCCACGCCGGGTCGAGTGACGGCTCCAACGGCACCGTGCTCGCCGGCGTAGCCTCCCACGCGCCGTTGAATCGCATCGCCACCACGAACCTGCGGCTGCACGGAGTACGGAACGTCGCCGTGTCCACCGGTGATCCTCTCGGCGAGGAAAGCGGCAAGAGCACTACCGGATTCGGCACTTTCTCCGTTGTGCTTGCGAATTCGCCGTTCACGGGGAGCCGCGACTCCGTGGCGGCGGCAAAGGATCTGCTCACGGTAGTGAAGACCAAGAAGACCGAGCTGTTGTTACTGGTGCATTCACTCCGGCTTCTGCGGGACGGCGGACGGGCCGCGGTCATCCTGCCGGACAGCGCGTTGTTCGGAACGTCCAAGGCCCACACTGACGTGAGACGCCTGCTCGTAGAAGATCACAAGCTTGACGCCGTCGTGCGCCTTCCGCCCGGCGTATTCAGGCCGCACTCCGCCCTCTCGACCTCGATCCTGCTCTTTCGCAAGGCGCAAACCACCGAAGATGTGTGGTTCTACGACGTGCGCGCGGATGGCTTCAGCCTCGATGACAACCGTGCGCGTATCGAGAATGACGACCTACCGGATTTGGTGGCACGCTGGCTGAGCCTGCGAAATACCGCGGGCGCGGAGAGCGCACTGAACGAACCCGCACGTCCGCGAACCTCGCAGTCGTTTCTCGTGCCAAGATCCGAGATCGCGAAACAGGGCTATGACCTCACCTTCAACCGCTATCGGATCGTCCTCGGTGAACGCCTTGTCCATCGCTCTGCCAACGACATCCTCGTCGACATCGCCCGTCTCGAATTGCGCATCCAACAGGGTTCGTCCGCCCTTGCCCGCGCTCTGGCCGAAACACTGTGATCGGAGTCAGGCACCGGCTCGCGGACGTCACAGAGGTGATCGAATCCTCAGGCCCGGACACGAGCGGCCACGAGTTCGTCTTCATCGACCTCGGCTCGGTCGATCCGCGTTCGAAACGGGTTGTTGCGCCAAGACGGATGATCGTCGCCAGCGCACCAGCGCGGGCACGCCAACGACTACGAAGCGGGGATGTGCTGGTCTCGACGTTACGTCCGCACCTGAACTGCGTGGCATCCGTTCCCCCTGTCCTTGACGGGGCAATCGCGACAACGGGCTTCAGCGTCTTGCGGCCGCGACCGGCAATCGTGGACGAGCGTTATCTATTTCGCTGGGTTCAAGGCCCGGAATTCATTGCGGACATAACGCGCCTTGCCTCGGGTGCCAGTGTTCCTGCGGTATCAGATGCCCTGGTGCGGGCAACGGGTATCCCTCTCCCGCCTCTGCCGGAACAGCGCCGGATCGCTCGTGTGCTCGACGAGGCCGACCAGATCCGTCATGATCGTCGGGAAGCCATCGGACTGTTGGACGAGCTCGCTCGGTCGTCGTACCTTGACCTGGTCGAGAGCGCGTCCCGGTCAGGGACCGTTCACGATCTGGTCGAATCTGCCGCGTACGGTACATCGGCCAGGACGAACGCTCCGCCCGGTGGCACGAACGCGGTGCCGATCATCCGAGTATCGGATATCACCGGTGATGGCGAGTTGGATGTCACGCATCTGAACACGGCCGAGCTCGACGCCCGGGAGCTGGCGAAATATTCGGTGCAGGAGAGTGACGTGCTCTTTTCTCGCACGGCCAGTGCCGAATCGGTCTCGAAGACCACGATTTTCCGGGGTGACCTGGTGGCGGCTCACGCGGCACAGGTGGTTCGTTTGCGGCCACTTCACACTGCCAGCGCAGAATACCTCGCCTTTTTTTTGAACCGCGCCCACACAAAAGAGTCCCTGCGTGCACTGGCCACGATCAATCCGACCAATTTGCTGCTGGTATCCGTGCCGTTACCGTCGTTTGCTGCGCAAGCGCTTTTTGCGCAACAGCTTCGAGATATTGCCTCTGTCAAGGCAAACGAGCTAGCCCAACTCGCCCGCCTGGACGAGCTCTACGCTGCCCTGCAGAATCGGGCATTCAGCGGGCGGCTGTGAGTCGCTCCGTGCCTGGCATGGGTCGCCTGGTGTCCGGGATGAATTCGGGTGAATCGGGAACGATTCCATCGGCATAGCGGTTGGTGTGAGGAGCGCGCGGAGGCCGCGCGCGTCAGAAAGGTCCGCCGCATGACCATGCCCTTCTCCATCCTCGATCTCGCTCCGATCGCCCCCGGGCAGACCGTGCGGGAGAGTTTCGCAAACAGCGTGCGCCTCGCGCAGGCTGCCGAAGCCAATGGTTACACCCGGGTCTGGTACGCCGAGCATCACAACATGCAAACCATCGCGTCATCAGCCACGAGCGTGCTGATCGGCCATGTCGCGGATCACACCTCGACCATCCGCATTGGCTCCGGCGGCGTGATGCTGCCGAATCATTCGCCGCTCGCTATCGCTGAGCAGTTCGGCACCCTTGCCGAGCTGCATCCCGGACGGATCGACCTTGGCCTAGGACGCGCGCCCGGCAGCGACCAGAACACCGCACGGGCCATGCGGCGAGACCCCCGGTCGTCAGACCAGTTTCCCGAAGACGTGCTTGAGCTTCAAGCCTTTCTCCGCGGTGAGTCGATCGTGCCCGGCGTCCAGGCCGTCCCCGGCGGCGGAACGAACGTGCCGCTCTATATCCTCGGATCCTCCCTCTTCGGCGCCAGGCTCGCAGCCGCCCTCGGCCTGCCGTACGCGTTCGCGTCGCACTTCGCACCGGACTCCCTCCACGAAGCGATGGCGCTATACCGCAGCGAATTCCGTCCGTCGCGCCAGCTCGCCGAGCCCTACGCGATCGCTGCGGTGAACGTGATCGCTTCGGACGATGAAGCGGATGCCCGCATTCAGTTCGAGACGACCCGGCGTGCGCGAGTACGCAGCCTCATTGCCCGCGGGCCATCCGCGATCGACGCTGTGCCCATCCACTACAGTGACGACCAGATCGACGCGTTCCTCACCACCTCTGAAGGGCGCAACATCGCCAACATGATGCGATACTCAGCCGTCGGCACGGCCTCGGAGGTGCGTAGCTTCCTCGAGGATTTCGCCACCTCCGTGCAGGCCGACGAACTGATAATCGCGCACCAGTCCCGCGATATTGAGGACCGCCTGCGCTCAGTAGTGCTCACCGCCGAGGCGATGCGCGAGCTCCAGCCCGCCGATTAGTGGTGGTCGCGGAGGAGCCTGAGCGAGGTGGGCCAACGCCGCCCGATTCGCCAGAGTCGGCGGCCATGCCGGTGGGTCGCGAAACATACCAGCCCCACTGGTGCTCACGCCGCGGCAGGCGCAGGCTAGAGGCATGACCAACGGCGACGTAGAGACCATCGATAAGGGCGGCCAGTGGGTGAACCGGGTGATCGGAGAGCCAGAGCGCAGCGAGAGCTACTCCAGCAAGGAAGAGGCGATTGAGGAGGGCCAGGCCCTGGCAGACCAGCTCGGCACGACGCACACCGTGCGGTCCTCGGTCCCCACGGGAGACATCACCGATCCGCAGGAGTAGCCCCGATGGCTGAGGAGGGTCGTCGACGGCGGCTATCGAGGCCCGACCCCTTGACTCGCCCCGAAGAAGCGAGTCCTCTGGTGGACATGCATGAACTTGCGATTGTCCACCAGATCACGCGCCTCGAATCCGCTGAGCAACTCGACCCGGTCGTAAAAAAAGCGGAGACGCTTTTCGGTGCGATTCTCAAACCGCGTTGGTTACGCGACCTGCTGCACGGTGTGCCGCTCGGGCATCCGCTGCACCCGGTTGCGGTGCAGGTTCCGGTCGGTGCGTGGGTGTCGGCCGCATTCCTTGACCTCGTGCCGGGCGCATCAAAGGCCTCTCGGGTTCTCGTGGGCATCGGAGTGCTGAGCGCCCTGCCGGCCATCGTGACCGGGTGGACTGATTGGTTGTACCTGCACGACCAGCAAAAACGGGTTGGAGTCGTACACGCAGCGACCAACTCCATCGCCCTCGGTCTCTACACCCTCTCCTTCATTCAGCGCGGGCGGGGCGGCGGTAAAGTGCTCGCCTTCGCGGGACTCGGTGTGGCCTCAGCCGGAGCGTTTCTCGGCGGCCATCTCGCCTACCGACAGGCGGCCGGGGCAAACCACACGGAAGATGTACCGCACCTTTTTCCGGCGGGGTGGCATCCTCTCGGCTCACTCACCGACCTGCCAGAGGGCGAACTTCACCGGGCAGAAGTCGCGGGTCAACCCCTCCTCGTTGTGCGCCGCGGCGATACCGTGCACGTGCTCTCCAACACCTGCAGTCACCTCTCGGCGCCGCTTGATGAGGGCACCCTAATCGGCGCGCACACCGATAATCCCTGTGTGGAATGCCCCTGGCACCAGAGTACGTTTGCGCTAAAAACCGGCGACGTGGTGCACGGCCCGGCCACATCGCCGCAGCCTCGTTTCGAGACCCGCACCGTGAACGGAATACTGCAGGTAATGCTGCCGGGCGCAGGCTGACTCGGTCTCGCGCCGGGCGTCCAGCCACCGCGGGCGATAATCGACCATGCCTGAAACCCCTGCCTCCGAAACCATCATCATCACCGGAGCAAGCGACGGAATCGGCGCCGCCGCCGCCCGTGCGCTGTCCGCTAGCGGTCGCACCGTCGTCATTGTCGGCCGCTCACCCCAAAAAACGGCGAAGGTGGCGGATGCCCTCGGCGCCGATTATTTCGTCGCCGACTTCTCGAAGCTCCGCGAGGTGCGCCGCCTCGCCGCCGAGCTGCGCGAGAGGTACCCCAGAATCGACGTGCTCGCCAACAACGCTGGTGGTATCTTCGGCGACCGCACCATCACCGAAGACGGTCACGAACTCACTTTTCAGGTGAATCACCTCGCACCGTTCCTTCTCACCACCCTGCTGTTGGACCGCCTCATCTCCAGCAAGACGCGCGTGATCAACACCTCGAGCGTTGCAAATCTCGGCGGCAACATCGCTGTCGACGACCTCGACCTGGCCACGCGGTTCAGTCCGGGCAGGGCCTACAGCAACGCAAAGCTCGACAACATCCTCTTCACCAAGGAGCTTGCCCGCCGGTTCGGCGCGGAGGGAGTTACCACGGCAGCGTTTCATCCGGGGGTCGTCGCCTCGAACTTCGCCAGCGAATCCCGCAGCCCCCTGCGCGTGATCTACCGCAGCGTGCTGCGTCACGCCCTGATCTCGTCGGAGAAAGGCGCCGACACCCTGGTCTGGCTGGCGACCACCACGCCCGGCAGCGATTGGACGTCGGGGGAGTATTACATCAAGCGCAAAGCCGGTCGCACCAACCGGCAGGCGGATGACGCTCAACTCGCGAGTGCCCTGTGGGAGCGCAGCGCGGCGATGGTTGCCCCGCCGGCCGAGTAGGGCGCTCATTCGCCACCGGGGTCGACCTCGGCGAGGCACACGTCATGCCGCACGCAGCTCGGGTCCTGCCGCAACCTCGCAACCCATCCCACTGGCTCCAACCCATTCGGCTGCTCTCAGGAGGATCCGCTCCAGGCCGCCGGAACGATTGTCCAGATCAGCTCGGTGACGGCATCCGAGTTGTTGTCCCAGGAGTGTGGTTCACGGCCAGCGAGCGTCATCGTGTCGCCGGTCAGGAGGTCTACCGTTCCGCCGACGAGTCTCACTCGCAGGGTTCCGCTCAGAACGTGCACGATCTCGACATCGCAGTTGATCGTGTAGAGCTCCTCCCCGCCAGTCGCTCCCGACTCGAGGAGGGAGCGCAATACCTGCACCCGGGACTCGCTTCGGGGCGTGAGCAAATGCTCGACGGCGCGGCTGCCGCCCATGTTGATCCGCGGCGCATCCTTGAGCGAGATCACCTCGTTTTCGGGCGCCTCGAACAACGACCCGAGAGGCAGCGAGAGCACCTGGCAGAGGGTGACGAGAGTCGACACACTTGGCGAGGTCTCGTCGCGCTCGACCCGGCTGATAAAGCCAGTGCTGAGGCCCGTCGCAGTCGCGACATCGGCGATCGTGAGTGCCTGGGCAAGTCTGGTCGAGCGCAACTTCGCGCCAATTGCCAGCGGCGCCCCAGAGGGCGTCGGGTGTACAGCTCGCATCATGCTCCCGTTCGTCGACACCGTTCCGGCAGAATCCAAATATCGCAGCCGTGGTCGTTATGCCCAGTATCGGGCACCGAGTCCCACCATGCTCGCAACCGGTCGGACCCGGTCTAATTCCCGGTGCGATCCGCTCGTGGTGTCATGGCCGACAGGATTTCATAGGCAACATGGGATGCCGCTACCGCGGTGATCTGTGCGTGGTCGTAGGCCGGCGCAACCTCTACAACATCCGCCCCCACGATCCTCACGCCGCGAAGCGCACGAATAATCGTGAGGAGTTCCCGGCTGGTCAGTCCGCCCGCTTCCGGAGTTCCCGTACCGGGCGCATGAGCGGGATCAAGTACGTCGATGTCCACCGACACATAAACGGGACGATCACCGAGACGGGCGAGCATCCGCTTGATAACCGTCGCGAGGCCAGCGGTCTCGAACTCGTGCGCCGCAATCACGGCGAATCCGAGGCGGGCATCGTCTGTGAGGTCCTGCTGGCTGTACAGCGGACCGCGGATGCCGATGTGCAGGCTCGCTTCGAGGTCGATGAGTCCCTCTTCGGAGGCGCGCCGGAACGGGGTGCCGTGAGTGACCGGCGCGCCGAAGTAGGTGTCCCAGGTGTCGAGGTGGGCATCGAAGTGCAGCACCGCGACCGGACCGGTCTTCTTGGTGACCGCCCGGAGTAGCGGCAGGGCGATGGTGTGATCGCCGCCGATCGTGAGCAGGCGGGTGTCACCGGTACCCAGATGAGTGGCTGCTTCCTCGATCTGTTTGACGGCCTCTGCAATGTCGAAGGGGTTTGCCGCTATGTCGCCCGCATCGGCAATCTGCTGGGTCGAAAAAGGTTCAACATCCTGCACCGGGTTGTAGGGCCGAAGCAGGCGGGAAGCTTCGCGCACATGCGCGGGCCCGAACCTCGCTCCCGGACGGTAGCTGACGCCGCTGTCGAAGGGAACGCCGACCACCACGATGTCTGCATGGTCGACATCCTCAAGGCGAGGTAGTCGTGCGAAGGTAGCAATTCCGGCATAGCGCGGTGAGACGCTCGCGTCGGAGGGACCGATGGGTGTGGGGGACATTGGAATTCTTTCGTGAAGAGAGCGGATGCTCAGACGGACAGATTGAGGGCGACAGCGCGCACCGGCGCTCCATCGGCGGCCTCGAAGGCCAGCGGGAGAAGGGAAATGAAGGGTTCGGCAAAGTCGATCGAGTGCAGGTTGGTCAGGTTTTCACTGATCACTCCGGCCACGTCGGCGAGCAGATGGTGTACCGGAAAGCCCTCTCCCGGGTGCTCATCGTCAGGGGTCTCGTCGATGTTCAGCGCATCGATGCCAACGGTGCGGATGCCTAACGCAATCAGGTGAGCGCAGGCGTCGGCGTCGAGGAAGGGGTTCTCGAAGTACCGGGCGGTGCCGTAGTGCGCGCTCCAGCCGGTGTGCAGCAAGACGATCGCCCCGGGAACCAGCTCGGCCTCGCGCGCCCTGAAATACTCCCAGCCGATGCGCCCTCGTGCGCCAGCGGCCCGAGCGTCGACGACGACACCGGTGCCCACAAATCTCTCGAGCGGCAGCTCGTCCAGCTTGGGTGCCGCGTCATCGAAGTGGTACGGGGCGTCCACATGCGT
>JANYIZ010000208.1 GCA_025408445.1 Frigoribacterium sp. | reverse complement strand
GGCCTGGCCGAGTGCGAAGCTGCACGCCCACATCCTGGCGCCGCTGCCCTCCGGCACCTTCCCGGGCGTAGACGACACCGAGCTATACGCCTTTCTCGAGGCGCACTCCGCCGAGTAACGCCCGCTCGAGCCCGGGCGCTGAACAGTCAGCTTCCCTCCCGTACGGTGGGGGTCCTGGTGCGAAAGTGACCTCGTGCGCGCGGAGGGGTTCGGGTCAGTATTCCTGCGCGGCCGCAGCGGCAGCCCCGGCCGCACGCAGCCAGCGGCAGGGATCGGCCATCGCGTGCTCCGCCGAGCCGGCGAGATCCGCGAGCCCGGATGCCCAGAGCGGGCGGCTGTCGGAGCCGAGCGGCGGCACCGCTAGCTGCCCGGCGATCACGGCAACCCGAATTCTGTGCTCACCCGCCAGTCCGATGAGAGTGCCGACGAGCTTTCCGGTGCCGGATGTCGCATCGAACCGTCCTTCGCCGGTAATCAGCAGATCCGCCCCGGCGATGGCCAGTGGCACCCCGGTGAGGGCGCAGAGGTAGTCGGCCCCCGGCTCGATGCGCGCACCCCAGGCCGCCGAAAATCCGTAAGCAGCGCCTCCCGCAGCCCCGGTTCCTGGCAGGCCGGGGTCGGCGCCGAGGAGGCTGGCGAAGTGGGCGAGAGCGGAGTCAAGCAGCGCCACCTCGGTGGACGACGCACCCTTCTGCGGGCCGAAGACTGCCGCGGCCCCGGTGGGTCCGAGCAGGGGGGCCGAGACATCCGTGAGCAGGGTGACACCGCCTCGCGGCGGGGAGATGAGCGGGGAGCGGTCGAGAAGCCCGATCGAACCGAGGCTGCCCCCGCCCGCGGTGAGGGAAGCATCGGCGCGCAGGCCGAGAGCTGCGAGGGCGCCGGCGGCACCATCCGTCGAGGCCGAGCCGCCGAGCCCGATGACGAGCCGGGATGCCCCGGAGGCGAGAGCGCTGCGGATAACCTCACCGAGCCCCACGGTCGATGCACCGAGTGGATCGAGGCGTCCCATCAACGGGATCCCGCACATCTGCGCGAGTTCGACGACGGCCGTGCCATCCGGCAGCATGAGCCAGGCTCCGGGCGTCGACCGGCCATCGGGACCGGTGACCGGTCCAGCATCACGCCGCACCGCACCCGGCACGGACGCCTCCACCGCGTCGAGGGTTCCCTCACCACCGTCCGCCTGCGGGATGAGCGTGAGCGAATCCCCAGGACGCACCGACTCCCAGCCGACGGCGATCGCCCGAGCCACCTCGAGGGCGCCGAGAGAGCCTTTGAAAGAGTCGGGGGCGATCACGACCTTCATGGGAGAGTGCCAGTCACCCTCACGATGCTAGCGGCGCAGCGAGCGCTATCCAGCGGCGGCCCCGGCCGAAGGCACTGTCACGAACCCGATCGGCTCGCCCGCGTTGTTCCGACAACGACTGACCGGAAGGATGCCAGGCCTCATCTGTGTGCTTCATCCAATCGGGCAAATGTCGTGGCCAGCGCGGATCGCGCAGAAACCGTGGCCTCAAAGGCCGCACCAGCCGCTTCGAGGGTGAGGAGCGCTGCACCGACGATGGGACGGTCGCGTACGAGCAGTATCCGGGCGAGCGGGCACCGCTGGCTGAGCTTCTGTTCGATCGCCGCGAGAAAAGAGAGGTTCCCGGCAGCAAGAACTCCGCCCCCGAGCACGACAGGAACCGGCAGGTCGTCCAGGTCGAGCCGAGCGATGGCGGCTCCGGCGAGCAAGACGATCTCCTCGGCCTGTCGGTCGAGGATCGAGGCCGCAATCAGGTCGCCCGCGTCGGCGGCGTCGAACACTATCGGCGAGAGTAGCGCGAGGCTCGCCCCGGAAATCTGTCCGAAATGGAGCCCCTCGATCACGGCGCGGATGTCGGGGAGCCCGAAGAAGTCGGGGATGGACCGGCTGAATTCCGTTGCGGCACCGCGACCGTCGGCTGCGCGTGCGGCGAACCAGAGCGCTTGCTCGCCCAGCTGGGATCCACCGCCCCAGTCCCCGGAGATCGCTCCCAGCGCAGGAAACCGAGCGGTTTCGCCATCTGCACGCACGCCGACACCGTTGATGCCGGTTCCACAGACCACCGCGATGGCGTTTGACTCCTGGGTGCCCGTTCGAAGCAGGGCGAACATGTCGTTGTCGACGAGGGAGCTGCCGATCGCGGCCCAGGGCAGGTGGGCGACGGCCTCGCGAAAGCTCTCGATCTCGACCTCGAGGTCGAGTCCGGAGACGAAAACGCCGGTTCCGAGCAGGGGGAGCCCCGCACTTTCGAGCACCTCGGTCACGAGAGAGTCGACCACCGCAACGGCCACATCGAGACCCTGCGTCTGGGGATTGGATGCCGCACCGCGAGAGTGTGCCCGCACGACGCCCGCACGGTCGACCGCCACGGCATCGGTCTTCGAGCCACCGCCGTCGATCGCCACGACAACTCCGTGCGGAGGGTGGGCGCCCGCTGAATGGTGAGCGGTCATCGGGTCCACGCAAGATGTCGACTGTTCTCCGCGATCAGCAGGTCGGTGAGCTTCTCGGCGCGATCGAACTGGCGCACGAGCGGATGGGCGACCATCGCCCGCAGTACGCGGTCGCGGCCGCCGTTCACCGCGGCATCCAGAGCCAGCCGTTCGTAGCCTGCGACGTCTGCGATGAGGCCGGCGAGGTCATCCGGAAGCGGGGCGATCGGTAGCGCGGTGAGGCCCGCGGATCCCACCGTCGCCGGCACCTCGATCACGTGATCGTCGGGCAGGAACGGCAGCGCGCCATCGTTGCGGATGTTCACGACCTGTACGTCGCGCCGGTCCGAAACAAGAGACGCGATGAGATCCACCGCCGCCTCGGAGTAATACGCGCCGCCGCGTTTCTCGAGGATGGCGGGCTTGGTGTCAACGTGCGGGTCGGCGTAGAGACGCAGCAGTTCGGCCTCCACCTCCATGACTGCCTCGGCGCGGGTGGGGGAGCCGAGCTGTTCGCGCAGCACCTGGTCGTGGCTGTAGAAGTAGCGGAGGTAATACGAGGGCACGGAGCCGAGCAGCGACAACAGGTCCGGCGGCAGTTCCACCTCCTCGGCGAGGTCGCCGAGGTGCGAGGTGAGAAGTTCGGGCAGGGCGTTTCGACCGCCGACGGTGACTCCGCGTTCCCAGGTGAGGTGGTTGAGTCCCACATGATCGAGCTGCACGTCGTGGAAGTCCACGTCGAGCATGGCGGCGAACCGCCTCTGGAACCCGATGGCGACGTTGCACAGCCCGACGGCGCGGTGCCCGGCGCTGACCAGGGCGCGCGTGACGATTCCGACGGGGTTGGTGAAGTCGATGATCCAGGCATCCGGCTTCGCGTGGCGCCGAACCTGTTCGGCGATGTCGAGCACCACCGGCACCGTGCGCAGGGCCTTGGCGAAACCACCCGGTCCGGTGGTCTCCTGTCCGATCACCCCGGCCAGATGCGGCCAGGTCTCGTCGCCGTGACGCGCTGCCTGGCCGCCGATGCGCAATTGGAGCAGCACGATATCGGCGTTCTCAACCCCGGCCACGACATCCGAAGTCGCGTGGATGACCCCGGGATGCCCGGCGCGGGCAAACATGCGTCGCGAGACCCCGGAGACCAGCTCAAGGCGGTGCGCATCCGGATCCACCAGCCAGAGTTCCTCGATTGGCAGCACCTCGCGCAGGCGCGCGAAGCCGTCGATGAGTTCCGGTGTGTAGGTCGAGCCGCCGCCGATGACAGTGAGTTTCATAGTGGATTTCCTAACCCTTGACGCCGGTGAGCGTGATGCCCTCGACGAAGATCTTTTGTGCGAAGAAGAAGATGATGACCACCGGCACCATCACGAGGATGGTCATGGTCATCGTGATGCTCCAGTCGGTGCCGTGAACGCTGCGGAAGCTCGCGAGGCCATAGGCCACCGGCCACGCCGCGGAGTTCTCCGAGGTGTAGAGCAGCGGGCCGTAGTAGTCGTTCCAGGAGTTGAAGAACATGAACAGCCCGGCCGCCGCGATTCCCGGGCGTGCCATTGGGACGATCACCCGCAGCAGCACAGCCCACTCGCTACAGCCGTCGATGCGCGCCGCATCAGCGTATTCCTTCGGGATGGTGAGGAAGAACTGCCGCAACAGGAAGATCGAGAACGCATCGCCGAGCAGGTTTGGCAGGATAAGCGGCCAGAGCGTGCCGGTGAGATGCAGCTGGGACCACATCACATAGATCGGGATCGCGGTAACCTGCGGCGGCAGCAGCATCGCCACGATGATACACAGGAACAGCGCCCCCGCACCGCGGAAACGGATGCGAGCGAGCGCGTAGGCGTCCGGCACCGAGGAGACAAGCATGAAGGTCGTCGCGAGTACGGCGTAAAGCGCTGAATTGCCGAACCACTGCAGAAGCGGGACTGTCTGGAAGACGCGCAGGTAGTTTTCCCAGTGCCAGCTCGTGGGAATGAGCGAGGCGGTGAGGGCCTGCTTGTTCGACATGAGCGAGGTTAGGAAGACGAACGCGATCGGCGCGATGAACAGCACACCGATGGCCACAAGGATGGCGTGCTCACCGATCCAGCGCAGAACGCGGCGGCGGGCGTGTGGCGCGGCGATGACCGTCATGACGCCTCCTCCGGGGTGAACGCCCGCACCCGCCGAAGCAGCACGAGAAGCACGACGCTCGCCACCACGAACAACACGACGGCCAGCGCGGAGGCGTAGCCGAGCTGGTAGTTGCTGAATCCGCGTACGTAGAGCCATTCGGTATAGGTGAGCAGCGAATTGTCGGGATAGCCGAGAGTGGCGCCGCCGCCCTCCCCGACGGTCGCCCGCCCCGAAGCGACGCTCGACGCGACCGCCGCCTCGGTGAAATACTGCAGGGCTGCAATGACGCCGGTGATCACGGAGAACACCAGCACGGGCACGATCGCGGGAAGGGTGACGAACCAGCCCTTCTGCCAGCTCTTCGCGCCATCCAGCGAGGCTGCCTCGTAGAGCTCCTGCGGCACGTCGAGCAGCGAGGCCAGGAAGATGATCATCACGTCGCCCATCACCCACACGCCGAGAAGCAGCAGTGAGGGCTTCGACCAGGCCGGATCGTTGAACCAGAGTGGCCCCTGAATACCGATAGCCCTCAGGATCAGGTTGACCGGGCCGGTGCCAGGGTTGAACAGGAATACGAAGGCGACCACGGCGGCGACAGGCGGCACGAGGGCAGGCAGGTAGAACAGGGTGCGCCAGAATCCGGATGCCCGCTTCGCCCGCACCAGCAGCCAGGCCACCCCGAGGGCGGTGAGGATGCGCACCGGCACCAGGACGACTACGAACCAGAGCGTGTTTCCGGCCGCCTGCCAGACGTTCGGATCCTGCGTGAACAGGTAGATGTAGTTGCGCAGCCCGATCCACTGCGGAGGCGAGACCAGGTCGAACCTCGTGAACGAGTAGTACACGGAGGCGATGAGGGGGTACACGAAGAAGATCAGCAATCCGAGGATGGCGGGTGCCAGCATCCCGAGCACCGCCCATCGGCGGGGACGGTGGAGCCGGCGGAGACGCTGGCGACGCACCGCCGACCCCGCCCCTGCTGTGGCGGCCGTCACGCTACGGTCCGGTGGTCAGGGCGATAGAGGCGTCGATGTCCTTGTCCACCTTGGCGAGCCCGGCGGCCAGGCCGGACCCCGAGCCGGATTGATACTTGTGCCAGAAGTCCTCGAAGGACTGCTGGTATCCGGCACCGACCGGGCTGGGAGGAGTGGTACCGGAGTGCTCGTTCGCCACGATGTCCAGGAACGTCTTGAACTGCGGCGTGACGGCGAGATCGGGCGAGGCAAGGGCATCAGCCGTCGTCGGCACGTTCTTGAGCCCGTTGGAGAGCTTCACGATCGCGCCCGTGTCGGTGGTGAGGTATTTGAGCAGGGCCCAGGCTGCTTCGGGGTTCTTCGCGCCCTTCGAGATACCGGCGATGTTCCCGGTGATGTAGCCCCCGCCGTAGAGATTGGTGTGATCGTCCGCCGTCGGCATGGGGGCCGTTCCGTATTCGAGGTTCGGAGTCTGGTCGTCGATGAACGCAGTGCGGTACTCGCCGTCCATGTTCATCGCCACCTGGCCGGTTTGAAAGGCATTATCGGCTGAGAACTCTTGGCCGAGTCCCGAGGTGAAGGCGTTCACCTTGTCGTAGCCGATCGCATCGATGAAGCTCTTCTGCCATGTCATCAGCTCGGTCCAGGCGGCATCACCGCCGATGGCGGAATTGCCGTTCTTCGAGAGCCATCTCGCTCCGGCCAGCGGACCGAAGTGGGAGGCAGCGTTCTCGTAGAACCCCATCATCGGGTTGAACCCGAGTGTCTTGATTGAGCCGTCGGCGTTGTAGGTGGTGAGGCCGAGCGCCATTTTCTTGAGTTCGCTTAGCGTCTTTGGCGGCGCGGAGAAGCCCGCCGCGGCCAAGAGCTTCTTGTTGTAGTAGAGCCCGTAGTCGTCGGCGAGCACCGGCATGCTGCAGCGAGTGCCCTTGTACTCGGTGTAGCTGCGCACGGTTTTGTTGAACTGAGTGAGATCGATCTTGTCGCGAGTGATGTACGGGCCGAGGTCGCGGAAGGCACCGCTGCTGCAGAAATTGCCGACAATGTCGGTGGAGTACGAAAGTCCGAGGTCGATCGAGTTTCCGGCAGCGATTGCCTTTTTCAATTTCTCGTCGTCCTGGCCGCTGTGCACGTCGACCTTAACGCCCGGGTTCACCTTCGTGAAATCGTCGACGACCGACTGGACGACCTTCGCTTCACGATCGGAGAAGAAGTGCCAGAAACTCACGGTGCCGGTGAGCTTCGCGGGGGCGGTGGCGTCGATTGTGGTGCTCGTGGAGGCAGCGGAGCAGCCGGAGGCGACCAGAGTGATGGCGGTGGCCAGCGCGAGAAATGATCCGACGCGGCGTCGGGGGGATGGACGGTTCATGATCGTGACCTCACTGTTGGATGGACGAGGGAGCGGTGGATGGAACGGTCAAGGCAGAGTTACTAATTCGGTGAACAGGCGCTCTCGCACCTGCGCCACGAGGGTGTGCCGGGCGCCGCGCAGCACGGGATCGCCCACCACGGCCGACCCGCGAATTCGCGGGCGCCAGGGTTGGTCGCGTTCGATTTCTTCGCGCACCAGGGCGGCCAGTTGGTCTCCGCCCGCGATCCCGATGGGGCCACCGATCACCATGACCTCCGGATCGAGGATCGCGAGCACCGGCACAACACCGAGCGCGATGCGGGGGGCCATCTCGGCGAAGACCGCATGGCGATTCGGATGGTCGGTGAGGGCAAGGGCGACGCTGCGCGCATCCGCTCCCTCGACCCCGTGTCGTCTCGCGATCCGGATGATGGCTGGACCTCCGATGAGATCCTGCAGGTCAGTTGCCTCGGGATCGATCCCGATTGCGCTCCGAGGCACGGGAAGGTAGCCAATTTCTCCGGCACCCCCCGCGCTGCCCCGATGTACGGTGCCGTCAAGGTCGACAGCGAGGCCGAGACCGTCATCCATCCACAGCAGGGCAAAGCTGGACGCGCCGGCGCCGGCGCCCTCCGATCGCTCGGCGATCGCGGCCAGGTTTACGTCGTTTTCAATGTGTACCGTTCGCCCGAGGTGGACCTCGAGCTGCTGGCGCACGCCGGTGCGGGGCCAGCCGGGCAGCGTGTCGATGAAGGAGAGTTCGTCGGTGCGCGGATTGACCGAACCCTGCACCCCAATGCAGACAAGGTGAACGGTCGTGGCGCTCGTGGCGCTCGCAAGTGTCGCGCAATCAATCGCGCCGCGCAGATCTGCGACGGCCGACCGAACGTCGGTGCCGACGATGGGAGTCTCGACGACCGGATGCTCGATGCCGTGGGCGTCCACGATCGTCGACCGAATCATCGACTCGCTGATATTGACCGCCACTCCGAGCACGCGATCCGGCCGCACGCCGTAGCTCACCGCATTCGGCCCTCGGCCGCCGGAAATCTCACCGACCACCTGGATAAGCCCCGCGGTCTCAAGGCGCGAGACGATCTGCGATGCGGTGGGCTTCGACAGGCGCGAGAGTTTGCCGATTCCGTTGCGGGTGAGCGGTCCGTGCTCCAGCAGAAGGGAGAGCGCCGTTCGGTCGTTGGTCTCTCTCAGCCATGACGGAGTGCCCGGAACGGTTGTCGACATCGGCTCTCCTGAAGCTCGGTGCGAATCATCGATTCACGAGTGCGCCGATTATATCAGGAAACTTTCCTAATAGTAAAGAGTCATGGAGACAGGCCCGATTGAAATGCTGTGTGAAGTGTGATCCACAGTGACGCACGGCCAACAAAGTCGAGCTTTCCGATATCGACCCCACACCTGGCATCGCCCCATATCGTTGCGCGGACGTGCTGCAACTCGGGTTCGGTATCTGTTCCGGTGATCCTCTACATGCGGATGAATTTGACAAGGCCCTGCCCCAACAGTCGTTGCACCACATGTTGGAGTACGCGGGATACACCGACGGTCAGGCTCACGGGCCTAATTTTGCACGCGCCGGACCATGCTTCGCCCGTTTCGAGTCGAATGGGGCGTCTCGTCACGGATAGCATCAATGGATGGTTGACGTTGACGATGGCACTCGCGTCACGGGCACCCTCACCTCCTGGAACGACGATCGTGGCTTCGGGTTCCTCACCACCGATGTCGGCGATCGTCGGGTCTTCGTGCACATCTCGGCATTCCCTCGCGCCTCGGTACGCCCGATTCTCGGAGAATCGGTTAGCTTCGAGATCGAGACGGCGTCCGATGGCCGATCGATGGCACGGCGAGTCACCGGAGAGCGGATGGTGCGCGCTGCTGCTTCCCCACGTGAAGCTGCCAAGCCACCTCGGTGGCGTTTTGCCAGGCGGATACTTGCCGGCCGACGCCCGGCATCGTTCGATTACCTTGCGATCGTGGCATTCTTCCTGGTCTACGTGTTCGTGAGCTTCGCCTGGCCGATACCACCCTGGGTGCTCGGTGTGTACCTGGTCACGAGCATCCTCTCCTTCATCGTCTACGCGGTCGACAAGAAGGCTGCCACGAGTGGGGGGTGGCGCATCTCTGAAAGCTCTCTCCTCGCGCTCGGCATCATCGGGGGCTGGCCAGGGGCGATCATCGGTCAACAGGCGTTCCGGCACAAGACACGTAAAGCCGGTTTCCGGTCGGCATTCTGGGGCACGGTCATCCTCAACGTGCTCGCCTTCGTCACTTTCAGCGCGGTGCTCTCGACGCGACTTCAGAGCAGCATCTGATACCTATTTCGAGTCGGTGGCGGGTACACTCTTTCTGACCCGGGAGGGTCTCCCCCTACTTTTCTTGTGTGAGGACGGTTCGCTCATGACGATCAACGCTAAAGTACAGGCCACCACCGCTGGCGAGAAACTCCAAGCTGCCGTCGACCAAGCGGGCGAGCTCTATCACGCTGGCCCCAACACTCTCAATCGCAAGATCACCGAGGTCGACGCCGTGCTGAGTGCGGCGGTTGAAGCCATCCAGGAGATCGACGAACGCCTGTCCTGATTTCGCGCGCAGGCCGGTCGGCTGAGCTGACGACCGGGGCGGGCGCCGTCGAACGATACCGGCCGGGCCCCACGGGGGCTCGGGGCAGGGCTTCACTTAACCGGACTGTAGCGACCACGCTGACTGACGCTGCGCCAGAGGCATGACACCATGTCGGGATGACTATCGGACTGGACCCGGCACTGGTGCCGGAACTCCTGGTTCGAGACGTAGACGCCAGCATCGAGTTCTGGTGCACACTCTGTGGCTTCGAGATTCGCTATCAGCGGCCGGAGGAGGGCTTCGCATACATCATGCGAGGAGCCGCCCATGTGATACTGGAACAAGCAGGGATTGGAAGAAACTGGCTCACCGGGCCACTCGAGGCGCCTCACGGCCGAGGCGTCAACTTCCAGGTGATTGTGTCCGACGTCGAGCCGATTCTGGCGGCGCTACGGGCGGCTGGCGTCTCGCTGTTCATGCCGCCGGAGACGAAGTGGTACCGCGTTGACGACCAAGAGGTCGGCGTACGACAATTCCTCGTCACCGATCCGGATGGATATCTGATTCGCTTCCAGAGCTCTGTCGGTCGGCGAGGCGCAAATCGCATCCGGGACCTCGATCAATCGCAATAGATTCTCGTTGCTCAATAGACCCACCGTCGCGTTCAATCACGCGAGCGAGCGGGTCACGGGAGCTACAAAGTGCCCTCGAGCGCGCGGTGCTGAAAGTTCGTCACCGCATGGAGTTCGAGGTCTTGGTCGATGAGTCCCACAGGTTGAGGATCGTCATAGAGGTCACCCCGTCACCGTGAGGATGGGACGCCTGCAAACAGAGGCCTCCGCACACGCCGATGATGCCAACTACACGGGAACGCACGCTGATTTCTTCGTCAACATCTCGCGAGACGGCTCATTCAGAGGTTTCTCCGGCCTGATAACGCCAGCTGTGACGTTCCACTGTTCTGTTTTGTTCTGTTCTGTTCTGTGCAGCGTTACCGAGCCAGAAAAACTTGCCGTCGTCATAATTCCGAGCACCAGTTCCTGGAATCCTGTGGCCGGCATGGTTCCGAATGATGTCACCTCCGATGTGTATGCGATGCGGTACCGCCAACAGACCGCGCTGGCGAACGCGGTCCTCGATGCTATGGTCCAAGCGAAGATCCCGACCGGGGACGGTGCGCCACCGGTGATGGTCACCGGCTTCAGCCTCGGAGGAATAACAGCCGGGGCAATCGCCGCTCATCCCGGTCCATACAACATCCAGCAGGTGGTCACTGCCGGATCCCCGATCGGCACGATGCCGATCTCGCCCAACATTCATGTCGTCGCCCTGGAGGGAAGTCAGGACCTCGTTCCCACTCTCGACGGGGCAGTCAACCCGAAGACGTGGACTACCGTGCACCAAACCGGTTACCCTCTTG
>JANYIZ010000207.1 GCA_025408445.1 Frigoribacterium sp. | reverse complement strand
TGTCTCGCGGCAGAATCCCAATCTCAACACCCTCACCACCGGGATAGCGAGCCTGTTCTCCGGGCAGCTCGGGTCGGGAAACCAATTTCCGCTCAAGCTCGCCGCAGCCATCCTCATGACGATTCCAGTGGCCACAATATTCTTTATCTTCCAACGCAAGATCATGAACACCACGGAGGGCGGGGAGAAGGGGTAGGGGCGCTGCCCGGTCTCTGCGCTCACTCTGCGCCCCCGAGTGACACGCGCACCCGAAGGTGCGGGCGCGCGTGTCACTCAGCAGCGCGGGGAGCGGCGGCCGGATCCGGGGCCGCGACGTTTTCGGATTAGGGCCGGTACTGGTGAAGCAGGAACAACCAGTACACGACGAAGTAGGCGGCCGTCGCAGCTCCGAGACCGAGCACCAGATTTAGCACCAGGTTCGCGAGAGCGGTGCGCCAGCGACCGGAGAGCGCGAACTGCAGCGTCTCGACCGACCAGGTGCTGAATGTTGTGAGACCCCCGGCGATGCCGGTGAGCAGGATGAGGTGAAGCTCGGGATCGACGATTCCCTGGTCGGCGAGGGCGAGTACCGCGCCGCCGAGTAGGGATCCGGCCACGTTCACCACCAGCACGGCCCGGGGAAATCGCGTCGCGCGGATGAAGGCGAGCGCGATCGCGTAGCGGGCGAGAGCTCCGAGGGCTCCGGCGCCCAGAACAGTAGCGATGACCGCCGGGCTCACTCATCCACCATGTCGATCGCCAGCGAGGTCGGCCGTGGATGCCGACCGAGGCTTAGCCCGAGGAGTGCCGCACCGAAGCCGAGCACGAGGGACAACACGAGGTACAGCACCGCGAGCATCCACAGCCCATGGTGAACCTGGGTGATGAGCGAGACGATGAGTGCCGAGAATGTGGTGAATGATCCGACGGTGCCGGCGCCGAGCCCCACCTTGAGCCAATTGGGGGTGCGCGCGCGACGCCAGAGAGTGGCGACGAGGGCGCCGAGAACGAAGGATCCCGTGACGTTGATCAGGAGGGTGCTGAAGGGGAACTCCGTATCGGTGTGGGGAATGACTGCATCGAGGGTGAGCCGCAGCCCCGTGCCGATCACGCCTCCGGAAGCGACCGCCACCATCTCACGCCAGCCTGCCATGGCGGCTATTTCCGCGCCGAGGACTTCTTGGCGGCGATCTCGCGCGCGAGGCGCGCGGCGCGGTCGACCTGGCTCTCGCTTCGAACCTCTCCCGAGCCCCCGTTCGACTTGCGGGTCGCCGGTGCGGCCGGCGGGAGCGGCTTGCGCATGATCGGACGACGGGGCTCGCCACGACGGGACTCTCCCGGAAGGGGGCGGTGCGAACGGCTGTAGAGATTGCGCGAGGAGTCGAGCAGCCACGGCACCACCGCGATCGTGACGCCGTGCACGAGCATCAACTTCTGGCGGATACGGCGCGCCTTGTGGTTATGCAGCAGGTTCTCCCACCAGTGGCCCACGATGTATTGCGGCGTGTAGACCGTGACGACCTCGGAGCCGAACTCTCCCCGACGCGCCTTGATGTACTTGATGAGGGGCATGCTGATGTCGCGGTAGGGCGAGGGCACAATTCGCAGCGGCACTTGGATATTCATCTCGTCCCATTGCTTCGAGAGCTGTTCAGAGGCGTGGTCGTCGATGTTGATGTGCACCGCCTCGATGCTGTCGTGGCGCGCTGCGATGGCGTAGTCGAGGGCCTTGAGAGTTGGCTTCTGCATCTTGCCGACCAGCACGACGGCGTGGTCCCCGGTGGCCCCGAAGGTAGTGGTGGGGTCGACCTCGATGTCCTTGGCCACCTGCGCGTAGTAGCGGTTGATCCGCAGCATCAGGAAGAAGAGCACTGGCATGATCGCGAACACCAGCCAGGCGCCGTGAGTGAACTTGGTGATCGTGACGACGATGAGCACGACTCCCGTGAAAGTCGCGCCAGTGGCATTGATTGCCCGGCTACGCCAGACCTGGCCGCGTTGTGTCTTGCTCAGGATTTCGCGTCCATCGCGCAGCATCCGCGTCCAGTGCACGACCATTCCGGTCTGGCCGAGAGTGAACGACACGAACACGCCGATGATGTAGAGCTGGATGAGCTGGGTGAGATTCGCGCGATAGATGACCAGAAGGAGGATGGCCGCGCCGCTGAGGACGAGCACCCCGTTCGAGTAGACGAGGCGATCACCGCGGGTCTGGAGGGACTTCGGCGCGTAGGAGTCGCGGGCCAGCACCGAGCCGAGCAGCGGGAAGCCGTTGAACGCTGTATTGGCCGCGAGCAGCAGCACCAGCGCCGTCGCTCCCTGGATCACGTAGAACATGAAGTACCCGCCACCGGGGAAGGTGGCCGCGGCGATCTGCGAGATCACGCTGGTCTGGGGCGCCGTTGTGCAGTCCTTGAAGCCCTGCAGGGCGCAGGCCGACTCCGCGTAGTGCACCTTACTGATCAGTGCCAGCGCCATGATGCCGATGAAGAGCACGATGGCGATGGAGCCCATGAGCACCAGAGTTTTCTGCGCGTTCTTGATCTTTGGGCGGCGGAAGGCCGGCACCCCGTTTGCCACGGCTTCGACACCTGTCAGGGCGGAACATCCGCTCGCGAAAGCCCGGAGAAGCAGCAGGATGAACGCGACCTGGGTAAGACTCGCCGGGTCTTTGACGGTGAAGGCTGAGGATGCCGCGATCGGGGTATCGCCGAGTGCGGCCCGCACCAACCCGGTGACGATCATTACACCCGTCGACGCGATGAAGAGGTAGGTGGGAAGCGCGAAGGTCTTGCTCGATTCGGCGACGCCGCGGAGGTTGATGGCGGCGAGAATAATCACGAAACCGACCGCGATCTCGACCCGATAGGTATTGAGCACCGGGAATGCCGAGATGATGTTATCCACGCCGGAGGCGACCGAAACCGTGACGGTGAGGATGTAGTCCACGAGGAGCGCGGAGGCGACGACCAGCCCCGATTTTTCGCCCAGATTCTTGTGGGCGACCTCATAGTCGCCACCGCCAGAGGGATATGCCTTGATGAGCTGGCGGTACGAGGTGACCACCACGACGAGCAGCAGCACGACGGCGGCCGCAACCCAGGGCGCGAAGCTGAGGAAGGCGAGGCCGCCGAGAGTGAGGATGAGCAGGAGTTCCTGCGGCGCATACGCCACGGAAGACAGTGCATCGCTCGCGAAAATAGGCAGCGCAAGGTGCTTCGGGAGGAGCTGGCCCTCGAGTTTCTCGGAGGCCAGCGGTTCGCCAATAAGCCATCGTTTCGGCGAGCGTACTTCGCTAGTCACGGAGTGCGACACTACACCTGAACCGAGGGCGCCTAGAAATCAGTCGCCGCAATGGGGAATACTTCGGGCAACCAAGCTCCCAACCGGGTTTGGCCGACCACCTCCCGTTTTTCCGACCACCTCCCGCTTTTCCGACCACCTCGGTGTGCCGACAGGGAGGTGGTCGGAAAAACGGGAGGTGCGGATCAGCCGCGCAGGGTCTGTCGCACCTGTGCGAGCTGCTCTCGCAGGGTTGCGACGACGTCCTCGCCGAGGTCCCCCTGCCCGACGCGGCTCCGCAGGTCGATGCGCACCTGGTGACGGAATTCATCGAGCACCATCTCGGCCTCGCGCAATCGGGTCGCCGAAGTTTCGCGCTGCGGTTCTCCACGGATCGCGCGACCGGCCTCGCGAGCATCCGCCCGGGCCTCGCGCGCCGTCGCCGCCAGGTCGGCCCGCAGCGTCTTCATGGCGTTGTTCACCGAAGCGCGCACCTCGTCGGCGAGGCGGCGCACCGAGTCGGTGACGTCATTCTCGATGCCATCAAGTTCGCTGTGACGGGCTTCGAGCTCGGCCCGTCCGGCATCCGTAATCTCGTAAACGGTCTTGCGTCCGTCGGTCGACTTCGTGACGAGCGCTTCGTCTTCCAGCTTGGTGAGACGGGGGTAGATCGTGCCGGCGCTCGGAACGTAGGTGCCGCCGAAGCGGGACCCGAGCGCTTGGATCAGTTCGTAGCCGTGCATCGGCCGGGTCGCGAGAATGCTGAGCAGGTAAAGCCGCAGGTGCCCGTGGGCGAAGACCGGGGGGGTCATACGCTCACCGCGTGCAGCACGGAGACGTCGCCGCTGACCGTGTTGGCGCGGAATTCGAGCCAGTGCTCCTCCAGCGTGCCGAAGGTGCCGATGTATCCGCCACGCACCCCGCGGATCTCGGAATCGTCGAGCTGCAGTTTGCCGTTCACGGTGTTGATCTTGTACTGCACGGGCACGCCCGGCTCGAGGCGCGTCGTGACGTTGCCGCTCACGGTATTGATCCGAACCAGTTGGGGGATGCCCCGGATGTCGAGGAACACGGTGCCGGAGACCCCGTCACGCGTGAACGATATGATCTCACCACTCGCCGTCAGGTCGCCCGAGACGGTGTGGGCCACGATCCTGCCGCAGTGGTCGCGCACCGATATTTCGCCGCTCACCGCGTTGAGTTCGAGGTCACCGTGATGGTGGTCGATCATCACGTCGCCGCTCACCGTGCTGATGCGGGCATCCGCGGTCAGTCCGCTGATGAGCGCACTCGCAGTCACGATGCCGAACTTGAGGCCGACATCGCGAGGAACCATGATGCTGATGTCCGCGCTCGCGTTACCGCGAAACGACTTGAACACCTCGACGAAGTTGTCCCAGCCAAGCTGGGGATGGTCGATCTCGAGCGTATCCCCGTTGATCGTGACTGTGAGCGCTTTGCCGCGCACCGAGTGCACCTCGACGCGAGCGCCGGGGTCGTCGTGTCCGACGATATTCACCTGGCCAGCGATAAGGCCAACCTTGAGCTTGCGGATCATCTCGATGTCGATGGTCTTCTCGCCGTCGATGAGCCACTTCTCCTGGGCCATGGGGTCTCCTTCGATTGGGTGGGGATGGGGCGGATGCCGCGACATCCACGTTCGAGCTATATCGCGTCTCAACAAACTCAAGATATATCGCGAGTTGGGTTTGCGCAAGGGTGCTCTGGAAAAGAGCTGCGGTTCGCGGATCGGGAGGCTTCGCGGCCCTCAGCGACACTCGCGCCCAAACAGGCGGGCGCGAGTGTCGCTCAGGGCCGCGAGGGTGCCGCTGGAAGCTCGAAATCGCACTCGACCTTTGCGCGTGGTCCCCTCCCGCGTGCGAGCCACGAGGGAGTCAAACAACGGACGTGCCGATCCAGGAGATCCCCCGATGGCCTCCTGTACCTTCCTCTCCCTCCGATGATCCCCCTCTTCATCCAGGCGGGTGCGACAACTCATAGGGCAAAAGTCACGGACAGGGGGGGATGCCGGCCCTCTGCGCCGGGCGTGCGTCCGCTACCGGTTGTACTCGTACCGCCGGGCGATCGCGAGCGCGGTGACGGATGCCCTGGGACCGAAGGTGGCAAGCGACACGGCGGAGATCATGACGGCACCCGCTCGGCAGCGGCGACCGCAGTCGGCGCGATCGGCACAGTCAGCAATGGGATGGTCACGTTGACCATCGGCCCAATGAGCAGAGCAAAGAGCACGGTGCCGATACCGACGTTGCCTCCGAGCAGCCAGCCGATGGCCAGCACCGTCACCTCGATCGAGGTGCGCACGATCCACAGGCGCCACCCCCAGCGGCGATGGATGCCCGTCATCAGGCCGTCGCGCGGCCCCGGTCCGAATCGGGCACCAATGTAGAGGCCCGTCGCGAGGGCGAGCAGCGCCAGCCCGCCGGCGAAGAGCACCACCTGCTCCCACAGTTCATGTGCGACCGGAAGCAGCCAGAGGCCGAGCTGGGCGCTCGGCCCGATCAGCAGCACGTTGAGCAGGGTACCGAGACCCGGCCTCTGGCGGATCGGTATCCAGAGCACCAACACGAGCAGCCCGACGAGGTTCGTGATGAGGCCGAACGCGACACCGGTCTGCCGGGCGATGCCCTGCGTCAGCACGTCCCACGGTGAGACGCCGATGCCGGCCTGCACCGTCATCGCGATCGCGAACCCGTAGAGGAACAGGCCGACGAGCAATTGGGGAATACGCCGAAACATCATGGGCCAATCCAATTCGGTAATTGGCTTTCTTGCAAGATGCCAATTCTCCTAGAGTGGTTCTATGAATACCCTCTCTGCGCGGTCATTGGCCTCCTTGGTGCGCGGATGGCGAGAGGCCACTACCGCTCCCGCGTATGCGGCGCTCGCCGACCGCATCCGCCTGCTCATCCTCGACGGCCGCATCCCGCTCGGCACCAGGGTGCCCGCGGAACGCGACCTCGCCGCGCAGCTCGGGGTCAGTCGCACCACCGTGACCGCGAGCTACGGCGAGCTGAGAGACGCCGGATTCCTCGACAGCCTGCGCGGATCGGGCAGCATCGCACGGCTGCCCACACGGTTCCCGCCCATCTTCGACACCCACCAGACCGGGTACCTCGACTTCAGCAAAGCGGCTCTTCCCGCGATTCCGGCACTCGTCGAGGCGGTCAATCGAGCCGCAGCCGAACTGCCGGCCTATCTCGGAGACTCGGGCTTCGATCCGATTGGACTCCCGGTTTTGCGCACCGCCGTCGCGGACCGCTTCACCGCGCGCGGCGTGCCAACCGAGCCGGAGCAAATCATGATTACCCTCGGTGCCCAGCACGCGATCGCGCTGGTCGCGCGGACCCTGCTCGGTCGCGGGGATAGCGCACTCGTCGAGTCGCCAAGCTACCCGCATGCCTACGAAGCGCTGAGACTCACCGGCGCGCGGCTCGTTCCCGTGAGCGTTACCAGCAACGAAGGGTGGGACGAGGCCGCCCTCGAACAGACGCTCCGACGCTCCAGTCCGGCGATGGGCTACCTCATGCCCGACTTCCACAATCCCACCGGGCGTACCATGCCTCCCGCGCAACGAGAGCGGCTGCTTGCGCTCGCCGAGCGGCAGGGAACGGTGATCGTCGCCGATGAGACCATGGCCGAGCTCACTATCGATCGCGTGAATGCACCCCTTCCCCTCGCCGCCTATGGTGCTGCCGTCACCATCGGCTCAGTGGGAAAGACCGTGTGGGGCGGGGTGCGCATCGGGTGGATCCGAGCCGAGCGCCAGCTCATCCAGAAGCTCACACGAGCGCGAAGCGCGGGGGACCTCGGAACCCCGGCCCTTGAACAGCTAGTGGTGAAGAACCTGCTGGAGGACTACGACGCGATTCTCGAAACCCGGCGAGCTCAGTTGCGGGCGGGCCGAGATCACCTCGCCGACAGGCTCGCGGTCGCGTTCCCCGAGTGGAGGGTACCGACCCCCGACGGCGGGCTCACCACCTGGGTCAATCTCGGTGCGCCGGTGAGCTCGCAGCTCACGCTCGCCGCCCGGGCGGAAGGCCTGTTGCTCGCGGCTGGTCCCCGCTTCGGTATTGACGGCGCATTCGAGCGCTTCCTTCGCATTCCGTTCGGATATTCAGCGGATGAAACGGATCGTGCGGTGACGGCTCTGAGCGCCGCATGGGTATCGCTTGCGCGTGGCCCGCTACTCGACCAATCATTCCTCGCAGACGTGGTCTAGCCCTTTCTACTTACTCCTGAGAGAGTATGCACACGCCCAGCAAGCCCTGAGATACTTTCGAAGAGCACATGGTCGTGCGCTTCCCCCGCCGCTGCTCCAGGAGTCCCCCCGTGCATCTGTTTTCGGTTTTCAGCCTTCGTAACCGCGCTCTTATCGCGCTGATCACAATCGTGATTGGCATCTTCGGAGGCATCGCGCTCACCTCGTTCAAGCAGGAGTTGATCCCCTCTCTCTCGCTACCCTCGGTCTTCATCGTCACCAGCTACCCTGGTGCGTCGCCCGACGTCGTGAACACCGACCTGAGCACTCCGATCGAGAGCGCCCTTCAGGGGATCGAGAATCTCGAATCGACCACGGCGACTTCGAATACCGCAGCATCCACTGTCACGGCCTCATTTTCGTACGGTACCGACATCGCCACCTCCGAGCAAAAGGTCCAGCTCGCCCTCGACCGCATCAAGACGAGACTCCCTGCGAGCGTCACCCCCCAGGTGATCACCTTCAGCCTCAGCGATCTGCCGGTGATCCAGCTCGCCGTCACGAGCGATATGGATGCGAACACCCTCGCGTCGAAGCTGTCGACTCTCACGGTTACGAACCTCAAGCAGCTCACCGGCGTCAGCGACGTCAGCCTGCTCGGCGCCGCGACCCAGCGCGTGACGATCACACCGGATCCCGAAAAGCTCACTGCCAACGGCCTCAGCATCCAGTCGATCAAGACCGCACTCACCGCTAATGGCACCCTCCTCGCCAGCGGTTCGATAACCGAGAACTCGAAGACGCTCACGGTGCAGTCCGGGTCGCGCATCACCACGACCGACGAGATCGCGGCCCTTCCGTTGCTCGGCGCGAGGTCCCTCACGATCCCCACTGTCGCGGATGTTGCGACCGTCGCCGTCGTCAACGATCCGACGAGCGGCTACTCCAGCGTCAATGGCAAGCCAGCCGTCTCGCTCAACGTCACCAAGTCGGCAGCCGGCAACACCGTGTCGGTATCGAATCTGGTTCGAAGCGACCTGCCGACTCTCGAGAAGCAGCTCGGCAGCAACACCAAGTTCGTGGTCGTCGCCGACCAGGCGCCATCGATCACCCAGTCGATCAACAGCCTTGCGCAAGAAGGGCTGTTCGGCCTCGGCTTCGCCGTGATCATTATCTTCGTCTTCCTGTTCTCGGTGCGGTCGACCCTCGTCGTCGCGATCTCGATTCCCGTCTCTGTGCTCATCACCTTCATCGGCATGCAGGCCTCCGGCTACACGCTCAACATCATTACGCTCGCGGCACTCACCATCGCGATCGGGAGGGTGGTCGACGACTCCATCGTCGTGATCGAGAACATCAAGAGGCACATCGGTCTCGGTGAAGAAAAGCTGCCAGCCATCCTCACCGCCGTGCGGGAGGTCGCGACGGCCGTCACCGCCTCCACAATCACCACGGTTGCGGTGTTTTTGCCGATTGCGCTCGTCGGTGGGCTCACCGGGGAGCTGTTCCGTCCCTTCGCCATCACCGTCACGATTGCCCTCCTCGCGTCCCTGTTCGTCTCGCTTACGATTGTTCCGGTGCTTGCGTACTGGTTCCTCAGAAGCCGCAAGAACGCGCGCCGGCACGCCGAAGGCGAGTCCGTTGCGGCCTCCACCGGTGCGGACGAGTTCGAGCAGACGACTCGGCTGCAAAAGGTGTACCTTCCGGTCATCCGCTGGACCCTGAAGTTTCCTGCTCTCGTGCTCATCGCAGCCCTGGTGGTGTTAGCGGGCAGCGGATTCCTTGCCACGAGTCTCAAGACAAACTTCATCGGCAACAGTGGGCAGAACACACTCACCGTCACGCAGACTCTGCCTCTCGGCACGAGCCTCGAGGCACAGGATGCCGCCTCGAAGAAGGTTGAGACCCTGCTGCGCAACGTGAAGGGTGTCGACACCGTTCTGCTCACCATCGGATCCGGCGGCAGCTCGCTGCGCGCAGCGTTCTCCGGAGGCGGCTCGAGCACCTTTTCGCTGACGACCAATCCGGATGCCGACCAGGCCAAGCTGCAGGCCACGGTCACCGCCCAGTTGAAGAAGACCACCGGGGAGGGCGAGCTCGCGGTGGCCACCGCGCAGGGCGGCTTCGCCTCCTCCAACATCGAGGTCAACGTCACGGCCGGCAGCGATGCCGACTTGCGGAAGGCCTCCGATGTCATTCTAGCGAAAATGAAGAACCTCTCCGTGGTCTCGCGTGCGTCGAGCAACCTGTCCGCCTCACTCCCCTATATAGCGGTGCAGATCGATCGGGCGAAAGCCGCGGCCGACGGGCTCAGCGAGGTACAGGTCGGTGGCATCGTCACCCAGGCGATGAACCCGAGCGCCACCGGCAGTGTGGTCATCGATGGCAAGATGTTGTCGATCTATGTCAATAACTCCACCGCCCCGCTCACGACGGACGCGCTCAACACCTTCTCGATCCCGACAGCGAAGGGCGCGGTGCCGCTTTCCGACCTCGCCACGATCGCCACGGTAAACGGGCCCTCGAGCATCACCACGATCAAAGGGCTGCGCAGCGCCACCCTCACGGTGGTGCCGGGCACGGACAATACCGGAAGCGCCTCGGCGATCGTGTCGGCCGCTGTGGCGAAGCTGAAGCTTCCTGCGAGCGCGACCGCGACCCTCGGTGGCGTGACCACCCAACAGAGCGACTCGTTCGGCCAGCTCGGCCTTGCCCTGCTCGCCGCCATCCTCATCGTCTACGTCGTGATGGTGGCCACCTTCAAGAGCCTGCGCCAGCCATTGCTGCTTCTCGTCTCGATTCCGTTTGCGGCGACCGGGGCCATCGCGCTTCAGGTGATCTCGGGAGTACCCCTCGGTGTCGCGTCGCTGATCGGAGTGCTCTTGCTGATCGGGATCGTGGTGACTAACGCCATTGTGCTTGTCGACCTGATCAACCAGTATCGAACCCGTGGCATGAAGGTGACCGAGGCGATCATCAACGGCGCGTCACGTCGACTCCGGCCGATCCTCATGACCGCGCTGGCGACGATTTTCGCGCTGGTGCCCCTCGGCATCGGTCTGACCGGTCATGGTGGCTTCATCTCGCAGCCGCTCGCGATCGTCGTGATCGGTGGGCTGGTGTCATCCACGCTGCTCACCCTCATCGTGCTTCCAGTGCTCTACTACCTCGTCGAGGGCGCGAAGGAACGGCGCACGGATCGTCGCGCGGCGAAGGCGGCGCTTTCTTCCACTCCATAGGCCCTCTCGCCCGAAGTGGTCGGATGCCCGCACGCAAGCCGCGGCGCCCGGACGCCCGACCACGGCGAGGGTGCCCGAGCCTCGAAGCTAGGCTCGTCGAATGGCCACCCCTGATTTCGTGCTCGCCCTCCGCGAGAAGGTCGGGCATGACGAGCTGTGGCTGCCCGGGGTGACTGCCGTCGTGGTTCGTGGCGCTGAGGTGCTTCTGGTTCGCCGCGCCGACAGCGGCGCGTGGACTCCGGTCACCGGCATCGTCGACCCGGGCGAGGAGCCCGCCGTCGCGGCCGAGCGTGAAGTGCTGGAGGAGGCGGATGTCATCGCTCACGTCGAATCCCTGTCCTGGGTAAAAGTCATCGACCTTGTCACGTACGATAACGGCGACCGGTCACGGTATCTCGACCTGGTGTTCCGCTGCAGTTGGGTGTCAGGTGAGCCGTTCCCCGCCGATGGGGAGAACACCGAGGCCGCCTGGTTCTCGTTGGACGCGCTGCCCGCGCTTTCGGCCGACATGAGCGAGCGCATAAGGGTTGCCGTCATCGGTGCGGAGTCCACCCGCTTCGAGCGCTGAGATTAGCCGCCAACCGGCCCGTCCACCGTGGCGGGAAAGAAGATGGTGATGCGCGACCGCGCTTCGTCGTTGGGGATTGCGAGATGCTCTCGTCGAGCGAGTGCCCGACGAAGAACGGTGGATTCGAGTCATCCACCTGCCACGGTGCAGAGGCCTGGACCGCGTGTGGGCAGGCTTCAAGACTCGCGCGGCCGAGGCGGCAGAGGGCGAGGGAGTGAAAGCCCGTCAGCTTGCTGCCGTCGTAAATCGAGATGACCGCCGCTCACGGGGTAGCCGCCTCCGACGAGTCACGGGGAGGCAGGCATCCGCCCGTTCTCCGGTGATGCAGCCGTACTCGAGATTCTCGACGACAACGATATGGGGATAGGTCCTCACCTGCGGGTAGGGCGACTGGTTGGAAGGCGTGACCTTACCGGACTGCGCAACAGGGCGCACGTGGCGAGGGCGAGCACCGTGACGGCGCCGACGGCCGACGAACACGCATTCGGGTCAATCTGATGCGCTTTCGGCGGGTGTGCTGTAACGTTGCGGGGTCGGCTCTAGACATCGCGACAGAAACGCGAATGGGTTTGTAAGTCTTTCGGGCCGGTTTCCCTCAGTTCTTACCATAAGAGAACATCTCCAGCTACTCCCTGGAATACGTGGGAACAATCACGTATGTGAAACGGTCCTGGCCAAAGACTGCCCGGGTTCCCGCAGAAGCACTGCTTGTTGGCAGTGCGCTGCCATGCAATTAAAAACAACCCGGAAATACGACTATGCCATTCGATAAAAAAGCGGCCTCAGGCCGACCTGTCAAAAAATACAACTCCGCCGGACCCGCCAAAAACGGCAGCCGAAGCGAGGGACACCGAGGTTTTCACAATGATGCCCCGGTGAAGAAGCGATGGAACGCGGATGAGCGCGCCGCGCGCACCGGGGACCGCCCGGCTGGAAACGACCGGCCGGCATCCACGGATCGCCGCCCGAATTGGAATCCGACAAATGACCGCCCGGCGCGTCCGTCGTACGGTGACCGCCCGCAGCGCACCGAGCGTCCTTCCTATGGGGAGCGCACCGAGCGTCCCTCCTACAACGATCGCCCCGCCCGCCCCTCCTATAACGACCGTCCCGCGCGCCCGGCCTACAACGCGAACGATCGCCCGGCCCGCCCGGCATACGGCGATCGCCCGCAGCGCACGGATCGTCCGGCCTATAACGACCGTCCGGCTCGTACGGATCGTCCGGCTCAGTCCGAGCGTCCGGCCTATAGCGAACGTCCGGCTCGTACGGATCGTCCGGCATATAACGACCGTCCCGCCCGCACGGATCGCCCGTCGTACAGCAACGACCGTCCGGCTCGTACGGATCGTCCGTCGCAGTCCGATCGTTCGTATAACGACCGTCCCGCTCGTACCGAGCGTCCGGCCTATAACGACCGTCCCGCTCGTACGGATCGTCCGGCCTATAACGACCGTCCGGCTCGTACGGATCGTCCGGCCTATAACGACCGTCCGGCTCGTACGGATCGCCCGTCGTACAGCAACGACCGTCCGCAGCGCTCGTTTGATGATCGCGCACCCCGCCGCGACAGCGACTACTACCCGGCCAAGAACGACTCCAAGTCCGCGGCGTTCGCCGCCCACGAAGACGTCGTGCTCGAGCGTCTCGAGGCGAAGGTCATCACCGCGGGCGACGCGGCCGGTGTCACCTGGAAAGACCTGGGCATCGGCGACAACATGACTCGCCAGCTCATCCTGATGGGTGCGGAGTCGCCGTTCCCGATCCAGGCCGCCACCATCCCGGATGTGCTCGCCGGCAAGGACGTGCTCGGTCGCGGAAAGACCGGATCCGGCAAGACCATCGCCTTCGGGGCACCGCTCGTCGAGCGCCTGATGGAGAACATGGGTGGCGCCGGACGCAAGCCGGGCCGCAAACCCCGCGCGCTGATCCTCGCTCCTACCCGCGAGCTCGCGATGCAGATCGACCGCACAGTGCAGCCCATCGCGCGCAGCGTCGGCCTGTTCACCACGACAATTGTCGGCGGGGTTCCGCAGTACAAGCAGGTCTCTACCCTCCAGCGCGGCGTCGATATCGTCATCGCCACACCGGGAAGAGTCGAGGACCTCATTGAGCAGGGCCGTCTCGACCTCAGCGAGGTCTTCGTAACCGTGCTCGACGAGGCCGACCATATGTGCGATCTCGGCTTCCTCGAGCCGGTGCAGCGCATCCTCGAGTCCACCAAGAAGGGCGGTCAGAAGCTGCTGTTCTCGGCCACTCTCGATAAGGGTGTCGCCACCCTGGTCAAGCAGTTCCTCAAGGAGCCGGCCGTGCACGAGGTCGCCGGTGAAGACCAGGCTTCGTCCACGATCGACCACCGTGTGCTGCTCATCGAGCAGCGCGACAAGACCCGCATCATCGAGGAGCTCGCTGCTGGCGAAGGTAAGACGCTCATCTTCGCCCGTACCCGTGCGTTCGCCGAGCAACTGGCCGACCAGCTCGAGGATGCCGGCATCCCGGCCACCTCCCTGCACGGCGACCTCAACCAGTCGCGCCGCACGCGCAATCTGCAACTGCTAACGAGCGGGCGGGTTAACGTGCTGGTGGCGACGGATGTGGCGGCTCGCGGCATCCACGTGGATGACATCAGTCTCGTCATCCAAGCCGACGCTCCGGATGAGTACAAGACCTACCTGCACCGCTCCGGTCGTACCGGCCGCGCGGGCAAGGTCGGAACCGTCGTCACCCTGATTTCGAAGGCGCGCCGCCGCCGTATGGACGAGCTCCTTGGACGTGCCGAGATCAAGGCGTCCATGCAGATCGCCGCTCCCGGCGATCGCGTGATCGAAGAGCTCGCCGCGCTGTAAAAATAGCGGTGATCGTGCAGGGCGTTCATCCTTCGGGGTGGGCGCCCTTCGGGGTTTCCCGTGTCGAAACTCACGCGACGATGGGCGTAGCGCCGCGGTCCCGAACGATTTCACCTCCTCCTCCTCCTCCTCCTCCTCCACTTCCTCCTCTGCGCGGGAGGGATTTTTGAGCAATCAGCATCAGATGGAGGGAGTTTTCGATGAGATTCGGATATTTCCCTCCCTCGCTGCGGAGCGGCCGACGAAATCGATCGCCGTCGCGAACGCTCGCTGCGGAGCGGCCGACGAAATCGATTGCCGTCGCGAACGCGATCTGCAGCAGACACACCCGGGACTCATCTGCGGTGCCCATCCTCGAGCATCCGCATCACAGTCGCCACCGTTTCCTCCCAGCGCTCGAAGATGTCGGCGTAGCCGAACCTCAACACGCCGTAACCCGATCGGATGATGCGATTCGTGCGTATTCGATCGGTGGCCGCCTCGTGCCATTGGTCGCCATCCAGCTCGATAACGAGCCATCCATCAATGACAAGGTCGACTCTGTCAATCCCGATCTGCACCTGCTGCACAACCCGAAGGCCGAGTGCGTCAAACCGCATTCTGGCGATTGTTTCCAGGCCGGACCCGGCGAGAAATGTCAAGTCCTTCGAGAGCCGATGCAGGCGTTTCGGGAGGCCTTGGATGATGTGCGCAACAGCCCGACGCGTCATCCGATTCGCGGTGACTGCGCTCTCTAACGCGGCGGCGACCTGCTCCACGGGTTCAGTAGTCGCGAAGCGGCCGATCGCATCTGAGATGGACACCCGCCACGCCGGTGCCAGGCCCTCACCGATCTCAAACGGGGCCCAATGGGTCACAAGTGTGGGGACGAAGAATCGCGGGGGCGTGAACCGAGCGATGGGGGTGAGAGGAGCCTGCGTCACACGATGGGAATCCTCAGGAACCTGGAGATGAATTCGATGGTCGTCACCACACCAGATTCCGTAGGAGCCCAGGGCCGTACCGCCGGTCAACCGCGCACCGTGGAGTACTGCGGTGATGGAGGCTTGGCTCGCGTTCGCGGTCGCAACCCATCCCATCCGCACCGGTAACAGGTCGCCGTCAGCGATTGCCCGGTCGATGCGATGACGCCCGATGTTCATGCTTTTGAGCTGCCGACGCGAGGCGAGAAACCCGAACTGTTCCATGGTCCTTGTGATTTGCATGGCTCAAGGGTGAAACGATGGCTAGCCCCGCGGATTCCTCTCGACGAAATTGTGCGTCGCTGCCCGAATGGCGGCTTGGGGAGGACGAGTCGGGAGGGGAATCTTCATTCCCATCGAAAAACTCCCTCCAGCGCGCGCTGATTCTGAAAAACTCCCTCCCGCGCTGCTCTAGGCCGTTGGTTTCTCCACCACCGCAGCCACCACCGCAGCCCCACCTCAAGCCCCACCACCTCCCGCCCCAACGCAGCCCGACCAGCTGTAGCGCGGCATCGGCGACGGACATCGGTAGTCCGCGAGAGCAGCAAACCGATGATGAATCTATTCCCGACGGCCGCTCGGGTTCGGCAGCGCACGCTGGTAGCTCGCGCGTACGGACGGTAGGCGACGCTCGGGCGATAACAGGCCAGCGAGTGCTCGCGACCGGCGACGGATGCCCCAGGCCCTCACTCGAAACAGGGACTCCAGAGCTACGACCCACTCTTTCAGTTCCGTGCTGGCGGCATCACCACCCTCAAGCGCATCGCCCAGCGCCGCGCGGCAACCGCGCCGGAAGGTCAGGCCAGCGCGAGCAAAACCGCCGCGACGAGTGCGACGGCGAGTCCCATCCACTGCACGGGCGCGATCCGCTCCCGCAGCACCACCGCGGCCAGCACGATTGTGCCGGCCGGTGCCAGGGCGTTCAGCACCGACACGATCGAGAGTTCCCCCGCTCTCAACGCGAGAAGGAACAGGAACGCGGCAGCGGCATCGGTCAGCCCACAGAGCACGGCGAAGCCCACCGTCACGCGGGTGATCGTCGGCCGCGGCGCTCCCCGCCGGGCCAGGCGTTGGCCGAGGAGCGCGACCGACATGACGATACCGGTGACGACAAAGGTGACGAGGAGTGGCGCCGGCCCGCTGTCGGGTGGGGTCAGGTCGATAAAGACAAGGTACCCGCCGATCGCGACCCCGGCCCCCACTGCCATCAGGAGGCCGCGTGGGCTCGGCCGCACGGCACGCTCGCCCGGCACGAGGCAGATGAGGACGATCGCAAGTAGCCCGATCGCGAGGCCGAGGTAACCCAGGCCGCTCAGCCGCTCTCCACGCACGAACCCGACGGTGATCGGGATCACCGCGGCCACGAGCGCCAGGATGGGGGACAGGATGCTCATCGGCCCGAGAGCGAGGCAGGCGTAGAGCAGCACCAGCGCGACCGCACCGCAGACCCCGGCCAGAACGCCCCAGAGCAGCACGGGTGCACCCCATCGGCTGGGCAGCACGAGGGCAGCGACCACCAGTACCGCGAGGCCGGCGATCGAGTTGATCAGGGTCACCCGCACGGCACTGGTGCCCCGTGCGGCGAGACCGCCGAGAAAATCACTTGCTCCGTAGATCACGGAGCCGGCGAGGGCGAGGGCGACACTCAACATGGCGGTGCCTAGCCCACGGCTAGCAGGGCGGCGGCGACAAGCGCGAGCACGAGTCCGACGATCTGAATCGGTGCGATCCGTTCGCGCAGCACGATTGCGGCGAGGAGGATCGTGCCGGCCGGATAGAGCGCGGTAAGCACGGATTGGATGGTGAGTTCGCCCTGCCGGAGACCGAACAGCAACAGTGCGTTCGCGATCGCGTCGATCACTCCGGCGACCATTGCCAGAACCAGTCCCGGCTTCCATCCGCCGACCGCTCGTGGAGTGGTTCCGCGCCGACGTGCCAAGAGCGCACCGATACCGATTGCGCTGAACATTACGATGGCATTGGCAGTGCGACTCACGACCAGGGGCACCAGCCCGGAGTCTCGCGGAGTCAGGTCGATCAGGATGAGGAACGCACCGATGAGCGCCCCCGCCCCGACCGCCATTGCGAGAGCCCGGAGCGACGGCCGTACTGCTCCCTTCTCGGGCACAAACCCCACAAGAACGACCGCGACGAAGGCCACGACGATGGCGACATAGCTGAGCACACCACGGTGCTCACCACGCACGACCCCGGCGAGTACCGGCACCATGGCCGAGATCACGGCCGTCAGTGGGGAGAGGATGCTCATCGGCCCGATCGCGAGGCAGGCGTAGAGCAGCACCACCGCGAAGGCGCCGGTGATGCCGGTGACGCCGCCGAGGAGCACAGCTTTCGTCGACCAGACACTCGGAAACAACGGAAAAGCGAGCAGCAGGATGACGAGTCCGGACAGGCCACCGATCGCGGTCACGCGCACCGCACTGATGCGCTTCGCGGCCATGCCGCCGGCGAAGTCTGCCGACCCGAAACGGAGCGCTGCCGTGACGCCGACGAACACAGCGAGCACGAGGGACCTTTCCTGATCGGAGAACTCAACGGTAGCGGTAAGCATCGATGACGATTTCGTGAAGATGCTTCCGTCGGCGACGCCCGAGACGCTAGGGTGCATTTCATACCCCCCGATCAGGGGTGAACCTGGTCGTCTATAGGCTTTCTTCTACTCACGTTCTTCTACACACGTTCTTCCACTCATTGGTCCGCAATCCAAGGAGACTCCCGGAGTCATGGCACTTTTCGCAACCCGTTCCCGCCGGTTTACTCTTTCGGCAATCGCCCTCACAGTCGCTCTCGGCATTCCTGCCCTCGCCGGCTCGGCCGCGACCGCTGCGGAGGCACCGGTTGCCATCGACATCCTCAGCTTCAACGACTTTCACGGCCGTCTCGAGGCATCCTCGCCGTCAGCGGGTGCCGCCGTGCTCGGCGGCCTGGTCACGTCGTTCCGGGCGGCCAACCCGAACACGCTTGTCGTTTCCGGTGGAGACTCAATCGGGGCCTCCACATTCACGAGCTTCATCCAGAAGGACCAGCCCACCATCGACGCC
>JANYIZ010000206.1 GCA_025408445.1 Frigoribacterium sp. | reverse complement strand
GCAGGCGCACTGCGATTTGTTTGCTCATCCCCGTACGATACCGACCTGGGATGCGATATGGTACCGTCAGCTCGACCACAACGCCTCTACCCTGCCGGTCTCCCCGAGCGCGATCTTTACTTTTCCCATCAGGTCGCTGTAGATGAGCCACTCGTATTCGTCCACGTCGAGCGTGCGATGCTCGCCAGGGCAGCTGCAGTTGGCCATCTCATCCATGACTTCGATCTCGATGCGCTCGTAGGCGCGCTGGATCATCGCGCGCGTCTGCCCGGTCGCGATGTTGTGCAGTCGGGGTGCGCCGGCACTGCTCAGGCTGACCGGAAAGCTGCGGATGGCGTCGGCGAGGAGCCCGGCCGGCTCGCCGCCGACCAGGGGTTCGGTGTGGGGCTCGGCTAACGGCTGGGGGTTCATGCCGTGACGGTGGCGGCAGTGCGGGGAAAGTGGGAACGTGAAGCCGTGCGCTATGGAATGGTCGTGCAGCTGAGGGCTTGTTGAGGAGGGGTCTGGGGTTTACTCGGCGCTGGCGTTTACTCCGGCACCGGGGCTTCTACCTTGAGCTCGGCGCCGAAAATGGCGACCAGCAGCTGGCCGGTCCACTCGATGAGATCCGAGTCGGCGAGCGGAATGCCTTGGCGCACCGGGAGCGGAACCGACACCGAATGGGTCTGGCCAAAGTAGCGGGCGCCCGGGAACATCCGCTGCAGCCGGATTTGGATCGAATCCGCGAGCTCCATGGATGCGACGCGCAGGTTGCCACCGGCGGTCACGACCTCCGAGAGGCCGGCCTTCTGCGCCATCCGCCGCAAACGCGAGACCGCGATGAGGTTCTGTACCTCGACGGGCGGCTCGCCGTAGCGGTCGGTGAGCTCCTCGAGAACCCGATCGATGGAGTCGGGGGATGCCGTGGGAGAGGCCGCCGTCGACAGCTTCTGGTAGGCCTCGAGCCGCAACCGCTCGCTCTCGACATATTCCTCGGGAATGTGGGCATTGACCGGCAGCTCGAGACGCAGCTCGGTCTGGCCCTCGGCGACATCCCCGCGGAAGGTCGACACCGCCTCGCCGATCATGCGCAGGTAGAGGTCGAAGCCGACACCGGCGATGTGACCGGACTGTTCTCCACCGAGCAGGTTGCCGGCACCGCGGATCTCGAGGTCCTTGAGAGCGACCTGCATTCCGGCGCCGAGCTCGTTGTTCGCGGCGATCGTGGCGAGCCGGTCGTGGGCGACCTCACCGAGGGGCTTATCGGCGTCGTAGAGAAAGTAGGCGTAGGCCCGCTCGCGCCCGCGGCCGACGCGACCGCGCAACTGGTGCAGCTGGCTGAGTCCGTATTTATCAGCCCGGTCGATGATGAGCGTGTTCGCGTTGGCGATGTCGAGCCCGGTCTCGATGATGGTGGTTGAAACGAGCACGTCGAATTTGCGCTCCCAGAAATCCACCATCACCTGCTCGAGCACGTGCTCGGGAAGCTGGCCATGCGCGACAGCGATGCGCGCCTCCGGTACCAGCTCCGCCAGCTGCGAGGCGACCCGGCTAATTGACGAAACCCGGTTATGTACGAAGAATATCTGGCCTTCACGCAGCAACTCGCGGCGAATCGCGGCGCCGACCTGCTTGTCGTTGTACGGACCGACGAAGGTGAGGATCGGATGCCGGTCCTCCGGCGGTGTCGCGAGCGTCGACATCTCGCGGATGCCGGTCACCGCCATCTCCAGCGTGCGCGGGATGGGCGTCGCGCTCATCGCGAGGATGTCCACGTTGGTCTTCAGCTTCTTCAGTGCGTCCTTGTGCTCGACTCCGAAGCGCTGCTCCTCGTCGATGATCACGAGCCCAAGGTCCTTAAGCACGATTCCCGAGCTGAGCAGGCGGTGGGTGCCGATGACGACATCCACCGTGCCATCCGCCATGCCCTCGATCGTCTCCTTCGACTCCTTGTCGGACTGGAAGCGACTGAGCGCGCGCAGATGCACGGGAAAGCCCGCGAAGCGCTCGGCGAAGGTCTCCATATGTTGCTTCACGAGCAGGGTTGTGGGCACCAGCATCACGACCTGCTTGTTGTCCTGCACGGCCTTGAAGGCGGCCCGAATGGCGATCTCGGTCTTGCCGTAGCCCACGTCGCCGGAGATGAGTCGGTCCATCGGGATCGGCCGCTCCATGTCGGCCTTGACCTCGTCAATGGTGGTGAGCTGGTCGGGGGTCTCCGCGAACGGGAAGGCCTCCTCGAGCTCGCGCTGCCACGGGGTATCCGGGGGGAAGGCGTGGCCGCGGCTCGCCATACGGGCCGAGTACAGCTTCACGAGCTCGACGGCGATATCACGCACCGCCTTGCGGGCGCGTCCCTTCTGGGCCGCCCATTCGGATCCACCCATCTTGCTGAGAGCGGGCGCCTCTCCCCCCACATAGCGGGTGAGAAGGTCGAGCTGGTCGGTGGGAACGTAGAGCTTGTCGTTGGGATAGCCGCGCTTCGACGGCGCGTATTCGACCAGCAGGTATTCGCGATTGTTCTTCACCGGGTTGCGCCCCCCGGTGGAGACGGTGCGCTGCACGAGCTCGGCAAATCGCCCGATGCCGTGGGTCTCGTGCACCACGAAATCCCCGGCCTTGAGTTGCAGCGGATCGACGACGTTCTTACGTCGGCTCGCCAGCTTCTTCACCTGACGGGTGTCGTAGCCCGCGGCGCGCCCGTAGAACTCGCTCTCACTCAGAAGTGCGAACTTGATCTCCGGCAACTCGAAGCCGTGCTCAACGGAGGCGCAGAGCAGGTACGCGACGCCGGTATCCATCGTGTGCGGTAACTCGTCGACCATGCGCGCGGCGAAGCCATGCTCCCCGAGGGCCTCCACGGCGCGTTCGACCAGACCGTGCCCGGCGGCGACGACCGCGACGGTCCAGCCATCCTTGAGCCGGTCGCCGACATAGTCGATTGCACCGTCGGCCTCGCCCTGGAAGGTGGGAACGGTGGTGGCGCCGATGCGGATGTAGTGGTCGCCGTCGCGAAGTTCGGAGGTCTCTGACGACGCGATAGCAGCACTGTCGACACTGCCACCGCTGTCGAAACTGCTGAGCGTCCACCAGTTGCGGGAGCCGGCGGCATCGCGCAGCGCGTTGATGCTGAGGAAGTCGCCCGAATCGAGGTCGATCGGAGCCTCGGCCCCCGCGGTGGCGGCATTCCAGGCGGCACTGAGGAACTCGCGATTGGTCTCGACGAGGCTCACGGCGCGACTCGCGACCCGTTCGGGCGCGAGAACAGCGATCGCGGCATCCGTCGGGAGATAGTGGGTGAGCGGCACGAGACGATCTGCGAGCGCGGGCGCGAGCGACTCCATGCCGTCGACCGGGATACCCTCGCTGATCTTGGCGAGCATCTGGCTGAGACTCGGAAACTCGTGCTGCATCTCGCGGGCGCGCTGCTTCACGGCGTCGCTCAGCAACAGCTCGCGGCTCGGCGGCAGCTCGACCAGTGGGACCGGCTCCTCCATCGAGCGCTGGTCGGCGACCGAGAACTGGCGGATCTGCTCAACCTCGTCACCGAAGAACTCCACCCGCCAGGGATGCTCCGCCACCGGCGCGAACACATCGAGGATGCCGCCACGCACCGCGAATTCGCCGCGACGCGTGACCATGTCGACGCGGGAATACGCCAGATTGACGAGCTGGCGGCTGATGCCCGCCAGGTTGTAACCTCGGCCGCCGGCCGTCAGTGCGAGCGGCTCGATGCTGGTGAGATTGTCGGCGAGGGGCTGGAGCGCCGCGCGCACACTCGCGACGACCACGAGATCGCCCGCCGGGGCATCCTGCCAGCGCTGCATGATGCGCAGGGCATGGATGCGCTTGCCGACGGTCTCGGCGCTGGGGCTCAGGCGCTCGTGTGGGAGAGTCTCCCAGGCGGGGAACTCCACGACCTTGGCCTCTGGCATCACGCTGGCAATGGCAGATCGCAGGGACTCGGAATCCCGGCCGGTCGCCACGATTGCAAGGAGTGCCTGCGGAGCGTTTGACTTGTCAGCGCGCGACTTCAGCAGGGACGCGAGGAGTGGGGCGCGGAGGCCATCCACGAGAGAAAAGTCCGCATTGCGCGATGCCCAGGAGACCGCGTTTTCGAACGTGTCGGCGCGCAAAAGCGCAGAATTCAACCCCGAAAGTATCACTCGGGCAAGTGTACGCGTGGCCACTGGCAGTGGTCCCGGCGCCGAATGGTGCGAACCCCCGTGCACAACTCCTGCATGATCAGCCGACATTGCCCGGTGCGGCCCGTGCTTCGGGGGATTCGACTGCTGTCGCCAGCAGATTTCAGAAGTTATTTAGAAGGCTCACCCCGGGTGCGTTCGGGACTGTCCTTGTCAGCCGAGGGCGATCCACCCCTTCTCGTCGACGATCGGTGCGCCCAGAGTCCCGGCCACATTGCATTCATCCTGATCGCCGTACGGCGCGCCCGCCGGCGTCACGCCCACCACCACGTGATAGCCCCCGGACGGGTTGACTGTCACGTTGACTCCCTCCCCGTACTCAGTCCAACCATCGTCGGCTGCCGGAGACATCACCCCCCAGGACTGCCTGGCCACTAACGAACAGGCGAACCAGGCGTCGAGGCTCGAGACAGTATCGCTTGCCTTTCGCGGAGCAGGGGAGGCAGTCACGGTTGGCGCCGGCGTCGCGGTGACTGTGACGGTCGGCGTGGCGGTGGTCGCACCTGAGGCAGAACAGGAGGCAAGCAAGAGAACTGCGAGAGCCGCGGCGCTTAACTGCGGCACCGAGCGAGAAAAATGACGAGGGTGTGCAGCGTCCACAGCTTTTCCAATCGATCGGCCCCCCATGCTGCTATGTAACCACTCGCAGACAGCCACCACCAGATCAATGCGAGAAGGGGCTTACCGGAAGGCGCACGCCGGGCTGTTGTCGTAACAGACTTCGGCGTCCGCGGCTGTGGCGCTCACTTCATGTGGCCCCTTTTCGCAGGACCACGTTGCCCCGTCCGCGGCTGCGCAACTCCTGCAGAAAGGTTTGGTGGGTGGCTGCGAACCCTCTACCGACGGGGTACTACGCACTGTCATCGGCAGACTGCAGAAGTTATGCAGAAGACGGCGGAATCTCGATTCGGTCGCTGAGCGACCGGCACGCACTATTCGGCGGCAGTATGGAAGCGCAGCTGGGCCGCAGTGAGGCCGTCGCGGGCGATGGACTCGACCGCATCCGCGGCATCCCCCAAAAGATTGGGAAGCACGGCGCGCTCGGTGGAGCCGAAGTCGCGCAGCACGAAATCGGCCGCGGACTGCCGACCGGGCGGGCGACCAATACCGACCCGCACCCGGGTGAAGTCCCCCGTGCCGATCGCCGAGATGATGTCGCGGATGCCATTGTGGCCGCCGTGCCCGCCACCGAATTTGATCTTGAGCTTGTCGAACGGAATATCCAGCTCGTCATGCACAACGATCAGCTGCGCCGGCTCGATCTTGTAGAAGTTGAGTAGCGAGACGACCGGCCCGCCGGAGAGGTTCATGAAGCTGTTGGGCTTGGCCAGCACGAGCCTCGGACCCTCGAGACCCGAGCGCCCCTCGGCCACGGTCGAGTGTGTCTTGTGCGAACGGAAGGATGCCGAGGCACGGTGCGCGAGGTCGGCAAGGACCATCTGGCCGACATTGTGTCGATTGCTCGCGTAGTCGGGCCCGGGATTGCCGAGCCCGACTACGAGCCACTGAGTGGAGTCCATGGACTGTTACTGCAGTGAGGTGATGAAGGGGTTACTATTCTGCGGCGTCTTCCTCGACGGGGGCTTCCTCAGTCTCCTCGACCTCTGGGATCTCGCCGAGATCCTGCTCCTGCGGGATGCTGATGGCGACGACGAGCGTCTCCGGGTCGGTAACAAGCACCGAACCCTCGGGCAGCGCGACATCCTTCGCGAAGATCTGCGCGCCAGCCTCAAAGCCCTCGACGTCGACGACGACGTTCTGCGGGATGTTGGTGGCGAGAGCCTCGATTGTGATCGACTTGGCATCCAGGTCGATCGAGGTGCCCGCGACCGGCTCTCCTGTCACGTGAACGGCCACGTCGACCTCGACGCGCTCGCCCTTGCGCAGAACGATAAGGTCGATGTGCTCGATGATCTGGCGAAGCGGATCCTTCTGCACGTCTTTCACGAGGGCGAGCTGGTTTGCTCCTCCGTCGAGCTGGAGGTCCAGGATGGCGTTGGCCTTACGAAGCAGCAGCGCAATCTCGTGGGCCGGCAGGCTGATGTGCTTCGGCTCGGTGCCGTGACCGTACACGACTGCAGGCACCTTGCCGGCGGCACGCAGTTTACGAGCGACGCCCTTGCCGAAGGTGGTGCGCGACTCGGCCGCGATCTTATTGGTGAGCTCTTTGTGAGCTTTTTTCTCAGACATTTTTCTCCTTCGCGGGTGCAACCCGCGTCTATTGGTTTCCACTCGAACGCATCAGCGTGAGGAAAGACTTTGGGGCTGAAAGCAGCCACGTGCCCGATCCACCGCGTCGATAACGGATGCGTGACATCCCTCGCCGAAGTACAGCTTGAGATCTTACACGGGTCGCGCCGGTCGCGGGACGTGTTGAGGGGCGCTGGGGCGTGCGATTGCATTCGAGGGGGGCGCTGGGGCGTGCGGGGGACCTCCGCGCCGCCGAGTGACACGTGCGCCCGAATTTTCGGGTGCGCGTGTCACTCGGGAGCGCAGAGGCGTCACGGAGGGGCGCGAGCTACTCGACCAGCAGGCGCACGATCTGGTCGACGGTGGCGTTCGCGTCGAGAGACACCGTCACGCCGGGCTCATCCGGCGCGAGAAATTCCAGTGTGGCTAGCTGCGAATCGAGCAGCGACGCCGGCATGAAGTGGCCGTGTCGATGTCGCAGCCGAGTCTCGAGTAACTCGCGGGAGCCAGCGAGCAAGACGAAGCGAGTATCGGGTGCCGCCGCGAGGATCGCCTCTCGGTATGCCCGCTTGAGGGCAGAACACGCGATGACGAGACCGTCGGATGCGGCGGAGAGCTCCGCGCCGACTAGCGCGAGCCACGGCATCCGGTCGTCGTCGGTGAGTGCGATGCCCGCCGCCATCTTCGCGACGTTGGAGGCTGGATGCAGCGCATCCGCGTCTTCAAAGCGGATGCCGAGCCGCGCAGCGAGGGCCTCCCCGATCGTCGATTTTCCGGAGCCAGTCACACCCATGACGACAAGAAGCGGTGCAGAGTTCATGAGTCGACCCTATTGCTCGAGGTGGATCGCACGCCGCCCTCTATTCGCTCCGGTAGACGGTGTTCGGTATTTCTAACAGGACCTCGGGTGATCGCGGGTCCATCCACTGCGACCCTCTCTGGCGCTGAAACTCGAAGTCGCGGCACGGCTTTTGCCGGTCACCGTCCCTGTACGTTTATGCAGAATGGCCCGCCTCGCGAAGCGAGACAGGCCATTCGCACTGGACTACTTGCCCCAGACCTTCAGGTACACGTCACGGAACCCACTGGCCGGATCGAATACGTCACCCGAGGGGACATTCTGTTTCGTGATGAGGCCGGGTGCCGCCACGAACGTCGAAGGCTTCTCGCCGGCAAAGGCGCGATTCACCTCGTCGATGAGCTGCCACCCCTGGAGCGGGATGGGCTCGGCAACGGTTGCGGCCTGGTAGCTGTCGCTGCGGATGCGCTGCATGTCGGCGGCGTCGCCGTCACCAGCCCCGATGGACTGCGGGGGGCCAGCAGGAGCGATTCCGGCGTCTTTCAGTGCGCGGGAGGCCCCACTGAAATAGTTACCGTTGACCGCGAGCAGGTACGTGAGCTTCTTACCGTTTTGCTGCAGGAGGTTCGATACGATTCCGGGCATCCGCTGGTCGGCGGTGGCGATTGGGGAGTCCTCGAAAGACAGGACGCTGCACCCCTTACACGCCTTGATGTATGCCTCCATAGCGCGAGCCTTGGTGACGGCGAGCTCGTACTGGCCATCTGTGAAGACCGCGACGCCCGCCTTGCCGTTCGAGTTCGCGACGGCATAGGCAGCAGCGAGCTGTGCGACGACGAGTGGATCAGTTCCCACGTTTGTGACCAGCCCGTTGCCCGGCCCGGTGAGAACGCCGGCGTGCCAGCCAATCACGGGGATTTTTTCCGAGGTGGCAGTGGCAATGGCTGGAGCCTGCTCCGTCGGGTCGAGACCGCCGAGAACGATCGCGTCCGGCTTGGCTGTGATCGCCTGGTTCATCGCATCAGTGTTGCCTTGCGGTGTTCCATGACCGTCATAGACACTGACGCTCCAGCCGATCTTCGCAGCGGCCTCCTGCACGGACTTGCCCATCGCATTGTGACCGCCGTTGGCGAGGTCGCCCGCGACATACGCTATTTTCGCGCCCGGCTTTTGGGCCTTGGGACCGGTGGAGGGAGGCGTGAACCCCTCCGATGCGGTGAGGCTCTTTTCGACGAGAGCCTTCGAGAATGCGACTGGATCACCCTTGGGAAGGATGGAGTCGAACTTGCCGGCGCTGGATCCTCCGCTGGCCGACGGCGATGCCGAATTCTGACTCGACACACTCGCACTCGAGCAACCGGCGAGCGCGAGCATCGGCACGAGGGTTACTGCGGCAACGGCGATATAAAACCGCCTGTTCTTTAGCTTCATTGATTTTCCTGTCTCTTGGTGGTGCCCCAACCCGCTGCTGCGGTCGGAGGGATTGAAGTCCTCAGGCTGTGGTGACGGCACGGGGTCACGGAGGAGGAGGCGAGCCGGTCATACCGATCGAGGATGCCGACGACGGATCGTGATCAGAGGGCGGTGTCTTGGGCGCCGACTTCGGTGTGGCGTCAGCTCGCGCAACTCTCCGCCGGCTTGTCACCGACGCGATCGTGATCGCAGCCACGAGAGTCAGGCCATTGAATAGTGGTTCGAGGTAGAACTGCCCGGGAATGAGTTGCTGCAGTCCCGAGATGCCGATGGTCGCGATCGTGACGCCGATGATCGTACCCAGCGCGTTCATCCGGCCAGGGCGGATCGTGGTCGACCCGAGGAAGGCTGCCGTGAGCGCCGGCAGAAGAAACTCAGGCCCGATGTTGGACTGCACCACGCCACTGGAACGAGAGGCGATGAGCACTCCCGCGATCGCGACCATGACACCGGAAGAGACCATCGCGCCCACGACGTACCTGCGGCGCGGCACGCCGGTCAGCTCGGCAGCCCGGGGGTTTGCGCCGATCGCGTACAGGTAGCGCCCGATCGGGAAGTATTCGAGGAGTACGAAGATCACAAGACCCAGAACCAGTGCGATCACGAACGTCCCGGGCAGCGGTCCCGCCGACCAAGCGGCGAGCTTGTCGAACGCGGCGGCCCGCTTGCCGGCCGAGTCTGTGATCTGTCGGCCCCCGGTGATCCAAAAAGTGATCGCGAAGATGACCTGTCCGGTCGCCAAGGTAGCGATGAACGCGTCCACCTGTGCGAGTTCGACCAGCAGCGCATTCAGCAGACCGATCAGCGCTCCACCGATCAGGCAGATGAGTATTGCCAGGCGGTAATCGACGCCCAGGAGTTGCAAGTTCAACGCCATGACCTGCCAGAGGCCCGCTCCATAGCCGATGGAAAGGTCGATCTTTCCCGCAATCATGGGAATCGTCACGGCGAGTGCCAGGATCAGCAGGATCGACTGAGACGACGCGAGCAGTTGGAAGTTGAGCAGTGTGGCGAAGGTGTTGGGCCTCAGAATCGCAAAGATCACGAAGAGGATGGCAGTGAGCACAACGAGCCCGTAGGTGGTGGTCAACTGCCGATACCACGGTGTGCCGCGCGGCGGCTCCAGCGCCGTCGAGCGGACGGACGTGTTCATCGTCATGATGTGTGCTCCTCAGTGAGTGTCTTGAATTCAAGTCCCGATGCTGCGGCTACGAGATTGGCTATGGTCAGGTCTGCGCCACTGAGGCTCGCGGTGGGGTGACCCCGCTCCATCACGATGGCGCGGTGGCTGATCTTGGCGACCTCCTCCATATCGGTGGAGATGACGACGACCGTCGTTCCGGCTTTCGCGGCATCGCGCAGAAGACCGTAGATATCTGACTTTGCTCCGATATCCACGCCCATGGTGGGTTCTTCGAGAACCAAGATCTTGCGCCCGGCACTCAGCCAGCGCGCCAGAATCACCTTCTGTTGATTGCCGCCAGAAAAGGTGTCGAGCGACAGTTCGGTTTCGGCGGGGCGCACGCCGAAAGCGCGGATCTGCTCGAGTGCCCCTTTGCGTTCGGTGCCAGGCCAAAAGAACGAGAGGGCCTTTCGCCCCCAAATGGAGGGGTTGAGGAAAAGGTTCTCACGCACCGTGAGGCCTGACGCCACAGACTCGGTCTCTCGGTTGGATGTGGCGAAACCGATGCCCATCTTCACCGCGCCGTACGGGCTGCCGAATCGCGCGGGCGTCCCGTCGATCGACAGCGTGCCGGAGTCGATTTTGATGGCTCCCGCGATGGCACGACCGATTTCGTCCTGTCCCGCGCCTCGAAGTCCGCAGATCGAGATGACTTCGCCGCGAGGTGCGACCAGGTTCATCGGACCGACATCACCCACCCGCGCATCCGCGAGCTCGAGCCTGGTCTGCACTCCGGGCTCGTCGAAGGTGATGGTCGATACCTCGTGGCCGACGATCAGCTCGACGAGCTCAGTGTGCGATAGGCCGTGAACCGAGCGTTCCGCGACCACTGCCCCACTTCTCATCACCACCGTTCGCGTCGAAATCTCATAGACCTCGTCGAGGCGGTGCGAGACATAGATCATTCCGACACCGGTGTCTCGGAGCCTTCGAAGCACCGTAAAGAGGCGCTCGACATCGGCTGCGGGGAGGGACGCCGTCGGCTCGTCCAGAACCAGCAGCTTCGGGTTCGAAACGAGACCTCGTGCGATCGTGAGCAGGCTCCGTTCGGTGCGAGGCAGATCGAAGACGCGAGCATCCGGATCAATCCCTCCCCCCACGAGTTCGAGAATTTCACGTGACCGGCGGCGAAGCGCTTTCATGTCCACGAGACCGAACCGGCGCGGGTAACCCAGCGTCATCGCCATATTCTCGGCCACCGTCATCCAGTCGATAAGACCGAGATTTTGGTGGATGAAGGACATCTTCGACCTCGTACCGGGAGTCGAGAGATCACTGCCGGCGAGAAGCATCCGCCCGCTATCCGGCTTGTACACTCCAGCCAACATCTTGATTACCGTCGACTTACCGGCACCATTCTCACCGAGCAGCGAAACGATTTCGCCCTGCTCGACGGTGAACGATACATCTCGAGCGGCGCGGGTCGCGAAGAACGTCTTATTGAGGTTTTCCACGCTGAGAAGGGAGGTGTTCATAGCTGCTCCTGGTCGCTCAGCCCGCGGGCGAGGATAGAAAGTTCGGACGCCAATCGCGAGCGCATGTCAGATGTCGCCCGGGGAGCGAGCAGCGTGGCGCTCACCGCCGCGGGCATGCCTTCCGCGACAAAAGCGACCGCCACGCAGGTAACCCCCACCACGCCTTGCTCGTCGTCTACGGCGTAACCCCGTTCCCTGATCTGCATCAGGTCAGCGTGCAAGGCATCAACGCTCCGATGCGACCGGACGGTGGGCCGTGGGAGCTCGCCGATGCTGGCGAGTCGGGTATCTAGATCGAGATCCGAAAGGCTTGCGAGCATCGCCTTGCCGAGGCCGGTGACGCCGGCGGGTGCCCGACTTCCGACAGCCGCCAGAAATCGAACCGGCTGCGTGCCGCCGTTCCGTGCCAGGTAAATGACATCCGTCCCATCCAGCACGGCGAGGAGAGTCGTTTCGCTATGGAGGGTTGTGAGCGCACGCGGTATGTGACCGAACTCGGCCACCATCGTGCTTGAGGCGAGCATTGAGCGGCTCAGCTCGAGCATTCGGTAACTCAACACCCAACCGTGTTCCCCTCTCCTGACCATATGGGAGGCTTCGAGGCTGACAAGCAAGTTGAAGACGGATGATTTCGCGAGGTCTAGGTGAATCGCGATGTCGCTGATCGTCAACGGCACTCGCCGGTCACCCATATGAGAGAGGATCAGGCCAGCGCGAAATGCGGCAGGTGATGGTGTGTTGGCAGTACTCGAGGCGGTGTCGGTCGCGACAACAGGTCGGGGGGGGGTCAATGTCATCGGGCCCTACTTTCGTCGCCAGACTGCGGACGCGTCTGTCGTGCGAGTGCGTATCCGGTACAGGCTTGTGGTCGCGGTGATGTAGAGATCTGATCCATCGGCGCCGCCGAAACACAGGTTGCTGACGACCTCGGGTACGTCGATGGTTGCGAGGTGGTCGCCTTCCGGGGTGAAGATCTGCACACCCGAGTCGGATGAACTCCAGATTCGTCCGTGCCCATCGACGCGAAATCCATCGGGAAGTCCGGATTCGAGACTTATAATGGTTCGGCCGTTTTTACAGATGAGTCCGTCGATGACGTCATAGGCGCGGATGTGGCGATTGCCCCCACCGTCGGTCGCGCGGGCGGCAGAGGTATCTGACACGTAGAGAATCGACTCATCCGGCGAGAAGGCTAGGCCATTCGGTTCTTCGATATCGGCAATCACGACTGTCACGGAGGTGTCTCGCGGATCGATGCGGAAGACGAAATTATCGCCGTATTCGCGCTTACCGGGATAGCCCTCTCCCTTCACTTGAATTCCGTAGGGAGGGTCAGTGAACCAGATGGAGCCGTCAGAATGGACGACCACGTCGTTGGGGCTGTTAAACCGGCGCCCAGTCCAGGTGCTGACGATGGTGGTGACGGAATGACCATCATCGAGTTCCAGCGCGCGCGCGCCATGCGAGCACTGCACTACTGCCCCGGTGGCGTCGGTTGTCCGCCCGTTGGTGAAGCCGACATCCGTGCGGTAGACGCTCGCGGTGTTCGAGCCCGGGTGGAACTGCATGATTCGGTCGTTGGGAATGTCGCTCCACCGCACGCTCTGATCACCGGAGACCCACGCAGGACCTTCGGCCCAGATGCATCCGCTCGCCATTTTCTCGAGTGTCGCGCCGGGTGCAAGAATCCCCGCGATCATCATCTCGCCACCCATGCTGGCGCCTGTCTGAAACTCTTCATCGGGTTCCTCATGTCTTTACCGTCGGCTGTCACTCAAACACTCGCGGCAGCGGCAAACAAGCCTTACGTTCAACTGGCTGAACGAATAGCTGTGAGATTGGGGTATATTCCGCTCAGAATTCAGTCTGTTGAACAAAAAACGATTATGGAACCGGGTTGTTTCATAGAGTTCTGGCGATCACGTCGGTAAACGAGCGCGAGCCAGCACCGTTCGGGTAGAGGGGCCAGGAATTCATGACAGCGTTGGACGAATCGATCGTGGGGAGCGTTCTCGCCCTGTGTACTCAGACCCCCGGTGCCCGGCGGGGCGCTGGCCCGATGAGTTGGCGCAGCGAACTCAAACAATTGAGACGCTGCGGTTTTAGCCGAGTGGATCTCCTCGACAGCTGGCTTCCTTTTGCCCAGTTGACCGCCAGCGAGATCGACGATCTCGGAAGCATCCTGGCGGAACTGGGCCTCACAGCGCCCTGCTTGGGGACCTCTCGCCGCAGCGTCATCGATCCGGAGCTCGGCGAAGAGAACCTTGAATACACCGTGAAAATCTTAGAGGTGGCCCATCGTCTCCGACTTCGGAAAGTGGGCGTGGGATTTCATCCAGCTCTCATCGACGTGCAACGAGAATCTGCGCAGTTTTGGGAGCACGCGGGTCCAGCCGATGACCGTACCGACGAGAACTGGGATATAGCGGCCCGGCGTCTAGCCGTAGTGTGCGACGCGGCTGCGAACTTGGACATCGACGTGAACATCGAACTCTACGAGGATTCGTTGCTGTGCACTTCAGATGATGCGACTCGACTGATGGCCGCTGTAGATCGCACGAATTTCGGCGTGAATCCGGATCTCGGCAATCTCGTGCGATCTGTCACCCCACTTCGCGAATCTTGGCTCGATACCTTTCGGGGATGCCTACCGCACATGACCTACTGGCACCTCAAGAATTACACTCGGTCCACCCTGGCAGCCGGCGGTCCTTTCGCAGTCGCACCGACCGCGCTCGGGGACGGTGCGATCGACTACCGGCTCGCCGTCAAAGAAGCTTTGAAGGCGGGTTACACCGGCCCGATGGTGGTCGAGCACTATGGCGGAGACGCCCTGTGGATGCAGGAGCGAAGCGCCGAGTATCTTCGACGACTCGTGGACGAGTTACGGAACGACGAACGAGAAGAGCAACAATGAAAGCGATCGACGACGTCAGGGTCTATGTCGGACCGAATCATTTACCCCTCCTCGAGGATGCCGTAGTACGAGGTGGCGGACGGGTCGTACCGCTCGATGAAGCGAATGCGATCGTCTACCACGGTTCGGACGATGCCCGCGAAGTCGTCGGCATGATCAGCGACCGGATCCTCTGGATCCAGCTGCCTCATGCGGGCGTGGAGCGTTGGACCCAACCGGGCTACATCACGGAGGTCCCGGTCTGGACGAGTGCCGCCGGCGCCTACTCACCGCAGGTGGCCGAACATGTGCTCGCCCTCATGCTCCTCGGTGCCAAGGGCCTGCATACCCTTGCTCGCGCGACCGAATGGACGTCGAAAAATACCAGGTCCTTGGCGGGGAGCACGGTTGCAATAATTGGGGCGGGGGGTATCGGTCACTCGCTTGTCGCGCTTCTGGAGCCGTTCGGCTGCGTGATCACGGCGGTGTCGAATTCGGGTTCATTCGCCGGCGCCGAACGCACGGTTTCGCGCGACCGGTACCGGGAGATTCTGCCAGATGCTGACTACGTCGTATTAACGGCTCCATCGACATCGGAGACACGAGGAATGATTGGCACAGCGGAGCTGGCCGCGATGAAGCCGGGAGCATGGCTCATCAACGTCGCGCGAGGAGATCTCGTCGTCACGGACCAACTCGTGGAGGCGTTGCGCGCTGGCGAGATCGCTGGTGCGGCGCTCGACGTCACCGATCCGGAGCCGCTGCCCTCTGATCATCCGTTGTGGCGGCTGCCGAACGCGTTGATCACACCGCACTCGGCGAATCCGGAGGACGCATATTGGCGCACGCTCGCACATCGCGTGGAAGAGAACGTGCGGCGGGCGAACGAGGGACGCCCACTTCTCGCGGTGATCGATCCGGCGGTCGCGGGCTGACGGTGAGGCCGCGACTCAGAATCTCAAAAGTACCTTGCCCGAGACCGCAGGCTGGTTCGCGATTGCGAAGGCCTCGAGGGCCTCTTCGACCGGAAACTCGTGCGTGACGACGGGTTCTACAGCCAGTGATCCATCGGCCAGCGCAGCGATCACTTCGTCGATCTCGTCGTTGAAGCGGAACGATCCGACAAGCTCTAGCTCACGGGTGATAGCGAGCGAGATGAGCGCTGGCTGCTCGCCCGAGGGCAACAACCCCACCATGACAACCCGGCCGCCGCGCGTCGTGCCGCGCATGGCGCTCGCGAGCCCACGAAAGCTCCCGGATGACTCGATGGCGATGTCGGCGTCCACGGTCGCAATCGCGTCGGCATCCGTTGCAAAAAGCGTGCGTGTTGCGCCAACGGCCGTCGCGATCGCGAGTGGAGTCTCGAACATGTCGGTAGCGATGATCTGCGCGGCCTGAGCTCGGCGCAGCACTGCGATGATCAGCGAGCCGATCGGGCCGCTCCCGATCACCAGAACGCGCTTTCCCTTCACGTCGCCCGCACGGGACACTGCGTGCCAGGCCACACTCGCCGGCTCGACGAGTGCGGCGTCTCGCAGAGACAGACCCGCGGGCAGCTCTCGCAGCATCCGGGAGTCGAGAACGACGGTGCGGGCGAACGCACCGTCGGTGTGCGGGAAACGGGCGGCACTTCCGAGATAGGTGCAGCCCGGCGAGAGATTAGGGCTGTGCTCCGGATACCGGCTGCCATCGCCAGGGCCAGGGGTGGCCGGGTGTACCGCTACGGCGGCGCCGACCGGCGGGCCGGATCCGTCGGCTGCGGCGTATCGCACGGTGCCGACGACCTCGTGGCCGAGAACCATGGGTGCCTTGAGGATCGACTCCCCCGCTGCTCCGTGCGTCCAGTAGTGCAGATCGGATCCGCAGATACCGCCGAATGCGACGTCGACCACCGCCTGATGGGCTTCGGGGCGTGGCAGTGCGACACACTCGATCCGGAGATCGTCTTTCGCGTGGGCGACCACGCCGAGCGCGGTGTCGGGAAGTTGCGTCGTCATGCTCTCTCTTTCGTTCAGGATCGGGTTGCGGATCTGGGCTGGTCGCTCAGACCACCGCGGTCATGCCGCCATCGACATAGAGGATCTGTCCGTTGACGAAGTCCGACGCTCCGGATGCGAGGAACACGAGCGCGCCGACCAGATCCTCGGTGTCGCCCCACCGACCGGCCGGCGTGCGCATTCGCACCCACTGGCTGAAGGTCTCATCGTCGACGAGGGTTTTGGTCAGTTCCGTGGCGAAATACCCGGGGGCGATCGCATTCACCTGGATGCCGTGTGGGCCGAGGTCGGCGCACATCCCCTTGGTGAGCATCACGATGCCCCCCTTTGTCGCGGCATAGGCGGCGATACCAGGGCGGCCGAGCTGGGATTGCACCGAGCCGATGTTGATGATCTTGCCTGATCCTGCGTCGACCATGCCGCGGGCGACCCTTTGGCCGACGAGGAATGCACTGGTGAGGTTGGATGCGACGAGTTCGTTCCAGTCGCTCAGGGCGAACTCGGTGAACGGCGCGCGGCGCTGAATTCCGGCATTGTTCACAAGGATCTGCACGGGCCCGACCGAGGATTCGATCTCGCCGATCCCGTTGTCGACGGCCGTGGTATCCGTCACATCGAAACGGGCAGTCGCGACCTCTCCCCCCGACTCCCTCAGCACTGTCTCCCTGGAAGCATCGAGAGTTGTCTGGTTGCGCCCGTGCAGCACGATGCGGGCTCCCGACCTCGCGAGGCCGCGAGCGAGAGTCAGACCGATGCCACGGCTAGAGCCGGTGACGAGGGCGATGCGGCCGGTGAGATCGAACAGGGCGGTCATTGGGACTCCTCGGTACAAGTTCTGTCGGCGCTGGTTAGGTAATCGTCGTGCCGTGCGTCGACGAGGACGGGACGAGACAGTTCGGTGGATGCCTGCTGCAGGGCCTGGACCACGCTCTCTCGCTCTGCAGGCGTGTCACTCGGATGCACGAGGGAGACCCCGATCGCGAATGAAGGCTCATCGGCGCGGGTCGACGGCACGAGAGTGGCGAGGGCGAAGACGCTGGGGTGCACCTCACCGTCATCGACTGCGTAGCCATTTTGGCGGGTGATTTCGAGCTTTGCCTGCAGGGAGGCCAGGTCAGTTGTCGACCGGTTGGTCAGACTGACGAGATGGCTCGGCTCGCGAAAGAGCGCCTCGATCCTCTCGGGTGCAAGTTCGGCCAGCAGCGCCGTTCCGACCGCAGTTGCGGAGGCGGGGTACCGGTCACCGACACTGGCCGACAGCGGAAAGCGCTCTCGACCCTCGTAGACGGCGAGGTACAGCACTCGCAGGCCGTCGAGCATCGCAATCTGTACGAGCTGCCGATGCAGCACCTCGGACTCTTCACAGATGCGATAGAACTCGCGAATCTGGTCGAATCCGGCGAGATAGGCGCTGCCGAGTTCGACGGTTCGTCGACCGAGCAGGAAGCCACTCGCGGTGCGACGGATGAGGCCGCCCTCCTCGAGGGCGGCGCATAGATTGGAGGTCGACGACTTGGCGATTCCGAGTTCGCGGGCGATGTCGCTCAGCGGTTTCGGTCGGCCAGGGGACGCGGCAAGCAGATTTAGAATACGGATCGCTTTCTGCACAGCCGGTGCCAGTGCTCCCTTCTCCTCGGGCTCGCTCATCGCCGCTCCATCCCGTTCAACAGACCTCGACGTCTTCAGTAGAACCCGACGGTGTCGAGGCGGTTGAGCAGCGGTTCTCGTCGAGGAATCGGCGGGCATTTTCTGCGCGCAGCTCGGCGACGAAGCGATCGTCATCGACGTGGGCGATCAGTTCCTCGCTGATCGGGGTGGTGGTCGCGACCCGTAGTAGCTGATCAGTCGTCACGTCGATTTCCTTTGAGCGGAGGGTGCGCCCCCTCGAAGAGGAAGTGAGTCAATCTTAGCGATGTATCCATTCTGGTGAACAGCGTTCTGTATACTGTTTTTATGTCACAGATGCTTAATGATTCCGTGCGAGTCGAGTTATCAGTGGGATTTATCGGCCTCGGCAAGATGGGGCTTCCGATGGCACTGAACTACCTGAAGGCCGATATCGGCGATCTGCGCGTCACTGGGCGATCGCGGGATCGCGCCGCCGACGCCCTTGAGGCGGGCGCAATCTGGATCGCGACCCCCCGGCAACTCGCCGACGCATGCTCGATCATCATCATCATGGTGCCCGACCTACCCCAGGTGGAGGAACTCCTGTTCGGCCCGGACGCGGTGTCGAGCTCGAGCTCGAGCGTCACTGTCGTGGTGTGCTCGTCGGTGTCACCCGTCGGCATCCGCGAGATCGCAGAGCGGTTGACCACAGCGACGAGCGGACGGATGACGATTGTCGATGCCCCGGTCTCCGGTGGCACGGAGGGCGCCGTCTCGGGAACCCTCTCGATCATGGTCGGCGGGGATCCGCACAGCGTGGAGGCGGTGCGCCCGGTGCTCGCGACCTTCGGTACACCTGTGCATCTCGGACCTCTGGGCTCCGGCGACATCGCCAAGGCCTGTAACCAGCTGATCGTCGCGGCGACTATCTCGGCCATCGGCGAGGCGAGCGTTATTGCTGAACGGTCCGGTCTCGACCTCGCTGCGCTGCTCTCGCTTCTCGAGGGCGGATACGCGGGAAGTCGGGTGCTCGAGGCCAAGAAGCAACGCATCATCGACGGCGACTACGCGCCGACAGGCATCGCCCGTTACATGGGGAAGGATCTCGGCTTCGCCGCCGCGGCGGCAGCCGCAACGGACACGGCGACCCCGCTGCTCGACGTGTTGCGCAAATCATTCGACGGACTCGTCTCCGCCGGCCTCGGAGACCTCGATCTCGCCGTCGTGCACCGCTACATCCAGTCGCTACCCCGCGACTGAAAGCTACTGTTGAGGTAACTGTTCATTTTTCGCAAGGAGAGAGCCCATGTCAGAGGATTCAGTCGCAAACATCGGGGTCGTCGGGCTCGCCGTCATGGGCAGTAACCTCGCCCGCAACCTCGCGAGCCGCGCGGGCAACACCGTCGCCGTATTCAACCGCAGCCACGAGAAGACCGACACGCTACTCTCGGAGCACCCCGAAGCCCACTTCGTCGGCACCACGACCTACGCCGAATTCGCCGCCTCGCTCACGAAGCCGCGAACCGCCCTCATCATGGTGCAGGCGGGTGCGGGAACGGATGCCGTGATCGACGAGCTGGTCAAGGTCTTCGAACCCGGCGACATCATCGTCGACGGCGGCAACTCACTCTTCACCGACACCATCCGTCGCGAGAAGGCCGTGCGCGAGACCGGCATCAACTTCGTGGGGGCCGGCATCTCCGGCGGCGAAGAGGGCGCTCTTCTCGGCCCGTCGATCATGCCCGGCGGATCCGACGAGTCATGGGTGACCCTCGGCCCGATCCTCGAGTCGATCGCCGCGGTCGTGGACGGCGAACCCTGCGTCACGCACGTCGGCCACGACGGCGCTGGACACTTTGTGAAAATGATTCACAATGGCATCGAATACGCCGACATGCAGCTCATCGGCGAGGCCTACGACCTGATCCGTCGTGGCACCGGCAAGAGCCCAACAGAAATCGCGGATATCTTCGCCGAGTGGAACACGGGAGAACTCGAGAGCTACCTGATCGAGATCACCGCCGAGGTACTTCGCCAGGTCGATGCGGAGACCGGAAAGCCTCTTGTCGACGTGATCCTCGACCAGGCCGGATCGAAGGGAACCGGCGTCTGGACCGTGCAGACCTCGCTCGACCTCGGCATCCCGGTCTCCGGCATCGCGGAGGCCGTGTTCGCGCGTTCCGTGTCGTCCAAGCCTGCCCAGCGCGCGGCGGCCGCGGCGCTCCCCGGACCGACCGCATCCCCGGTCGAAGACGTCGACGGCTTCATCGAGGGCGTGCGCCAGGCGCTCTACGCGTCGAAGGTGATCGCGTACAGCCAGGGCTTCGACGCGATCGTGGCGGGAGCCGAGCAGTACGACTGGGACATCAAAAAGGGTGAGATCGCCAAGATCTGGCGTGGCGGCTGCATCATCCGCGCCCGTTTCCTCAACCGCATCACCGAGGCCTACGCCGAGGATCCTTCGCTGGTTTCCCTCGTGACCGCGCCATTCTTCACCGATGTGGTTGCGAAGGCGCAGGACTCGTGGCGCAACGTGGTAGCGGACGCCGCGCACGCGGGCATCCCCGCGCCGGTGTTCGCGTCATCGCTCGCCTATTACGACAGCCTCCGTGCCGACCGTCTTCCGGCCGCCCTCACGCAGGGCCAACGCGACTTCTTCGGCGCGCATACCTACAAGCGCATCGACAAGGAAGGCGTCTTCCACACCCTGTGGAGCGGCGACCGCACCGAGATAGAGACCGAGGGCTCCGGCCACTAGGCAACCGGAACCATAACTGCGCACCATCCCCGGCCCGTAATCCGCCGGGACCGTGACAAGATCGAAGCGCCATGACCTACGACGACGAGCCCGAACTGGCCGGCTACGTGCCGACCGAGGGAGCTCCACGCCGTCGCCGTATGCGGGTGGTTTTGCGCATCGTGGTAATCGTCGGTATCGCGTGCCTTGTGCTGCCGGGGATGCTGACAACGATGTCGGTCGCGGCGGCGACCGCTCAAGAAGCCTGTAACGCCTGGGTCGCCTATGAAGCCCCGGAGGCGACCGCTGCATCGGCGCGGTTCGAGCTCTTCGCCGCCGCCGGACCGGGCTGGGAGTGCTACACGGTTGGCGCGTTCGGAGGCGACAGGCACGTCGCCTCGCTCGGCCTCATCCCCATTTCCCCGACGCTGTCACCGGTGCCAAAGTCAGGAAACAACACCTAATCCTCAGCATCTCCCGCTCGCGTGAGCTCGCGAAGCACACTCATCGACAGTTCGGCCTGATGGCCAGGAACCAGCAGGTGGTCGTGGTGGAATCCCGCCAGTACATTGCTGCTAATCCGCGCTTCGGCCAGGGCCGTCGCGATAGTCGCCGTCAGGCCAACCGTCGCCAGTGATGAATGCGCCGTGAGCGTGATCCACCGGGCGACAAAATCGTAGGGAAGGAACTCGGAATCGGCGTCCTGGCGACGCAGCACCACCGTCGTGCCCTCCAGCTCGACGATCGTCGCTAATCCGTTCAGTTGCGCCGCCCGGTCCGGTGCGACCGAAACGAACACGAACTCGCCCGCGTGGAGTCGGGGTTCAAGGGAACGGAGGATGGTGGGAACATGGGTGGTGCCCCACGACGACGCCCTGTGTGAACCAGCCATGGAAAGAGGCTAACCCGCCACGATGGCGCGCGGGACCACGACCCGGCTCAGACCGGTGACAGCTACTGTGCAAGGAGCTGGTCACGCACTTGCCGTCGGATGACTTTGCCGATGAGTGACTTCGGCAATTCATCGACGGCAACCACGCGCTTGGGAACTTTGTAGGCGGCGAGGCTCGGGCGCAGATAATCGCGCAAACCCTGCTCGTCGAGCTCTGCACCGGGCGCAAGAACGACCGCGGCCACCACCTCTTCGCCACTGTGGTCGCTCGGCAGGCCGACGACCGCGACATCCGCCACGGACGGATGCGACCGAAGTGCGTCTTCGACCTCACTCGGTGCCACGTTGAAACCACCGGTGATGATGAGCTCCTTGATGCGGTCGACGATTCTCACGAAACCGTCCGCGTCGATGGTAACGATGTCGCCGGTGCGAAACCAGGGACCGCCGTCGTCGCCGTCGGCCGCCGGCACGAAGACCTGCGCCGTCTCCTCGGCCTTCTTCCAATAGCCGGAGAACACCTGCGGGCCGCGCACGATCAGCTCGCCCTCGTCTCCGGCTGCGCGATCGGTTGTCGGATTCTCGGGGTCGACGACCCGCGCCTCGGTGTTGGGCAGCGGCAGTCCGACGGTGCCGGCCCGGCGGCTCGGACCCACCGGATTAGCCATCAGAACGGGGCTCGTCTCGGAGAGCCCGTAGCCCTCCACCAGATAGCCACCGGAGCGTTCCTCCCACGGTTCGACGATGGATGCCGACAGCGGCATGGCCCCCGAAATCGCGATCTCGATTCCCCTCAGCGACACTCCCGCCTTATCGGCGGCAGCGGTGAGTCGCTCATAAATCGGCGGCACCGCTGGCAGGAAAGTGGCCGGATGCTTCCTCACGACCTTGAGCACCAGGTCGGGGTCGAATTTGGGAAAGAGCACCAACCGCGATCCCATGCTCATCGCGAAGGTCAGACAGAGGGTGAGCCCGTAGGCGTGGAACATCGGCAGCACGGCGTAGACCACCGAGGTACCGCGAGCCACCGAGGGTACCCAGGACCTGGCCTGGGCGGCATTGGTGGCGAGGTTGAGGTGGGTGAGGGTGGCACCCCTCGGCGAGCCGGTCGTGCCGCTGGTGTACTGGATGAGTGCGACATCCGCCGGCGTCGGCCGGAAGATATGCCCATCGACCGTCGGGTGATCGAGAAGCGTGCGCCAGGGAACCGTGCCTCGCACCGCTGTCGTCAGCGCGGCGCGAGACGCTCGCGCCTTCGCGATCGGCAGCCGCAGCAAAGCGCGAGTGCCGAACGGCATCGCCCGGGTGATGTCGATGGACACGATCGATTGGACCGCGACATCCGCAGGAAAGCGCTGCACCGTCTCGACGACGTTGTTCCAGACAATTGCGACCTTCGCCCCGTGGTCTTCAAACTGGTGCCGGAGTTCACGCGGGGTATACAGCGGATTGTGTTCGACGACGATCGCCCCGAGGCGCAGAACTGCATAGAACGCGACGACATGCTGTGGGCAATTCGGCAGCACCAGGGCGAGGGTATCGCCCTTCTGCACACCGAGTAGTCTCAAGCCCTCGGCGGCGCGCAGTACCTGTTCCCCCAGCTCGGCGTAGGTGGTGGTCGCCCCGAAGAACTCGAGCGCGATGTTGTCGCCATATTCGCTCACGGATGCCTCGAGGAGATCGAACAACGACCCGGTCGGTAATTCAATCTCGGCCGGCACGCCCTCGGCGTAACTGGAAAGCCACGGTCGCGGTGTCGTGATCGTCATGCCTCCACTCTACGAGAGCAGAGCGACACGGTTCGGTCGGTCAGTCCTCAGGCCGCACCGTCGAACATCGAGGTGACCGATCCATCGTTGAACACCTCGTGGATCGCGCTGGCGATGAGCGGGGCGATCGGCAGAACGGTGAGAGTCGGAAAGCGCTTCTCTGCGGGGATCGGCAGGGTATCGGTAACGACGACCGAGTCGATGAAATCGCTCTGCAGAATCTCGCTCGCCGGGCGTGGTCGCACTTCTGTTGGCGTGGTCGACCGTGACGGTGTCGCCGGGCGAGGTCGGTGTGGCGGGCAAGAAATCGGGCAGCCAGATACAGAATCCCAGCGCCACTCCG
>JANYIZ010000205.1 GCA_025408445.1 Frigoribacterium sp. | reverse complement strand
ACCGACGTGTTGCTCGAGCTCGGATATCTGGTGCGTTCCGAGACCGGCGAGGTGACCGCATCCGTGCACGGGCGCACTCTCCGGCGCATCTACGGAGAGCGTGATCTCCTCGTGGCCGAATGCCTGCGCCGTGGAGTCTGGAACGACCTCGATCCCGCTGGTCTCGCTGCCATGGCCGCCGCCCTGGTCTACGAGCCACGTCGGGATGAGGGCCAGACTTCAGACCGCTATCTTCCGAAGGGCGCCTTCCGTCCGGCCTTCGAGAAGACGACGGACCTCTGGTCGAAGCTCGACGACATCGAACGCGACCACAAGCTGCCCGGGAGCAATCCGCTCTCCACCGGGCTGTCGCTCGCGATGAACCGCTGGGCGCAGGGGGTGTCCCTCGACTCCGTGCTGCTCGAGTCGGAGCTCGCGGCCGGGGACTTCGTGCGCATGACGAAACAGACGATCGACCTTCTCGACCAGCTCTCGGTCGTAGCCGACGGCACCGTCGGACGCACGGCACGCCAGGCGCTTGAATCCATCCGCCGCGGCATCGTGGCGTACTCCTCGGTCGCGTGACTGCGGCAGGGATGCCGATGGCCGCAGTCCTCACACGCTCCCTTTAGGCTTGACGGGTGCGTTCGAGCCTCCCGCCCCGCCAGGGGGCCACCTCCGGATGTCTCTCGCGACCGCTCCCACTCACGGCTGCAGTCCTTGTCGCGGCGCTGTCCGGCTATGCCAACGCTGCCGCCTTCCCGGGTATCGGATGGTGGCCGCTCATCTTCGTCGGCACGGCGTTGATGCTCTGGTCGCTCCACGGTCGCCGGGCGTGGTCGGCACTCCTCGTCGGGTTCGTTGGCGGATTCGCATTCTTTGGCAATCACATCCTCTGGCTCACGGTCTATCTCGGTGCGGTGCCGTGGCTCGCCCTCGCTGGGCTCGAATCGGTATTCTTCGCCCTCGGCTGCGTGCTGATGGCGCTGGCTTGGCGCCACGTTCCGCGAGTGTGGTCGGGTACGGGAGCGCAGCTGGTTGGTCTTCCCGCGGTACTGGCGGGGCTTTGGGTGCTTCGTGAGGCGATTACCAGCGTCTGGCCCTACGGCGGCTTCTCCTGGGGGCGTCTGGCCTTCTCCCAGTCAGACAGCACCTTCGCACCGCTTGTCGCCTGGCTCGGAATGTCCGGTGTCAGCTTCGTCATTGCCCTGCTCAGCGCTGTGCTGCTGCAGGCCGTGCGCACGGTGCGCGTGCGCGTTACTACGCGGGGCATGATCGCCGCGACCGCATTCCTCATCGCGGCGCTGTTCCCGGCCTGGCCGGTATTCGAATCCGGCAGCATTCGTGTCGCCGCGGTGCAGGGCAATTCCAACTCCGGCCTGTTCGCCCAGATCCAGCCGGGCGACAGCCTCGACGATCACCTGCAGGCCACCGTACCGATCCTCGGAAAGAAGGTGGACGTCATCGTCTGGCCGGAGAACGCCTCCGACATCGATCCGCTCCGCAACGAGCAGGCGGCCAGGACCCTTGACTTCGTCTCCGAGAAAATGCAGGCCCCACTCGTCACCGGTACCCGGACCGAGAATGCTCAGGGGCAGACATTCAACAGCCTGCTGCTGTGGAAGAACGGCGCGGGATCGGTCGCCCAGTACGACAAGATCCATCCGGTGCCGTTCGCCGAGTACCTGCCAGATCGCTCCTTCTGGTATCCACTCGCGCCGAGCCTGTTCGATTTGGTACCGCGTGACTACACCTTCGGCACGCGCTCCAATGTCTTCGACATCAACGGCGCAATGGCGGGGCTCGCGATCTGCTTCGACATCGTCGACGACGGGCTGATCCACCGGATGGTCGACGGGGGAGCGGAGTTCATCCTCGCCCCCACCAACAACGCCGACTTCGGACACTCCGACGAGAGCGTGCAGCAGGTGGCCATCGCACGGCTGCGCGCCATCGAGACCGGTCGAAGCGTCGTTAACGACTCCACCGTCGGAGTGAGCGCCATGTTCGCTCCCGACGGCCGGGTGATCGCGAAGCTGCCCACCTTCACCCGCGGTGCGATGGTCGAGACCATTCCGTTGAGCACGACACTCACCCCGGCGATGTTCGCCGGTCGCCAGATCGAATGGATCGTCGCGGGCTTCGGACTGGCCAGCCTTGCCGTCGGCATATTGTTAGCGCCGCGTCGCGCGCGGTCCGCTATTTCCCGCGGCAGGGGTCGCCGTGGCTGAGACCCTCATCATCCTGCCGACCTACAACGAGATCGAGAGCCTCGAGACGGTTCTCGGCCGCATCCGGCAGTCGGTGCCGCAGACCGACGTGATCATCATCGATGATTCGAGCCCGGATGGTATGGGGCGGCTTGCAGATCGTCTCGCCGCGACCGACCCGGGGCTCACGGTGCTGCATCGTCCGGCGAAGGACGGCCTCGGGCGGGCCTACCTGGCCGGCTTCGCCCACGCCATCGAGCGGGGCTACCGCTACGTCGTGGAGATAGACGCCGACGGCTCCCACGACCCGGCGGACCTTCCGGCGATGCTCAGTCTTGTGGCAGCGGGAGCGGACCTCGTCATCGGGTCCCGCTGGGTGCGGGGCGGATCGGTGCGCAATTGGCCGTTGATCCGCCAGGCAATCTCTCGCGCCGGAAACGCCTACTCGCGGGCAATGCTCCGCTCTGGCATCCACGACATCACCGCGGGATTCCGGGTCTACCGCACGCAAGCGCTGCGCACGCTTGACCTGTCCGCCGTATCCTCGCAGGGCTATTGCTTTCAAGTGGAATTGGCATGGCGTCTCCAGCGGGCGGGAAAGCGCGTCGTCGAGCATCCGATCGTCTTCATCGAACGCACCGCCGGTCACTCGAAGATGCACCCGGGCATCGTCGTCGAAGCCCTGCTGCGGGTGACGCTGTGGGGAATCTCGGGCCGCCGCTCCTCGAACCCTTCGGCGCCCGCATTCCGGGCAGAAAAATAGCCGATTACCATCACGATGGCAATCGGCTAGGTCTCCGGATAGACGACTACGCGCCGACCTTGTGCTGTCCTTTGCGTGCCCGAAGGAAGTCGAGCCGCTCCTGGAGCAGTTCCTCGAGTTCGGCGCGGGTGCGACGTTCGAGCAGCATGTCCCAGTGGGTGCGCGGGATTTTGGCATCCGACGGTTCTGGCTCGACCTGCACTCCGTCTTCACCGAGAAGTCGGCCCTCCAGGCCGCTCTTCGGGGATTCCCACACCGTGGGAATCTCCGCGTCAGAGGAGAAGGTGACCTCGAACGTAGAGCCGTCTACGGCCTGATATGTACTTTTTTTCCGCGGGGAGAAGGTCACGCCTTCTTCACTCTGAAGACTCTGGGATCCGAGTCTCATTCCGCGCAAACTGCGATCCGCCATTATGTGGTCCTCTCTCGCGATGCAATCACCAGTTATAAACCCACAAGCTGGACATAACCTTTCCATCACGCGGCGATTCCAGCAAACTCACAGGCTACTCTTCACGGGAGTGAGCCTCTCTCACCACCTCAAGAGCGAGGTCCGCCCGGTCTGTCACCAGCCCGTCGACTCCCAGATCGAGTAGCCGTCTCATGTCCGCCGGCTCGTTGATCGTCCAGACATGCACCTCAACGCCGGCCGCCTTGAGGAGACGAACGGTTCGTGGGGAGATCACGCGCACTCCTCGCAATCGCTCGGGTACCTGCACGGCCTGCACGTCACGCAGCACGCGACGGGCGAGCGGCACCAGGCCAAGCTTCACAGCCAATAAGGCGCCGGCGAAGGGCGCAGCTGATGCCGAGGTAGCGACTCCCGGCAACGCCTGTACCGCCCGCAGCCGGCGCCTATTATCGAAGGAGGTCACGAGCACTCGATGCACCGCGTGAGCTCGGAGAATAGCCGCGACGGCAGGCACAACCGCCGCATCCGACTTGAGGTCAAGATTAAATCGCGCCTCAGGGAAGGCGTTGAGCGCCTCGTCGAGGCTGGGGAAGGTCTGAGCATGCCCCAGGTCGACCCCACTGAGCTCCGCGAAATTGAGCTCATCAATGCGCACGGCCATTCCGGCTGTGCGCGCCAGATCGGAATCATGGCTGAGGACCGCCACCCCGTCGGCCGACGCATGCACGTCGGTCTCGAGGTGGGTGACGCCGATCGCAAGGGCAGAGAGAAAAGCGAGAAGAGTGTTTTCCGGCGCATCCGTTGCCAGGCCTCGGTGTGCAAGGACGCGGGGCAGCGGGCCAAAAAAGAACCCGTCGCCGGTACCGATCGTGCTTGGTTCAGCCACGCTATCTTTAGCCTCGCCTCCGTCGTACTATCACGCGCACCGGGTTGAATGGCCGTGCGGCTGCACATCGCGATGACCCGTACAGATACACATACATAGACGCAGAGTGCCTTGTTGCAGAAACCGACCGCGCCAGCCGACCGGTTCCCCTGTCAGCCAGTGGCCTAGACGGCGGGCGGGATAGGTGCTGGCAAAGTTGGGGGAGTGCTCGGCACTGCCGGCGGCGCCGGGGGAGTGGCCGGAGGGGTCGCGGCAGCGTGACTTGGAGTGTTTCCACCGAGGCTCGCACCGAAGCCAGCCGTGATGCTCTTGATCGCTTCGGTGAGCTCCGATGGGATGATCCAGAGCTTGTTCGAGTCGCCCTCGGCGATCTTGGGTAGCATCTGGAGATACTGGTAGGCCAGCAGCTTGCTGTCCGGGTCACCGGCATGGATGGCTTGGAAGACCGTGGTGATCGCCTGTGCTTCGCCCTCGGCCCGAAGCACGGCGGCCTTCGCGCCACCCTCGGCCTCGAGGATCGCGGCCTGCCGAGATCCCTCTGCCTGCAGGATGGCGGCCTGCTTGGTGCCCTCGGCAGTGAGGATCTGCGCACGACGGTCCCGCTCGGCACGCATCTGCTTCTCCATCGAGTCCTGAATAGAGACCGGCGGATCGATCGCCTTGAGCTCGACACGTCCGACACGCACGCCCCATTTGCCGGTCGCTTCGTCGAGCACGATGCGCAGCTGGCCGTTGATGTTGTCGCGGCTGGTGAGTGCTTCCTCGAGGTTCAGGCTTCCGACCACGTTACGCAGGGTGGTGGTCGTCAGCAATTCGACGGCGCCGAGATAGTTGGCAATCTCATAGGTGGCGGCACGGGCATCCGTGACCTGGAAGTAGACGACCGTGTCGATCGAAACAACAAGATTGTCTTCGGTAATCACCGGCTGGGGCGGGAAGGAGACGACCTGTTCGCGCATGTCAATGAGCGGCCGCACCCGGTCGATGAAGGGAACCAGAATATTGAGGCCGGGCTGGAGGGTCTTGTGGTACTTGCCGAGACGCTCAACGACGCCGGCTCGTGCCTGCGGGATGATCTTCACCGCCCGGAACAGGATGGTCAAGACAAAAATTGCGATGATGATAATCACAATCACCAGGATGATCTGGCCGAACAGGTCGGTGGTCACAGTGCTGTCCCTTCTGCGGGGACCACTATCGCGGTCGCCCCTTCGATCGCCGTAACGACGACGCGTTCACCGGTATCGACCGGTCGATCAGTGGTGGCCTGTGAAAGGCGGGCAGTCCAGGTCTCGCCATTTGCGAGCTTTACGTGGCCCTGGCCGTCGACGAAGGGAGTCGTTACCGTGCCGCCGCTGCCGAGCAGGGCCGCGACGTTGGTGGGGGTCTGGTCGGCTCCGCGCCCGAGCGAGCGTTTTATCGCGGGCCGCACAACGAATAGCAACAGGAGAGCGAGCACACCGGCGATCAAAATCTGCGCCCAGAACGGCGCCCCGAGGAGGCCTGCGATGAGACCGCCGATGCACCCGCCGGCGAGCATCAGAAAGGTGAAGTCGACGGTGATCACCTCGACGATCACGAAGATCAGGAGCAGTGCCACCCAGAAAATCCAGGCATACATCGTGAGGAAATCAACGATCATCCAGCTGCACCCCTTGCGAGTCTTATTCCTTGAAACTAGCACCAGCTCCCGCGAAACTGCCTGATCTTGCTATTCTCGTGACCCGTGGCGACGCGCCACGACCGCCCATGGAATCCAGGAGTCTCCCCGTGACAAATCCCCTCGCCGCCGGATCGCTCGATGGGCTCCGAGCCCTTGTCACCGGCTCCTCCCGCGGCATCGGTGCAGAAACGGCGGCCTCCCTCGCCGAGGCCGGTGCAAGCGTTGTGATCAACTTTCGCAACAAGGAAGCGCGGGCCACCAAACTCGTCGACAAGATCGTCGCGGCCGGCGGATCTGCCATCGCCATCGGCGCGGATCTCACCGACCCGGTTTCGGTGGCCGCCATGTTCGACACGATCGAGAGCGAGTGGGGCGGACTCGACATCCTCGTGATGAATGCCTCCGGAGGCATGGAGTCCGGCATGGCCGAGGACTACGCGATGCAGCTGAACCGCGATGCCCAGGTCACCCTGCTCAACACGGCGATTCCGTTGCTCGCGCCTGGCTCACGGGTGGTCTTCGTGACCAGCCACCAGGCGCACTTCATCCACTCCACCCCGACAATGCCTGAATACCTACCGGTCGCGCTCAGTAAGCGCGCGGGCGAGGACGCCCTCCTCGAGATGATCCCGATCCTGGATGCTGCGGGCATCGGCTTCGTGGTCGTCTCCGGTGACATGATCGAGGGAACCATCACGGCTACCCTGCTCGAGCGGGCCAATCCCGGGGCGATCAGCGCCCGCAAGGACTCCGCCGGACGCCTCTATAACGTGAGCGAATTCGCGGCGGAGATCGTCGCCGCGGCGGTCGAGGCCATCCCTGAGGACCACACACGCCTGGTGGGCGACGTGAGCGAGTTCGGCACCGCCTGACCGATCCGGTCGCGCTGAGGGTCGCGCTGAAGGTGGCGGTGGATAGCATGGGAGGCAATGAAAGCCATCGATCTGCCCCTGCTCTCCAGTGTGTCCCGCCCCACGATCCATCCGGATGGCACGCGTGCCGTTACCGCGGTTTCCCGGCCGGATCTTGACGCGGACCGTGTCGTCGGCCAGCTGTGGAGCGTGAATCTCGACGGCTCCGGCGCTCACCGGATCACCCGGGGCGTGAGCGATTCGAGTCCGCGGTTCTCGCCGGATGGCGCTCTGCTCGCCTTTGTTCGATCACTGGGGGACGGGCCAGGACAACTCCACATCATGGCCGCCACCGGCGGAGAAGCACTGCAGGTGACCGACCAGACGCTCGGCATCACTGCCTGGCGCTGGTCTCCGGACTCCCACCGGATCGCCTTCACTGCCCCTGTCGCCGATGAGGGTCGCTACGGCACCGTCGCAAATCTCGGCCAGGGCGCCGAGCCGCCGCGCCGCATCAGCACTCTCAAATACCGCTCCAACGGGTTCGGCTACACCATCGATCGGCGTCGGCACGTGTTCCTCGTTGATGTGCCGCACATCGACGACGAACCCCCTTACGCCGCGGCGCCCTCGGCGCAGGATCCGATGCCGGAGCCGGTCGTGTCCATTCCCGAGCCGCGACGACTCACCGAGGGGGACTTCGATCACGGCGACCTCGCCTTCTCGCCGGATGGCTCGACCCTCGCGGTGGTCTCGGCCCGGCATCCGGACCGGGATCTCGACCTTGCTAATAACGTGTTCGAAATCGACCTGTCGGGCGCTGGAGACTTGCTGCCGGAGGCCGTGCAGGTCACCGGCCAACACCGTCGGTACAGCATTTCCCGTATTGGATACGGTTCGGGCGGCGATTTATGGTTCGTTGGGGGAGACCTGGGAGAGCATGGCGTCGACTTCGTCGGCCGCGGCAACCAGCTCTGGCTGCGGGATGCACCGGGGGAGGCGGTCCGGTTGCTTACTGACCCGAGCATGGTCGATCTCGACGGCGAACTCACCGTCACCACCGACGGAGCCCTCGTGCACGCGCTCACGCGCGGCAGGGCACAGCTATGGCAAATTACCCGTGACGGGACTGTCGCAGTCGTTGTCGCCGACGAGGTCGTGGTGCACAGCACGGATTCGCTCGGTGGCGCGATCGTCGTCGGCTACACCGCTCCCGCGTCGATGGGCGAACTCGGCCTCATCACCCCGCAGGGGCTCCACCCGCTCACCGATTTTTCCGCGGCCCTTCGCGGTACCGGAGTGACCCCACTTGAGGAGTTGTCCATAACCGCCCGCGATGGTGGAGAGGTGCACGGCTGGGTGCTCACGCCCGTAGACCAGGAGGAACCGCATCCGGTACTGCTCGTGATCCATGGCGGTCCGTTCACCCAGTGGGAGGTCTCGTTCTTCGACGAAGCGCAGGTCTACGTCGACGCGGGCTACGCCGTGGTGATGTGCAACCCACGCGGTTCGGCCGGCTATGGGGAGGTCCACGGACGTGCCATCCGCCACCGGATGGGCACTGTCGACTTCACGGACGTGATGGACTTCCTCGAGGGCGCCCTCGCGCGACATCCGATGCTCGACGGCGCGCGGGTCGGCGTGATGGGTGGGTCGTACGGCGGCTACCTCACGGCGTGGATCATCGCTCACGATCACCGTTTCGCCGGGGCGATCGTCGAGCGCGGCTACCTCGACCCCGAGGCATTCGTCGGCACCTCCGACATCGGCTCATTCTTCAGCGACGAATACACCGGCACGGATCCGCACCGGATGCGTGAGCAGAGCCCGCAGGCGGTGGTGGGCCAGGTGACGACACCGACCCTGGTGATCCATTCGGAAGATGACCTGCGGTGCCCGCTCGGCCAGGGCGAGCGCTACTACGCCGCGCTGAAGCGGAACGGGGTCGAAGCCGAGCTGCTCATCTTCCCGGGGGAGAACCACGAACTGAGTCGAAGTGGTCGACCCAGGCACCGGCTGCAGCGTTTCGAAGCGGTATTGGACTGGTGGTCACGCTACCTGCCCTCCACAGTGAATCAGGGGTGCTGAGTGCTGAATCGACATCGACTCACTTCTCGGATCCTGCTCTTCGATGAACGGGACCGTATTTTGTTGTACCTCACCGTCGGATCGGTCCCCGCAGAGCAGACGCGCTGGATCACGCCCGGTGGCGGAGTGGAGCCGGGGGAGACCCATGCAGAAGGGGCGCGGCGCGAGCTGTTCGAAGAGACCGGCCTCGACATCCCCGATCTTGGTGAGCCGGTGTGGGGCCAGGATTTCCTACCGGATTATGCCGGGGGAGATCACGACACGGGTCACGCCGAGTACTACGTATTGCGCACGACAGCTTTCGAACCGTCGCGAGAGAATTGGACGGCGGAGGAGCAGTTCGACGTGCTCGAGACGCGCTGGTGGACGATCGACGAGCTCGCCAGCACAACCGAACCGTTTCGTCCTCCGGAGCTGATCGACCTCCTCCGCGACCAGCTGCCCTCCCACTGAAAGGCTCACCATGACCGAAGACACCGCCGGCCTCATCGCGGAGATCGAAGCCCAGGAAGAGCGCCTCGTATTCACGCGGTTCAGCAACGCCGATGCCTGGGAACTCGGATGCCTTCTGGTGGAGCTCGGCACCGAGCGCGCTCACACCATCACCATCGACATCCGCCGGGGTGACCAGCTGCTCTTTCACGCCGCACTGGCCGGCACAGCAGCGGACAACGACCAGTGGATCGAGCGCAAGGTGCGCACTGTTCGTCGGTTCGGCAACAGTTCGTTTCTCGTGGGGCTGCGCCATCGCGCCACCGGCACGCCGTTCGAGGCGCGTGAGTGGAATGACACCTTCCTTTACGCCGCCCACGGCGGATCGTTTCCGATCAACATCCGTGACTCCGGGCTCATTGGCACAGTTACGGTCTCGGGCCTGGCCCAGCTTGCCGATCACCAACTCGTGGTCGAGGCCATCGAACGATTTCTGGGCCCAGGCGAGCAGGAGTAACTTTGTATCGTTATGTCAAGTAACGGGCTAAGTGCGAATCGCGTCAGCTTTGCAGTAACCCCGGGATCAGTGTCGGCGAGAACGAAACGACGATGCCGATAACCGCGACGACGGCGACGAGTGCGGCCATGAGGACGAGGATCGCGATACCGGTGTAGAGCACCAGCGAGAAGAACGATGACATGGTTTAAGTATCCCTGATCGGGCCGGTGCATCAGGCTGATTCGCTGGTGCTGCCATTCGCTGATAATGAACATTATGTCAAGTAGTGGTTTAGTGCCAGAAGGTCGCGAGCATTTCGTAGAGTGTCGTGAGGCAGAGGGGATGCTCTGCGGGGCCAGCGAAGACGAGGCAGCGTTCGGAGTTTGGTTCGACAGCTTGCATCATCGCTCCAGTCTTTGAACACTCTGGCCTCGCCGCCAGCCAGGTCTTCGCCTCTCGCCGTAACTGCAGCCCTTTTTCCGGACGCGATAGGAACATAAAATTCTGCCAGCCTCGCGAGAAACTCATGCATTCCGAGTCGATGGAATCGCCCCTGACTTCGCTATAGCTCCTCCGCGATCCGCTTGATCGCGACCAGTCGGCGGTCCCAATCGGCGCCGATCTGCTCCAGCTTCCGAGCGGTCTCGCTGAGTTGTGAGCCCAGCACGCGGTAGCGCAATTCACGACCCCTGCGCGCGGATGCCACCAGCCCGACCGCCTGCAGCACGGCGAGATGCTTGGCAATCGCCTGGCGCGTGATCGGGAGCATCCCGGCGAGGGCCGACGCGGACGCGTCACTCTCGCCGAGTGCCACCAGGATGCTCCACCGTGTCTCATCGCCGAGAGCGGCGAGCACCGGAACAAGGGTGTTTGTGGTCACGATCCCCCATCCAGGTAGGCGACCAGCTCATCCAGCTCCGCGTCCCAGCCTCCGCGGTGGCTCTCCATGCTCGCGGCCGGATCAGACAGGCCACCAAAGCCTGATTCGACAACCGTGAGCCGGGTCCCTCCGTCGACGACGTCGAGCACAAAGCGGAAAACGGTCGAGCGATCCGGTTCGAACGGATCGACCGCGTGCGGATCACCGTCACCCCAGCGGTAGGCGATCGTCCGGGGCGGGTCGCACTCTTCGATTCGGATTGGGAAAGTGCCATGGCCATCGAAGGAGAAGGTGCCGACGGCACCTACGGCGACCGTGTCGAGTACTGCGGACTGCCCAAACCATCGCGCAATGTGGGTGGCCTCCGTAATTGTGGCCCAAACTTTCTCGATCGAAGCCGCGATCGTGATGGTGCGCCGCACTGTGAAGTCATCGCTGTCGACGATGGAGGGCTCGTTTTCAGTCATGGTCATATTCTTTTCCTTTCGGTTGATTACTGCAACCCTAGAGTTGCAGTAATCGAATCGAGACGCAACTGTAGCGTTGCGCCAATCGTCCATCTGACCCTGACGAAGCCGCGCTCCCCCGCGAAGTCGAGGGCCTGACTGCGGAAGGTCGTTGCACCCGCACCCCCGAGGGAAGGCCCTGTGAAACACCGGTTCACTGACACGAATCGGACCCCGGCGAAAGACTGTCAGCCGGTGAGCTCCCCCGGCGCAAGCCCGAGCTCCGATTGGATCGTGCCCGCGACCAGGTCGACAACCGTGCTGTAGTCGATCTGCGCCCGCGTGGCCGCTTGGATGCTCAGGCCGTCAATGAGCGCCATGATCCGGAGGGCCGTCGAGGCCGCATCGACGGTGACGAAATGACCCGATTCGATACCTCGCGTGATCAACATCGAAAGCTGCGCGGTATCCGCCTCCATCTGCCGCACCACTTCCATTAACAGCGCTGGGCGCCGGCGTGACGCCTGCCACGCGTCGAGCCACAACAGGCTCACGGGGTCCCGATCGGGCTGCAGGAATGCGGCCAGCAGGCGCTTGAGCTCATCAAGCGGTCCAGCCCCCGCTGAGACCGTGCCATACACAACGGCACGCTCCGCCTCAGCCGCGTGGCCGAAGGCCGCCGCGACCAGGTCATCCACAGAACCGAAATAGTGGTTGATCAACCCGGGCACTACCCCGAGCTCCTCGGCGACCCGCTTCGCAGTGACGCGCTCCAGCCCCTCCCCTATGGCGACCCGGCTCGCGGCCGTGACGATCTCGTGCCGGCGTTCGGCAGGATCCATTCGGCGAGACCGTGAGCCGACTATTGACATCGCAATTCCCGTGAGATTGACTGGCACCATCTTCCTATTGGTGCATGTACCAATAGGGTCTCTCC
>JANYIZ010000204.1 GCA_025408445.1 Frigoribacterium sp. | reverse complement strand
GGTGCTGCCCGTCTACGTGCGCAGCTTCGGTGTCGGTAACGCAGAGGTCGGTGCGGTTATCTCCGCGTTCGCGCTGTTGCGCTTCGTCTCGAGTCCCTTCTGCGGTCGGTTGATCGATTGGGCGGGAGAGCGCGCCATCCTCTCGATTGGTATCGGTATTGTCGCGCTTTCGAGCGGGCTGGTCGGTATCGCCCAGAACTATCCGCAGCTGCTGATCCTGCGGGGCATCGGGGGCATCGGTTCGGCGATGTTCACGGTGTCGGCGATGACGCTGTTGATCGGATCGACGTCCACCGCGATGCGCGCACGGTCCATCGGCTTCTACCAGGGAGGCTTTCTCATCGGAGGGATGACGGGCCCGGCACTCGGCGGACTGCTTGCCACGATCTCGCTCAGTGCTCCGTTCTTCTTCTACGCCGGCACTCTCGCCGTCGCCGGTGTCGTCGGCATCCTGCTCCTTCGGCCACGGACGGTCGCTCCACCGACTGAATCGGGCACCACTGTGGGTATACCGTTTCGCGAGGTGCTGCGCGACCGTGGATTCCGCGCCGCGTGCATCGCGAACTTCGCCCAGGGCTGGACCTCCTTCGGAGTGCGCAATTCGCTTGTACCCGTTTTGATCGTCGAGGTGCTGCGCGGTCCGAGTGCCTGGACCGGTGTCGCCTTCGCCTTCTCCGCTGTCGCCCAGGCCATCGCGCTCGCTCCCGCGGCCCGCTTCATCGACACCGTCGGTCGCAAGCCTGCCATCGTCGGCTCGTTCGCGGTCGCGGCCGTCACCATCGCGGCCATTCCCTTCGTCACGAGTTTCTGGGCACTCACCGCGCTGCTCTGTGTCTACGCGGTGGCAGCGGCCTTCATGGGGACGGCTCCGGCGGCTGCGGTCGGGGATGTCGCCGGCGCCTCGGGCGGGCGACCGGTCGCGGTGTTCTCGATGTTCTCGGACTTCGGCGCGATCATCGGACCGCTTGTGGCCGGCTTTCTCGCCGATACGGTCTCCTATCCGGTCGCCTTCGCCGTTGGAGCAGTGTTCTTCGTCGGAGCATCCGCCTATGCACTGCGGATGCCGGGACGGTCCAGAGCGCCAATCGCGACCTGACCACCTCGGAACCGTGAGGAGATCGCCTCTCCGCGGCCCAGCATCGCCACGAAGTGCCTGACCGGCTTCGGCAGGGGGCAGACTGGAATCATGGATTACACGCGACTGGGAAACAGCGGCCTCGAGATCTCGGCGGTCACGCTCGGGTGCATGAGCTACGGCGACCCGGGTCGCGGCAATCATGCGTGGAGCCTGCCGGAGGAGCAGAGCCGTCCGTTCATCCGCCGAGCACTCGAGCTCGGTATCACCACATTCGACACGGCCAACGTCTATTCGAATGGCTCAAGCGAGGAGATCGTGGGCCGGGCTCTCGGTGAATACGCGACGCGCGAAGAGGTCGTCATCGCCACCAAAGTGCACGGAAAAATGCGTCAGGGGCCAAACGGTGGAGGGCTGTCGCGCGGGCACATCATGGAGCAGATCGACGCGAGCCTCCGTCGCCTCGGCACCGATTACATTGACCTGTACCAAATTCATCGCTGGGATTCCCTCGTGCCCATCGAGGAAACGATGGAAGCACTGCACGACGTGGTCACGTCTGGCAAAGCCCGATACCTCGGGGCGTCGTCGATGTTCGCCTGGCAGTTCGCCACGGCTCAGCACGCGGCCGACCTGAATGGCTGGACGCGTTTCGTGTCGATGCAGGATCACTACAACCTCATCAACCGCGAGGAAGAGCGCGAGATGCATCCGTTCTGCCTCGATCAGGGCGTCGGTGTGCTGCCGTGGAGCCCCCTCGCCCGCGGCAAGCTCACGCGGGATTGGGATGCGTCATCGTCACGGTCCGAGACGGATGAGTTCGGAAAAACCCTCTACGTCCAGTCCGAGCAGTCCGACCGCCGGGTGGCGGATGCGGTGGCATCCGTCGCCGAGGCCCGCGGTGTGCCGCGCGCTCAGGTCGCGCTTGCGTGGGTGGTGCAGCAGCCGGCCGTATCCTCCCCGATCGTCGGAGCCACCAGGCTCGAGCATCTCGACGACGCGGTCGCGGCGGCGGAGCTCGACCTTACGGACGACGAGCTCGCACTGCTGACCGAGCACTACCTCCCGCACGCGGTCGCGGGATTTTAGACTTCCGGGCGAGCGTCGCGTCCCGTGAGGGCGAGCAGGCGCAACTGTAGCGGCGCATCCTCTGGCAGCGGAACCGGCACCGCAAACAGGCCGCTTGCGGAGAGCGTGTCTCGCTGCGGTTCGAACACCGTCCAGACGCCCGCGACGAGGGTCTCATCGAGGGTCTCGTCGGCACCGACGGCGCGCGCGAGATCCCAAGAGTGGATGGTGACGTCGCTCACCTGCTCGCGCAGATAGTCGATCACGGGCACGGTGTCGTACGACAGGCTCACCTGTGCCTCCGGGACGGCGGCGTCCCAGGCGGCGGTCGCGGCAAGGGAGTACAGCCTCCACTCAGCGCGAAGGTCATCCCCGAGCGGCTGGATCCTGCGTTGCGCATCCGTGACGGTGGATCCCGCGAGCAGGTAGGGCACCCACTGCTGCTCCTCAACCACGTGAGTCACCAGGTCGCGAATATTCCATTCGGCGTCGGGGGTGGGCGCATCCCAGTCCGTGACTTCGCTCAGCCGCCCTCCGAATTCACGGTGGGCCTGCTTCTGCAGGGCAAGCCAGTCGAGAAGGGTGGTCTGTTCGCGGGAGTCCATGCAGGTACCAACGCTGGGCAGGCGTAGGCATTCCCGCAGGACGGGCGCCAGGGCGGTCTTAGGCTGGTCGGGGAAAGGACCATCCGATGCGCAGCGAGGCCGAATCATCCCCCATCGATCGTTCGAGAACCGTCACCTGGGAAGATCCGCTGGTGGGCGCCGCCCTGGCGAAGACGATGTCCGGGCTCGAGTACATTCAGGGGCTGGTCGCCGGCAGCGTGCCTCAACCTCCTATCGTGAACCTGATGAGGATGCGACCGGTCGCTGCCGAGGTGGGCAGGGTCACATTTACCTGCGATCCGGACGAGTCGCACTACAACCCGATCGGCACGGTACACGGCGGACTCGTCTGCACTCTGCTCGACTCGGTGCTGGGCTGCGCGGTGCAGACCACCCTGCCGAAAGGCCAGGGCTACACGTCTCTCGAGATCAAGATCAGCTATCTCCGGCCGGTGATGGCCGACACCGGCCAGCTGACCGCCGTCGGCATCGTCACGAAACCGGGAAGTCGGGCGGCTTTCGCCGAGGGCACGGTGCATGACTCGAGGGGAAAACTCATCGCCACCGCGAGCAGCACACTGCTGGTCTTCCCGGTCTGATGGCGACGGGGCCCCTGCTCAGCGTTTGTTTCTAGACTGGTGAGGTGAGCGACGCACACGGGCACAGCCACTCGCACGGCCTGGATCCCCAGGCCGGCCGGGCGAATCGTGCGCGCCTGCTGATCACGATCGGGATCGTCATGGTCGTGCTCGTGATCGAGGTGATCGGCGGTATTTTCTCCGGGTCGCTTGCGCTCTTCGCCGATGCCGGCCACATGCTCTCCGACCTCACCGGACTCCTGGTGGCGCTTGTCGCTCTGAGCGTGGCGGCGCGGCCGGCAACGGATGCCCAGACCTTCGGCCACCGTCGTGCCGAGGTCTTCGGTGCCCTGGCCAATGGGCTCATCCTGCTGCTGGTGGTGGCCTTCGTGGTCGTCGAGGCGGTCACCCGCCTGCTTGATCCCGCGGTCGGAGCGGTACAGGCGCCGCTGATGCTCCTCGTCGCCAGCCTCGGAGCGGTCGCCAACGCGGCCGGCCTGCTCGTGTTGCGGGGCGGGGCGAAAGACTCGATCAATATGCGCGGCGCCTATCTCGAGGTGCTCGGTGACCTCGTGGGGTCGGTGGCAGTGATTGTGGCAGCCATCGTCATCCTGCTCACCGGGTTTGAGCGAGCGGACGCGATCGCATCCCTCGCCATCGCCGCTCTGATTGTGCCCCGGGCGCTCAGCCTGCTGCGTGATGTGATCCGTGTGCTCAGCCAGGGAACACCGCGCGGAACGGATGTCGCGCTCATCCGCGAGCACGTGATCTCGAAGCCCGGTGTGGTGTCGGTGCACGACGTGCATGTCTGGTCGATCACGCCGGGCTCCAACGTGTTTTCTGCCCACGTCGTGGTTGACCCGGCGGTGTTCAGCCAGAATCGCACGGACGAATTGCTCGACTCCCTCAGTGCATGCCTCGCCGACCATTTCGACGTGGCGCACTCCACCTTCCAGCTGGAGCCGGAGGAGCACGCGGACCACGAGGTCGGCCAGCACCGCTAGTCTCCCGTGGCCAGGTGTGCGTCGCGACATCCGTCTCCCGCCCTCCCCGTGTGGCAGTCTCCGGCGCTCCCGATGTGGCAAATGCAGGAACATCTGTGACGGATGTTGCTGATGAGGCTCATCCGCCACTCCTGTCACGTCCCGTCCTGCATTTGCAACAGGCACCAGGCACCGGGCAACAGGTGCCAGGCAACAGCCACCAGGCGCCATGCACCATGCACCAGGCACCAGGCACCAGGCACCAGGCAACAGGCACCAGGCACCAGGCAGCGGGCAACCGGCGAAGGGCTCACACGCGAAGAAGGGCCCCCGCGAGGCGGGGACCCTTCCTTTTGCCGAGGGAGGCTATGCGGTCTCGAGGATGAACTGCAGCTCGAAGTTGATGCTGATCTCG
>JANYIZ010000203.1 GCA_025408445.1 Frigoribacterium sp. | reverse complement strand
GGGCTCGCGCTCGCCGTCTCGCCCCGGGTTGCGCGCGGATATGTGTCACCCGACACGGCCGGTTTCGTGGTCGGACTGCTGGCAGAACTCGTCACCGGCGCCCTCCTCGGGTTCCTGGTCATGATCGTCTTCTCGGCAATTCAGTCGGCCGGCAACCTGGTCGACCTGTTCGGCGGATTCCAACTCGCCCAGGGCTTCGACCCGCAGATGATGATCAACGGGGCCCAGTTCGCCCGGCTCTACCAGATGACCGCCCTCGCACTACTCTTCGCGTCAGGGGGCTATCAGCTGATTGTCGGCGGTCTCGCGCGCAGCTTTGACGCTCTTCCCGTGGCCGGCCAGATCGACCTCGCCGCGCCCATCCACGCCATCACGCTCGCCGTCGGCCAGATGCTGTTGTCGGCCGTGCAGATCGCCGGCCCGCTGATCGTCGTGCTCTTTCTGGCGGATGCCGGCCTCGGCCTCCTCACCAGGGTCGCCCCGGCGCTCAACGCCTTCGCCCTCGGCTTTCCGCTCAAGATCTTCATCACTCTGGCGCTCGGCGTCTTCGTCTTCGCCGCCCTTCCGCAGATCGTCGCGGCGATCACCGGACAGGCCGTCTCCGTCTTCACGGGGGTGAAGTAGCGATGCCCGAAGCAGATTCCGGCGAAAAGACAGAGCTCGCCACCGAGAAACGCATGAAAGAGGTGCGCGCAAAGGGGCAGCTCGCCAAGTCCCAGGACCTCACCGCCTGGGTCGCCATCGGCGTAGCCGCGGTGATGATCCCGGCGACCGTGTCTGCGGGCGCCGAGGCAACATCCGCTCCGCTCTACCAACTGCGCACAGTGATGGACCACCCCGACCCGACGCACGCGATGCAGGCGCTCGTCGACGGGCTCGGCTCCGTCGGCGGCATCATCCTGCCGCTGCTCTCCGTGGTGACGATCGCGGTGCTCGTGACGGCCGCCGCGCAGGGGGGCATCCACTTCAAGAAGTTCAGCGGCAAGTTTGACCAGTTCAACCCGGTGGAGGGCCTCAAGCGCACCTTCGGGATGCAGGCGGCCTGGCAGGGGGTGAAGGCGCTGTCTAAGACGGTCGTTGTCGGTCTTGTGCTCCTCGCCGTGATCCAGGGGCTCATGCCCGTGCTGATGAGTGGGGGCGGGCTGCCGGCCTCCGCGCTCATCCAGGCCGCGACCGACGGTACCGCCTCCCTGGTGCGGTCCGCGGTGATCGCCGGGCTCATCCTGGCCGCCGCCGACGTTTTCGTGATCATGCGACGTAACCGCAAGCGCACCCGCATGACCAAGAAAGAAGTCAAAGACGAGAACAAGTCGTCGGAGGGCGATCCCATGATCAGGGGGCAGCGCCGCTCTCGCCAGCTCGCTATGAGTCGCCATCGCATGATGGCTGCCATCGCGGATGCCGACGTGGTGCTGGTCAACCCCACGCACTTCGCCATCGCCCTCAGGTACGAGCCGGGCAAATCGGCTCCCCGCGTGGTCGCCAAAGGCGCTGGCGAGATTGCGTTGCGCATTCGCGAGCAGGCCGAGACGGACCGGGTGCCAATCGTCAAGGACATCCTGCTCACCCGTGCCCTGCATGCGGCCTGCGACCTGGGGGAGGAGATCCCGGTCGACCTGTACAACGCGGTCGCCCGCGTGCTCGCCTTCGTGCTCGCACTGCGCACACGCGGGTCGTCGAAGGGCGTGCACGAGATGAATCAACTAGTCGCCGCTGGAGGGCACTGAAGATGAATAAGAATCTCGCGAAGCTCGCGGTGCCGCTCGGAGTTGTCGGCATCATCCTGCTGCTCGTCGTACCGATCCCGGCCTTCGTGCTCGACCTGCTGATCATCGTCAACATCATGCTCGCGCTGGTGACCCTTCTCACCACGATGTTTGTCAAGAAGCCGCTCGATTTCTCGGTGTTTCCCTCGCTGCTGCTCGTGGCGACGCTGTTCCGCCTCGGCCTTAATGTTGCCTCGACGCGTCTCGTGCTCGGTAACGGCTACGCGGGCGAGGTGATCGGTGCGTTCGGTCATGTGGCGGTCGGCGGCTCGATCATCATCGGTGCGGTGATCTTCCTGATCCTCGTCGTCATCCAGTTCGTGGTGGTCACCAAGGGTGCCGAGCGAGTCGCCGAGGTCGGTGCGCGGTTCACCCTCGATGCCATGCCCGGCAAGCAGATGGCCATCGACGCCGACCTCAACGCCGGCCTGATCACCGATGTGCAGGCCCGCGAGCGCCGTGCCGAGGTCTCTGCCGAAGCCGACTTCTATGGCGCGATGGACGGTGCTTCCAAGTTCGTCAAGGGCGACGCGATCGCCGGAATCATCATCATCATCATCAACATCGTCGGCGGAATTGCCATCGGCGTGATCCAAAGCGGACTGTCTATCGGCGACGCGGTGAACAAGTACACGCTGCTCACCATCGGGGACGGACTCGTCACGCAGATCCCGGCGCTCCTGATGGCCGTCTCCACCGGCATGATCGTCACGCGGTCGAATGCCGAGTCCGACATGGGATCCACCGCGGGGGCGCAGCTCAGCCAGTCCAGGTATGCGCTCATCATCGCGGGTGTCGCGTCGATCCTGATGGCTTTCATCCCCGGCATGCCGATCATCCTGTTCCTTATCGTCGGCCTCTCGCTCATCCTCATCGCCCAGCGCATCAAGGCCCGTGAAGCCGTGAAGAAGCTCGAGATCGAGACCGCGGCGATCGCGGACCCCGCAAGTGGCTCAACCACCGAAAACCTCATCGAGCAGATGCGCGTGCACGCCCTCGAGATTCTTCTCGCCCCCGACCTGGTCGACCTGGTCTCGGATGCCTCTGACGACCTGCTCTCCCGCGTGCGATCCCTCCGGCGCAAGATCGCGATGGACATGGGTCTCGTCGTGCCACCCGTGCGCACTCGGGACAGCATCGAGCTTCCGCCCGCGACCTACGTCATCCGCATCGCCGGAGTCGAGGCGGGCCGTGGCATCGCCCCTGCCGGCAAGGTACTCGCGCTCGGCGAGGCCCTCGATCCGCTGCCCGGCGCGGTCACTCTCGAGCCCGTGTTCGGACTGACCGGCAAATGGGTTCCGAGCGAGATGCGCCACAGCGCCGAGATGACCGGCGCAACGGTGATCGACCGGGTCTCCGTCGTCGTCACCCACCTCTCGTCCATCATCATGGGCAACGCCGCGCGCCTGCTCAGTCGCGAAGACGTGCGCGTCCTCACCGAGGGTGTCAAGGAGATCAATCCCGCCGCCGTTGATGAGCTCGTGCCCGGTCTTCTCAGCCTCGCCGAGGTGCAGCGAGTGCTTCAGGGCCTGCTGCTCGAGCAGGTGGCGATCAACGACCTTCCGCGTATCTACGAGGCGCTCTCGCTGCGGGCGAAGGTCTCGTCCGATCCAGAGGGGCTGATCGAGGCTGCCCGCGGGGCACTCGGTCCGGCTCTCAGTGCGCGGTACCTGGACGGCCAGACCCTGCACGTGATCATGATCGATCCGCTGTTGGAGCAGTCGATGCTTGAGGGTTTGCGCCCCTCGGAACTCGGCACCCAGATCATCATCGACCAACACGCGCTCGAGTCGTTGCTCGGCTCGGTGCGCGACGTGGTTGCCCGCGTGGAGGGCACCGGGATGTCTGCGGTGCTGGTCTGCGCGCCGGCGTTACGGCCGGCCATCCGTCGCCTGGTCTCGGCGCAGTCCGGAGGGCTGCCGGTGCTGTCGTACCAGGAGGTCACCTCGGCCAATGTGAACATCGAGACGGTAGGAGTGGTGCGCGGTGCCGAGTCGATATCAGCTTGAGGGCGCGTCGCTCGACGAGCTGAACGCCCGCGTTCTCGCCGAGCACGGTCCGCTGGCGAAGGTCATCGCGGTCAAGGCCGTCACCTCCGGCGGAATCTCCGGTTTCTTCGCCTCGCGACGATACGAGATCGAAGTCGATGTTCCGGATGGCACCGCTCGCGACGCCCATATTTTCGACCTGCCCACCAGGGCGGGCATCGCCCGACTCCTCGACGATGCGGACACTGCCGAGGCGATCTCGCACTACGGCACCCTGATTCCCCGGCTCTCTACGCACTCGGTCGACTTCGATTCGATCATGGCGGACCTCACCTACAACACCGCCGCGATTCCCCCGCTCATCGGTGGCCCGACAATCTTTCGGCAGACGCCCCTCGAGGCAGCGGGCGATCTCGTCGTCGTGGTTGGCCTCGGTGACGACCCCCTCCCGGTGGCCCGGGACATGTCCCACGTTTCCGGTCTACGGGCTCTGAGCATCGCCGGGGCGGTCACCGCCGATGGATACTTCCGGGTGAAGGACCGCATCAGCGCCATGGCGGCCCGAGCCGCCGGAGTTCGCGAGAAGCACAGTGTATTTATCGCCCTTGGTATTCCGCGCCCCGGTCTCGACGACGATGCGATTGGAGCCCTCGAGTATCTCAAGGCCGACCAGGTCTGGGTGGTGGTGGATGTCGGGCGCAAGGCCGAGGACACCGCCCGCTGGGTGCGCGCAGTGCAGTCCCACGTACATATCGACGCGATTGCCGTCATCGGCAGCGACACCACCGACACCCCAGAAACCGTGCACCAGCTCGGCATCCAGGTCGGTTGGCTGGAGAGCGGTTCGGTAGGCTGAGACGATGCTTGTGTTGACCCGTAAGACGGGCGAGAAGATCGTGATCGGTGACGACATCACCATCACCATCCTCGACGTGCGTGGTGACGGCATCCGCATCGGCATCGATGCCCCCCGCGGCATCAAGATCCAGCGCGAAGAGGTGCTGCTCGCCGTCGCCGAAGCGAACGTCGCGGCGGCTGCGGCAGATGATTCGGGGGAACAGCAGTTGAGATCCGCTCTGGGGGTCGCACCTCTGGCGCCCTCCGATCCGGCGGCCCACCAGGGTTCGTAACCCTCGATAGGTCGGGGTACAAAATATGTCCCCTCTACTGGGGACTGTGAGTCTTCGCGGGGATGCAGGATCGTGTACTCAGGGGAACCCACCGTTCTGTCACCCGAAAGGGCACCCCGCTGTATTCGAGAGAAGGCACCCGATGAGTCATGACGCCAAGGTCCACTATCTTTCCCGCGCCACCTTCGACCCCGCCGACTCCACAGTGCAGGCGCAGGCCATCATCGATGCGGAGATGAACAAGCGCATGGACCTGGTCCACCAGCTTGCGGTGCGCCTCAGCGCTCTCGAAGCCACGATCGCCGCGGTGGATGCTGCGCGTCACGCCGCGATCGCAGCCGGCTGGACCGCTGACCAACTTCGCGACCTCGGCCTGGGTGCCGTCGAGAATTCGAAGCAGTCCGCCGGGCGCCGTGTCGCGCATCCCCAAAACGAGCCGAGTCTCGGCGCGGCCATCGCGGTGGAACTCGCCGGCTAGCTGACCCTGCCTTCCGCTTCATTGGCTCAACACGCAACAGGGCAGAGCGCGCTCAGCACTTCTGAGGGCATTGTCGACGCAGAATTACCATGCGGTGCGAGCGGCTCATCAGGGTGGTCGGTCGGTCGGCGGTCATGACGACTTCCTCGTTCAGGCTCCTGTCGACGGCAGGTTCAGAGGTGGCTCGCCGGTCCGGTAGTCCTGGTACGAGGCGCTTTGTGAAAGGTGACACCTTCGGTGCGCGTGGCGTGGATGGCCATTGACCGAGCCACCGAGCGCAGAGACGACGAAAACCGGTCGACTCCAACGGATCCCAGCTCGCTCGTCGCCGCTTCCAGCAACGCCACAAAATCGCGATGGACCTCAAACATCATCTGGTGGGCCAGGGGGGTGAGTTCGAGATATAGGCTTCGGCGATCGTTCGGGTGAGCCACCCGATGCAGCAATCCTGCCTCCACGAGGCGGCGAGAGATGAAGGTGATCGCGGCGGTCGTCATGTCCAGATGCGCGGCGAGCTCTTTCGGGGTGATGCTCACGACGGCGGCGACTCGAAACATGGCACGGAGCTCACTGGCCGAGAGCCCGGCATCCTCAGCGATCCGTTCTCGATTGCGCTGCATTACGTTGACGAATTCCACCGCCGCCGCCGGGAACCCATCCAGGGTGTGGGATGCTCCGATCTCGGAACTCATAAGACCTCCCGCCTCTATCGGTCACCAGTTTACGGGGCTAGAATCCAACTGATCCCGAGGATCAATCAGCAGCGTTGGACCAAATTTATACCATATTGTTTTACTTATCTAATCAATTACTTTCATCGAACGTCCCAAGGAGGACCAAGTGATTCCTGACATTCTGTCGCACGGGCAGTATTCCACCGTCTACAACTTCCTGTCGCTCGTCATCGCGTCACAGTTGTTCACGGCGCTATTCCTGCTCATCTCCCTCCCGCGAATCCTCCCGCGTTATCGGCAGGCCATCACCGTGGCAATCATCGTGTGCGGAATTGCGGCCTATCACTACTTCCGCATCTTCGACTCGTTCAAGGAGGCGTTCGTCAGCAAGTCGGTGGGAGGAACAGGAAACTACAGTCAGGCTGCGGGAGTCTCGTTTAACGAGGGTTACCGCTATGTGGACTGGCTGCTCACCGTGCCGCTGCTGCTCGTCGAGTTGATCGCGGTTCTCGCGCTCGCCCGCAAGGTGCAGACCGGACTCCTTCTGCGTCTCGTTCCGGCCGCCGCGATCATGATCGCGCTCGGCTACCCGGGTGAGATCAGTGGCGACAACGGCCTGCGCGGTCTCTTTGGCCTTCTCTCCACCATCCCCTTCGCCTACATCCTCTACGTGCTGTTCGTGCAGCTGAGTAAGTCGCTCACCACTCAGCCCGTATCGGTGCGCAAGACACTGGGTCGTTTGCGATTCCTGCTGCTCCTCAGCTGGGGCGTCTACCCGATCGCGTACCTTCTGCCCCTGCTGAACATCGGCGGCGCAGATGCTTGGGTGTCAAAGCAGGTCGGATACTCTGTGGCCGACATCGTCGCCAAGGCCGTCTACGCGCTGATCATCTTCGGCGTCGCGAAGGCGAAGTCTTATGAGGACAACCCGGAATTCGCCGCGGTGGAGCTCTCCCACGCCGAGGCAACCGCTATCCACAAGTAGTACTTAGAATTTCCCAGCCGTTGCTGTGACGGTTTCGGCGATGGCGCGTTTCCGTAAGGAGGCGCGCCACCTGCCGTTAACGGTCCGGTCGATCGGCACTGATGCGGATCCCCGGATGCCCGTTCAACAGCCGTTTCACGGGCATCCGCGCCCCCAACATCAGATTTTCGGCCGAACGAGCATGCCGCGAATGTTGAAGCGGTGACCATGTGCTTGGGCGGGAGCCCTCACCGGGCGCTGGCGAGCATCCTTATCATGCGCAAGTTCGTCATTGGGACGCCTGCGGTCATGGGATGTAGTTGGGTCACGACGGTGAACCCGTGTTTTTCGAAAAACGCGCGTGCGGTGATGCTCAAATCTGCTGAAAGGCTGCGAATCCCGTGTGCTCGTGCTTGACCGTGGAGGTGGGTGAAGAGAGCTGAGGCCACCCCTCGACGCGAGTGTGGTGGTGAAATCGAACATCATGTAGATATGGCCCTCCACGTCCACGTCTGAAAAACCGACGATCACCTTGTCGAGAAGGGCTACGTAGCTGTACCGGGCCTGCATCGCCCGATCCCATTCGGACACGGTCCGTTGCTCAGGGCGAGCCCACGCAGCGATCTGCCCCGGTGAGTAATCGGCTGCCGCCGTCTCTGTGATGGCTTTGAGCAACCCTGTCAGGGTCGCGGCCGCGTCCTCGCTGCGATAGCAGTGCACCTCGATTAGCCAGGCGTCAGAGACCTTCCGCATCCATCGATCATCTCAGTTGCCGCGAACCCACGTCCTTCAGGGAAACGTGTTCGCGATTGACGGTCCCTTGTCTCTCGAGCAGCCGTCTACCTAGTCTTGGGGCATGGCTCTTCGTCTCGAGGAAATTGTTGTCGACTGCCGTGATCCTGTGTCGCTTGCGCGATGGTGGCAAACCGTGACCGGGTGGCAAGTGGTGGGCGAGAACAGCGACGGAGTCGAGCTTGCTCCTACCCCGGGTCAGACGCCCAGCATAATGTTCACCGAGGTAGCCGAACACAAACGGTATAAAAACCGACTCCACCTTGATTGGGTGCCCGACGACCAGCACGCGGAGGTCGAACGACTCCTGAGCCTCGGGGCCAGCCGCGTCGACATCGGTCAGGACAGCGCACCATGGGTTGTTATGGCCGATCCGGAAGGAAACGAATTCTGTGTCTTGGCCGCGCGGTAGAGGGATCTCGTGACGCCTCCACGAAGCACGCAGATGTCCGACCGGCGAACCCCCCTTTAGGACACGAAAGCCAGGGCCTTCAGGATCGCCGAAACCTCGGTGCGCGCCGTGTAGTCCACGTGCACGTCGGCGAAGCGAACGGTGCGATCGGCGTCGAGGATGAGTACGGTCGGGAACGGGATGCCAGCGGTGGAGTCGGCGTTACTGTCGGCGACATCGAAGCCAAGCTCGGTGTGGGCAACCCGTGCCTCAGCACTCGGCTCGGTGACGATTCCGAGGGCCCGAACGAAGGCGTTGGACGGATCGGAAAGCACCGGGAAGTTCAACTCGCCGCCCTGGACGGCGGCGGTTGACCCCGCCGGTGTCTGCGGGCTGATCGCGACCAGTGCCACTCCGAGTCGATCAAGCTCCGGCCGAAGATCACGCTCGTAGGTGCGCAGCGTGATGTTGCAGTACGGGCACCAGGCGCCACGATAGAACACCAGTACCGCGGGCCGACCAGCCGTGACGCTGAACAGGTCCACGATCTGTCCGTCGAGGCCAACGAGCTGAGCGTCGGCGACGATGTCACCGACCGAAATGGCATCAACGGGCACCCCAGTGCTCCTCAAATCCTGCTGCTCCCGATCAAATACAGCAGAGAGATCAGGGCCGATCTGCGCGGTGAAGCCCACATTGAATTCGCCAACCTGTTCGCTGATGCTTGTCGTCGTCAAGACTGTGCCTTTCGTGGGGGTCGGGTCTATCGAGAAAACCCAACAGTAGGACATCACGATTGGGTGCGACCGGAGACCCGTCATATGAGGACACGAGACTTTGTGCGCACTGTCAGGAAGGGCACACGCGCACTCTTGCCTGAAGCGATTGCGCACCCGCCCCGTGGGATCGTCCGCCCAGTGATGGCTCGGGCTCAGGCCAGTGCAGCCAGGAGTTCGCGTTCGTCGCTGTCGGTGAGACCGGCGCCGTGCGATCCTGTATCCGCACGAGCGATTTCCCAGTGGAGGGTGGCGGCGAGGGTGTCTGCTAGTGGGCGGAGTGCAAGGCCAGCGGCAAGGGCGCGCTCGTTCGATCGCGCGTTCATGCCGTACCAGGAGCGGTCGGCGAGCCACAGAGGCATCGAGCGCGGACCAGACCACTCGCCGACGCCATGGTCAGCAAGCCAGGACTCCGGTGCGCGGACGATGGCGCCGTGGTGCGCGGCGGCAGCCCTGGCAGCATCAATGTGTTCGAAGAAGGGAACGGGCATCCCCGTTGCATTGAACGTCCCGACGGGTCCACCTTCGGCCAGCAGTACAAGCCAGGCGGCTAGGTCTCGGATGTCAATAATGGCTGTCGGCAACTCGGGCGCATCCGGCACGAGCACTGCACCGTCTTCGCTCGAAGGATGAGCAAATCGCCACGGCCAGTATCCGCTTCGCCCGCTCAGGTCGCCGGGCCCACCGATGAGCCCAGCACGCACTATCACCGTCCGGCTGCTTCCGAACCCTGCGAGGACTGCGTTCTCGCAGGCGACTTTCGCGGCGCCATAGTCTTCCATCGAGGCCATCGCATCCGCGTCCAGCGGGTCGAGTAGGAGCGCGTCCTCGTTCTGGCCGATCTCCTCCTGGGAGGCGTAAGCATTGCCGCTGGCGACGAAAATATATCGTTCCACCATCGGTTCAAGATCCCGCACCGCGCGTCGTACGTGACCCGGCTGCCGGGCAACGTCGATCACTGCGTCCCAGTGCTCGGCAGCAACGGATGCCAGCGCGTCGTCGCGGTCCCGGTCAGCATGCACCAGTGCCGTGCCATCGGTCACATCATCCCCGCGAGCAAGGCACGTCACGTGATGCCCGGCGGCAAGGGCGGTCGCAGCGACGGTATGGCCGACCCAGGCCGTCCCTCCAAGTACGAGAAGTTTCATGGCAGCATCATTGCAGCTTCACCAGTTAGCACTTGCTCAATTTCAGCCCGAGAAGATCGGTGGCTATTTTTTCACGGTGAAGGCTGAGGCTATGCCAAATCGTGGCGGCGTTGCTTACCCGCAGAAAGGCGGCACCGCTGCCCCGCAAAAAGAAATTATCGTGACGCATCGCGCTCATCGATCGGTGCGGATGCTCGGCTGTTGGGGCTACTCGGAGCCGGTGCGCAGCCGTTACTGCAGAGCAATCTGTTTGCAAAGACGTAATCGCGTTGCTTTGGGGGATGATGCGGATCGCCGATTCGCCCTGCAGCGAACGGAGCACATGACATCGACTCACCGGCACATTCATGACCGTCTTGTCGTTCGTGCGGCCCCTCTGGCCATCAAACGATGTCTCACACGGTGAGGCTTCATCCTCGTCCTGACGGCTTTTGCCGTTCCTTGACAGCGTGACGAGGGAGCTTGCCGTGAATGTGGACCCGATCGTGTATCGATCAGCGTTGGATCGAGCATCCGCCGGGGCGATGAAATGGATCGAATCCATCCCGAGCAGGCAGGTGGCACCGACCAAGAACATCGACCAAATGGTGGGAGTATTCGCTGAACCCCTGCAGGAGCATCCAATCGAGCCAAGCGAGGTGGTGGATGCCTTGGCGAGACTCGCCGAGCCGGGCCTGATGGCGATGTCCTCCGGTCGCTTTTTCGGTTGGGTGATTGGCGGCACCTCGACCTGGTGCGAGGGTCCCGATGAGGGGGCGTTTGCTGGCTGCTCTCGCGTCGTTGTCCCGCACGCGTGGCTCGTAGTGATTTTGGAACACCTGTCCGACGAGTTCGCGGCGGGTGTGTACGCCGGTCTTTTCGAACACGCTCTTGAGGTGCTGCTGCACCGTCTGCGGTGACAGGAAGAGTTCCGCGGCGATCCGTGGAGTGGATTCCCCGCGAAGCACGAGACGTGTTACGTCCTTCTCCCGCTCGGTCAGCGCGTAGATCTCCATCAGCAGCGGCGAGATC
>JANYIZ010000202.1 GCA_025408445.1 Frigoribacterium sp. | reverse complement strand
CTCGATGAGCCTGCGGCCGGGTTGAATCATTCCGAAAAGCAGACTCTGCTCGGGCTCTGCCGCCGCATCCGGGATCTCGGAACGGCGGTGGTGCTGATCGAGCACGACATGGGCCTCGTCATGGAGCTCTCGGAGCGAATCGTCGTGATGAACTTCGGCCGGGAAATCGCCGACGGAACGCCTGCACAGGTTCGGCTGGATCCGGCGGTGATCGAGGCCTACCTCGGCAAGGGAGACGAGGAGGTGGCCGGCGATGTCGATGCTTGAATTCGATGACGTCGAAGTGTTCTACGGCAAGGTTCAAGCGCTCCGTGGCCTCAGCCTGACCGTCGACGAAGGTGAGATCGTCGCACTCCTTGGCAACAACGGTGCGGGCAAGTCGACAACCCTTGCCACCGCTTCTGCGTTGGTCGGAGTGCGATCCGGCCGAGTGTCATTCCGGGGAACCGACATCACCTCGGCGACACCGTGGACGGTCGTCAAGGCCGGACTGATCCACGTTCCGGAGGGGCGCCGCATCTTCAGCACGCTGAGCGTGGTTGAGAACCTTCAGCTCGGCGGCTATCAGGTGAAGGACCGTGCCCTTGTCGCCAAGCGGGTCGAACGGGTCTGTGAGTTACTGCCGCTGCTCGCCGAGCGACGAGCCCAGCAGGGTGGCACACTATCCGGCGGGGAGCAGCAGATGCTCGCGATCGGACGCGGCCTGGTCGCCGGTCCGAAAATGCTCATGCTCGATGAACCCTCGATGGGGCTTGCCCCGCTCATCGTCGAGCAGGTGATGCGCGTCATCAGCGAGATCCGTAACCAGGGAACGACGGTATTGCTGGTCGAGCAAAATGCTCGGGCGGCGCTCAAGGTCACCGATCGCGCCTACGTCATCGAGGGCGGAGTGACGACGATCGAGGGGCGCGCGACTGACCTGATCAACGATCCGCGCATTATCGATGCCTACCTCGGGGCATGAATACGTCGGGGATCCAACTCGAGCTGACGGCTGAGGATGAGGCGAAGCTCGGCGGCGAGCACGGTCCAGGCGTCGCTATGGCAATGCGGCTCGTCGTGGCGCTTGCCCGAATATCTCAGGCTCCACGGTTAATTGACATCGAGTCCGCGCACATCGATGGATGCCTCTATCACGGGCAGGCTGGCCTCGACTTCGTGGAGAAGCTGGTGGGGCTCGGTGCACGCGTCGCCGTTCCGACCACTCTCAACGTCGCTTCTCTCGACCTGCTGCATCCGGGAGTAGTTCGACTCTCCCCTGCGGAATCCCGAGCGGCACAGCGGTTGATGGACGCCTATGTAGCGATCGGCGCCCGCGCGACATGGACCTGCGCGCCCTATCAGCTCGCGGGGCGACCGACCGCAGGCACGGATATTGCCTGGGCGGAATCCAACGCCATCGTCTTCGCGAATTCAGCCCTTGGCGCCCGAACCGCCAGGTACGGCGATTTTGTGGATATCTGCGCCGCTGTCACCGGGCGTGCGCCGTTCGCCGGTCTTCACGTGATCGAGAACCGCGTTCCGACCATCGAGCTGGACTGTTCGAGCATCCCCGACCGCGTACTCGACAGCCCTGCGGCCTGGGCAGCACTCGGTTTCGCCGTCGGCCGACGCGTGGGTGAGGAGGTGGCCATCCTCACGGGCATTACGCCGAGCCTGGTCGACGAGGACCGTCTGAAGGCTCTCGGAGCGACCGCCGCATCAAGCGGAGGCGTGGCACTGTTCCATGTGGCCGGCGCGACTCCCGAGGCGATTATTGCCGCGAATTCCTGGCCTCCCCCTGGTACTCGATGTGTGGAGATCACGGCAGAGACCTTGCGTGCCGCTCGCGACGAACTGAGCACGGCTGCGGTCGGCGATCGGCTTGATGCAGTCTCACTCGGCACCCCGCACTTCTCTCTTACCGAGTTCGCAGAGCTCGCGGCGTCGCTGCACGACGGCGAGGCGTTCGCGCCATCCTGCACGGTCTGGATATCCACCTCGCGCGAAATGCTCGGCCTCGCTCGGGACAACGGGTATGCCCGAACCTGTGAGCAAGCGGGGGCGAGGCTGATCGTTGACACCTGCACCTATCTCGTTCCGGTCCTCTCAGACACGGTGCGAACCGCGATGACAACCTCCGGTAAGTGGGCTTGGTATGCCCCGGCGAATATGCAGATCGACGTCGCCTTCGGCACCCTCGCCGAATGCATTACCTCGGCTCGCAGCGGGCGGGTGACCCGAGATGACTCGGCCTGGAGTTGACCGGGTGGCCGGCGAGATGCTGTGTGCGGGCGACGGTGCTGGCGAGATTCTGTGGCTCGACGAACCGCTATCGTTTTGGGGCGGCACCAACCTCCACTCGGCAATCATCACCGACATCCATCATCCCCAGCACGGGATTTCGCTCGCCGGCCGGGTGATGGTGATGGATGCTTCGCGAGGGTCGAGCTCATCATCGAGCGTTCTCGCCGAGCAGATTCGCGCGGGTGTCGCGCCGTCCGCAATCCTGCTTGCCTCGAGGGACGCAATCGTGACACTCGGCGCGCTGGCCGCGGCCGAGGTGTACGGCATCAGGCTGCCGATCCTGCTACTGGATGCCAACGCGATGGCAGGCTTGCCACGTACCGGAGCGGTCGTAGTTTCGAGTGGCCCGGATGGGTCATCCGTTTCCTGGTCCTGACGACATCGCTGTCGTGGCGTGTCAGTGAGCCCCTGAGTACCGCTCGCCCGCGGGTATCTCGACGGCGATTCGGTTGCCGGCCTGCGCGAGCGGGCAGGCCCAGGCCGGGTCGTATGCGCACGAAGGGTTGTAGGCGAAGTTGAAGTCGAGCACGAGCGAATCGGGCGTGGCACCCGGGCCGAGGTCTGCCCCCTTGATCGTGTCGAGGAGGTACCGTCCGCCACCGTAGGTGCCTCCGGGCCGACCGGCGAGCGCGTCCTTCACCGGCACAAAGAGACCGCCGCCGTAGCTGCCGAGCTTCCAGATATCGAGGGAACCGACGCCGGGAACCTCAGCGACGCCGATCAGGTCGAACGGCACGATTCCGTCGGTCCCGGTCTCGAAGTCCAGGTGCCGCGGCTCGGCTGGGGTCACTTCGACCTCGAAACGCCAGTCCGGGTCGTAGGACGTGGTCGATAGCCCGGTGAAGTCCGAGAGGTCGTCGGGCAGCAGCGGACTGGACGGATGCGTCGCGAACAGCCGATCGCGCTCGCGCCGCCAGAGGTCGTGTGCGGCGAAGAGGTCCGTCGCCGCGCGCACC
>JANYIZ010000201.1 GCA_025408445.1 Frigoribacterium sp. | reverse complement strand
CGCGCCCCCCGAATCGTGGGATGGCACAGTTCCTGCCCAGAAGCTGCTCTCCACGATCGTGAGGCTGCAGCGCGAGCGCAACCAGAAGTTCGGGGCGGGGCAGATCGTGGACATCCTGCTCGGGCGCAGCACCGCCCGCATTACCCAGAATGACCATGCGTCACTGTCGACTTTCGGCATCGGTACTGAGCTCACTGACCAGGAGTGGCGGGGGGTCGTGCGGCAGTTGCTTGCGCAGGGACTCCTCGCGGTGCAGGGCGAATACGGCACGCTCGTCGTGACGGAGGCAAGCACGACCGTGCTCGCCGGACAGCGACCGGTGATGCTGCGCCGTGAACCCGAGCGGGCAGTACGACCGACCAGGTCGCGCCGTGGTCCTGCCGTCGAGCTGCCCGCGGGTGCAGCTCCGGTGTTCGAGCGCCTGAGGATGTGGCGGGCGGCAGAATCGAAGGAGCAGGGCGTTCCTGCCTACGTCGTCTTCCACGATGCGACCCTGCGCGAAATCGCTACCGGCACCCCGACGACTCTCGCCGAGCTCGGCACGATGAGTGGCGTTGGAGAGAACAAGCTTGCCAAGTACGGGGAGGCGATCCTCGAGGTGCTTCGCGGCTGACCTGCGCGCCCGGGACCTGCGCGCCCGGGACCTGCACTGACTAGCGCGATTGGCGATTCTTGTAGGGTCGGGGTTCACCCTTCACGATCGGCGCGCGGCCCTTGCCCTTGGATGCCCTGGCCTTGCCGCCCGGCGGTGCAGCGGGGGCCGGTGGTCGATTGTCGAACTCCGCGAGCTCGCTACGAGCCTGCTCGAGAAGTGCCTCTCCCGCACCGGTGAGGGTTGTCGTCTCTTGGCGGCGGTCGAAGAGGTCAGAACCGATTTCCGTCTCGAGCGTGCGAATTGACGAGTCGAGTTTCGCGCGGGAGATGCCGAGGGAATTGGCGGCGCGAACGAAATGCATTTCCTCGGCAACGGCCACGAAATGCCGCAGGTGGGTGATCTTCACGCAAAGCTCCTCGGTCCCGGCCGCGCTTCGCAACCAGACCTTCAGGGTACGCGGCCCTCGGGCGTCGCGGCTGGCGAGGCGCGGAGGTAGCCCAACGCGACAACGGGCCCGGCGACCGTGTGATCGCCGGGCCCTCCCTGCACTGCGGCGCTAGGCGGCGTCCAGGTAACCATTCGGGTTGAGCACGTACTTCGTCGCTGCTCCGGCGTCGAACTCTGCGTAGCCACGCGGAGCCTCGTCGAGAGTGATCGCCTTGGCATTCACATTCTTGGCAATGTGCACTCGGTCGTTCAGGATCGCCATCATGAGCCCGCGGTTGTACTTCATCACCGGACATTGGCCGGTCGTGAATGACAGCGACTTCGCCCATCCGGTGCCGAGGCTGAGGGACAGGGACCCCGTTTTGGCGGCCGCGTCTACGCCGCCTGGATCGCCGGTGACGTACAGCCCGGGAATACCCATCGCGCCGCCCGCCGCCGTGATATCCATCAGGGAGTTGAGCACTGTCGCCGGTGCTTCGCCGCCACCGTGATGGCCCTTGGCCTCGAAGCCGACCGCGTCAACGCCGCAGTCCACCTCTCGCACTCCCAGAATCTGCTCGATCTGGTCGGCGATTTCACCGACGGAGAGATCGATTGTTTCGCACCCGAAGGTCCGAGCCTGGGCTAGGCGATCGGCGTTCATGTCTCCGACAATCACCGCTGCAGCACCGAGCAGCATCGCGGATGACGCGGCTGCCAGTCCCACTGGGCCGGCGCCCGCAACGTACACGGTCGATCCGACCCCCACCCCGGCGGTAACCGCCCCATGGAAGCCGGTCGGGAAAATGTCGGACAGCATCGTGAGGTCCATGATCTTCTCAAGGGCCTGGTCGCGGTCGGGGAACACGAGCAGGTTCCAGTCCGCGTAGGGCACGAGCACGTACTCGGCCTGACCGCCCACCCAGCCGCCCATGTCGACGTACCCATAGGCGCTTCCCGGGCGATCTGGGTTCACATTGAGGCAAATGCCGGTCTTGCGTTCTTTGCAATTGCGGCAGCGGCCGCAGGCAATGTTGAACGGCACCGAGACGAGATCGCCGACTTTGACGAACTCGACGCCCGGGCCGACTTCCACCACCTCGCCGGTGATTTCGTGACCAAGCACGAGGTTGGCCGGGGCAGTGGTGCGGCCGCGCACCATGTGCTGGTCCGAGCCGCAAATGTTGGTGGCGACAGTGCGAATGATGGCGCCGTGCGGCACTTTGCGGCCAATGTTGGCCGGATTGACACCCGGTCCGTCTTTCAGTTCGAAGGTGGGGTAGTCGATGTCGATTACCTCGACCTTGCCGGGTTCCTTGTAGGCAACAGCCCTATTTCCTGACATTCCGATCCTCCTCGATCTATTCGGGCACCTTCTTGCGATACCCACATTTCCTCGATCCTAGATCGCTCGAGATCGTGAGTCTGTGGGGGGAATCCCTCCTATCCGTGCGGCCAGATTGGGGCTATCGTCCCCCGAACAGACTCACGTCGTAGGATCGCATCATGCTGCTCGACCAGCGCGGCTCCGGTTGGAGCCTCTCGCACGCGAGCGACGCTGGCATCGACCTCAGGACCAACACCACCTGGCACCGGATCGATGATCTCGAGCCGCTTCGCTGTAAACACCCGCGCAACACCGCTCGGCAGGAAGACGCCGCGTCGCTCAGCCGTGATCTAACCCGGATGCCGAACCGACTCGATCTCCAGGACTCTCATCACCCGAAATTCGATCTCTGTCATTGCTTGCGTGTCTTTCGCCAGAGAACAACGACGTGCGCGTCTCAAGCGCGGCCACCGCAGTTGCGAACGTGACGAAGAGCATCCACCCGAAGATGTAACCGGCAAAAATGTCTGTGATCCAGTGCAGCAACAGATATCCCCGAGTGAAGCCTTCGATAGTGGCGAAAGCACCGAGACCGATCCACAAACCGGCCCGCCACTGGCGACTCAAGGTGCCGATGAGCAGGATCACGAGCACAATGATGACCCCGTAGTCCACGATCACTCGACTCACTCCGCCGGACGGAAAGGTGCCAGGGTGAGCGACGGGAGGAAGGTCGCGGGCGAGTAGTTGCGCGAGAAGCAATTGGCCCTCGTGCTGTGCGAAAAAAGTCACGCCGATCGCCACCACCGGAATCCACCAGCGGCGGCCGTAGGCGAAGGAGAGAATGAGAGCGGCGATGACGCAGACCAGGTCGATTGTCGATCGATCTCCGAGCGTCGTAGCGTAGCTATTGAACTTGGTGAAGGCCGACCCGGAATTGACAAGGCCCAGAGTCCACTTGAATACCGGAAGATCGACGCTGTCCTGGAGGGATTTCACGAGCACCCCTACGGGCAGCATCACGATGAACGTCACTATGACGCCGACCAGCGATACGACAAGGAACGCGCTTACCGACCCCATTCTCAGCGCCAGGCTTCGTCCCCAGCGGAGTGGTCCGCCCCAGCGCTCGGGAACGAGTCGATGCACAGCGATGCCGAGGCCGACACTCAGAAGAACGAGTGCGACGAGAATTACGGCTAAGAGAACCATCCGGTACGTCCAGTTCGGGAATAAGGAAACCAGGGAGCCTGCTAAAGCTAGGACCCAAAGTCCTCGATTGCAAGCACTATTGCAAGCTCGTTTCGACGGAGGTGGCCGACAGCGATACCTCCAAGCTTCATTCGATGCTCGTGAAATCCCTCAGCTGCCCGAGCGTAGAGGCCTTCCGGACGCGGCCACCGGAGCGCAAATTGCACTGCCGCCGACGGACGCTGTGTGTGCCGCAACCCCCGAAACCTCCCCAGGTTTTCAGCGCGGTCCGAGGCTGAGAAGCCGAGACCGGGCGGGAGATCGCACCGCACGTCGTCGCTGGTCAGTTCCGCATAGTTCTGCGCAGTGTCGCGCAGTTTAGGCTCGGAACATGCGCACCTTCTATCCCGAGATCGAACCTTACGAATCTGGGCTGCTGGACGTGGGAGACGGTCAAAGTATCTACTGGGAGACCTCGGGAAATCCCGACGGCAAGCCCGCCGTCTTCCTGCATGGTGGACCAGGCGGCGAGACGCAGCCCCAACACCGTCGGCTGTTCGATCCGGCGAAGTACCGAATCGTGCTGCTCGACCAGCGCGGGTCGGGCAGGAGCCTCCCTCACGCCAGTGGCGCGGGCGTTGACCTCGGCATCAACACCACGTGGCACCTGGTCGACGACCTCGAGTTGCTTCGCCAGTACCTGCGTATCGATCGTTGGCTGGTGTTCGGCGGGTCCTGGGGCAGCACGCTCGCGCTGGCCTACGCGCAGACGCATCCCCCCCGAGTATCGGAACTGGTGCTGAGAGGGATCTTCACTCTGCGCAAGTCAGAACTCGATTGGTTCTATCAGGGCGGCGCCGCGTCTATGTTCCCGGATGCGTGGGAGGGCTTCGTCGCGCCAGTGCCGCTTGACGACCGCGACAACCTGATTCGGGCTTATCACCGGCTGCTTTCGGATCCCGACCCCGATATTCACGGCCCGGCTGCTGTCGCCTGGTCGGTCTGGGAGGCATCCACCATCACCCTGCTGCCACGGCCGGTTGTTGTGGCGACCTTCGCCGATCCGCGCTTCGCGCTCGCATTCGCCCGCATCGAGAACCACTATTTCATGAATCGAGGATTCTTCGATGACGGCCAGCTCATCCGAGATGCCAGCGTCCTCGCCGATGTTCCCGGCGTGATCGTGCAGGGACGCTACGACATCTGCACTCCGACCGTCACGGCTTGGGACCTGCACCGCGCGTGGCCGGAGGCGGAATTCGTGATGGTGCCCGATGCCGGACACGCCTTCGACGAACCGGGCATCCTGGACGCCCTCATCGAGGCGACGGACCGCTTCGCCGACTAATTTGAGGCGAGGAGACGCAGGATGTCGTTCACATTCCGATCCAACGGATCCGTGCTCGTATCAAAAACGATATCGGCATCGGTTGGAACCTCGTAGGGCGAGTCGATTCCGGTGAAGTCGGAGATCTCCCCAGCGCGGGCGCGGGCGTACATTCCCTTGCGGTCTCGCGCCTCGCAGACCTCGAGCGGGGTCGCAACGTAGACGAGCACGAATCGGCCGACCGTCTCAGACATTTCCCTGATCGCGCGCCGGGTCGAGGCGAGAGGTGCGATGGGGGCGCAGATCGCGATCCCCCCGACGCTGGAGACGGTAGCCGCCACCCAGCCGATCCGGCGCAGGTTCTCCTCCCGGTCATCGGCAGTGAAACCCAGGCTTGGGGAGAGCACGCGCCGCACATCATCACCATCGAGCATGACCGACCGCGTGCCGACGGCGGCGAGTCGTTCGGCGACCGCTCGCGCCACAGTCGATTTTCCGGAGCCGGAGAACCCCGTGAACAGGATGACGCATCCGTCGCGCGCCGCGGCTGGCGCCATCGGGCGAGGGGTGATGGCCCTGAAGTCGACGATTTCGTCCGCTCCGAGTCGCGATACCGCGAGCCTGAGCATGTCGTCGTGCCCTGCTTCGTGGTTGAGAGAAGCGAGCGGGACGAACCGCACGATCGAACCCGTGAGCTCCGCCGCGCAGGCAACCAGGTCGTCCACCATTCCGGATGCGCTGTAGTCGAACTGCGCAGAGTTCCAGGTCGTTGCGAGCCAGAGCACGGGTCGACCCGCCGCGCGCCGCACAAGTTCGGCGACCGATTCGGGGCGGGGGCTGTCCGCGAAGACGCCGACAACCGCTGCGCGATCCGCCGGCGTGAGCCGCAGCGCACGCGCCGGACCATGCTCGGGACGTTTCATCGGTGTGAGCGTGCCCGCCAGGTAGGTCTCTTCGCTGTCGAACGCGATCGCCGCAATCTCCAGGAATGCGAGGGGCGTTGCGTCCGGATCGAGCAATACGAGCCCCCCCGCCGCTGCGGCTGACCGGGCGAGATCGGCACTAACCGCCAGGTGTGACTCGAACGGCCAGTCGCACGGTTTGGCACCGGGAAGGCAATACCCGTTGATCGGTGCGAAGAGGCCGCTGAGTAGGAGTTCCAGTGCGTCGAGGCTCGGACCGGCGAGCGCGAGACGGGGATGTTCAGCGGTCGGGCTGGTCATGCGCACTGCCCTCCACGCTGTCAGTCGCCGCCGCTTGATCGGCTTCTTGCAAGGCCTTCGTCCTCTGATACGCGCGCGTCTCTGCGGAGGCGAGGGCAGGGAATCCGTGGTGACGGCGGATCTGCATCCAGGTGATGGGTGCGGCGATCACAACGATCCCGAGCACGATTCCGGTGAGAGGAGTGCTCAGTCCGAGAAGCTTGAGCGCGGATGCGAGGAGTACGAAGGCGAGCGCACGCCGGATGAACCCTCCGGGCAAGCGTGACGAAAGCTGTGCTCCGATGAAGGCCCCCGGCACGCTTCCGATCAGCAGTGGAAATGTGATACCAAGCTGCAGGTCACCGAAAATGGCGTGGCCGATGGCCGCCGACGCGACTAGCGGAACGGCCTGCACGAGGTCGGTACCCACCAGCTGGCTCGCCTTGAGACCCGCGTACATGATCATGAGCCCGATGATGATGAGGGAGCCCGAACCGACGGAGGTCAGACCCACTACCAGTCCGCCCGCGGCTCCCAGGATGATGGTGGGCCCGATCTTGACGACGACCTCGGGCCGCTCCTGCGGGAGGGGTTTGCCCTTGCCATCGCGCGAGCGTGCACGCTCGACGAGCCGCACGTAGGCGCGAACGGTGAGTAGCGCGGCGGTCAGGAGGAGTGCGCACCCGAGGGCGATCTTGAGGGAGTTCTGCACGGTGTCTCCGCGTCCGAGGGCCTTGAGAATCAGGACCCCGCAGAAGGCGGCCGGAACGGAGCCGATGCACAGGAACAACGCGAGCCGAAGGTTCACCGTCTTGCGACGGAGATGCACGATCCCGCCGACGGGTTTCATGACGGCACTGGCCACGAGGTCGCTCGATATCGCAGCAAGGGGAGGTACTCCGAAGAACAGCACGAGCATTGGGGTCATGAGGGCGCCTCCGCCCATGCCGGTGAGTCCGACGACGACTCCTACGCCGAACGCACCGAGGATGAGCCCGAGATCCATGTCGAGATTCTCGCATATCGCCGGTATCCGAGAGATTTCACAAAGGGCTGGCGCAAATGTCGAGAATACCGGTAATATCGACCGGATTAGTCGACTTTACCCGAGGAGCCGAACCCATGTCACCCAAAACGAAGTTGAAACGCTGTAGGTCCGTTGTCCGCAGAATCGCGATCACCACGATCGCCGCCACGATCGCGGTGGTCCTTGGCGCCTGCTCGTCACCGGCCACTGCGACACCGACGACCGCGTCCGTCGTGATGCCGTCTGAGTTGAGATTCGGCTACTTTCCCAACTTCACCCACGCGGTCGGGATCGTCGCCCTCGAAAAGGGCTACCTGGCACAGCGTCTCGGCAAGAATGTGAAAATCACCCCTGTAATCTTCAACGCTGGCCCGGCCGCCATCGAGGGGCTGTTCGGCAACGCCGTCGATGTGACCCTCATCGGTCCAAACCCGACCATCACCGGGTTCACGAAGAGCGCCGGCGCCGCACTCAAGGTCATTGCCGGCGGCGCATCAGGTGGCGCGGGTCTTGTGGTTCGCGCTGGTATCACCTCCGTCAAGGACCTCAAAGGCAAGACGATCGCCTCACCGCAGCTTGGCAACACCCAGGATGTCGCACTCCGCTACTTCCTGAAGACGCAGGGTCTCTCGACGACCACCGAGGGCGGCGGAGACGTGCAGATCACTCCGCAAGACAATGCCGTGGCGCTCGCCGGGTTCATTGCAGGCAAGCTCGACGGGGCCTGGGTTCCTGAGCCCTGGGTGAGCCGAATGGTCGCAGAGGGCGGCGGCAAAGAGTTGGTGAACGAGAAGAGCCTGTGGAAATCCGGCAAGTTCATCGTCACGAACACCGTCGCCTCCACCACATTCCTCCAGAAGTATCCGGATGCAATTTCGGCCATCGTCAACGCCGAGCTCGACGCAACCGCGTTCATCACGGCGCATCCGGCCGAGGCGAAGGCGCTTGTCAACGCGCACATCAAGTCGATTGCGGGAAAATCGCTGGACCCGAAGTACCTTGACAGCGCGTGGGGCCAGGTCGATTTCACGATCGACCCGCTCCCGTCCACGCTTCTCGAGTCCGCCGCCCATGCGCACTCGGTCGGCCTCCTCGACAGCGTCAAGCTCAAGGGCCTGTATGACTTGAAGGCGCTGAATGCCGCACTGGTGAGTCGCGGCAAGGCGATGATAACCGCGCCATGAGCATCCTGAAGCTCAGCGAGCCGTCCCTGGTTGCGCAGCCAGGTCCCACCATCCGGATCACCGGTCTCACGAAAGTCTTCGGGCGTCGCGGCCAGGAGACGACGGCGCTGAGCGAGGTGTCGATTAGCGTGAAAGAGCAGGAGTTCCTGTGCATCGTTGGCCGATCCGGGTGCGGAAAGAGCACGATGTTGAATATCATCGCCGATTTGGAGACGCCAACGGGGGGCAGCGTTGACGTCGGCGGCCGCAAGGTCGGAATGATGTTCCAGGACGCCAACCTGTTCCCGTGGCTGACTGTCGAAGGCAACATCGACCTGGCCCTAAAGCTTTCCGGTGTCGCCGCTGAGTTGCGGAAGGACCGCATCCAGGAACTGCTCGAAACGGTGCAGCTGGCTCACGTCGCCACAAAGCGGCCGCACGAGCTCTCGGGCGGCATGCGGCAACGCGTCGCGCTCGCCCGCACTTTGGCGCAGGACTGCGAGATTCTTCTGATGGACGAGCCGTTCGCGGCGCTCGACGCGATCACGCGCGACGCGATGCACGAACAGACGGAGCGGATCTGGGGCGAACGTGCACTCACTGTCGTGTTCGTGACCCACAACGTGCGGGAAGCGGCCCGACTGGCCGACCGTGTCGTTGTGATGAAGCCGAACCCGGGGCGCGTCGGCTCTGAGAGTCTCATCACCATTCCTCGACCAAGGACGATGGAGGATCCGCGCGTCGCCGAAGCCGCAGCGCTGCTGCACGACATGCTGCACACCCAGGAGATGCCCGATGACTGACGAACTGGTGAAGCCGCGCGTGAGCGCGCCTCTCACGGAGCGTGGTGCACGGGTCGAAGTCGGCGCGGGCGCGCGACTCTGGCGTCGGGTATGGCCACCGCTGATGGCCGTCGTGATCGTGCTCGCGCTCTGGCAGGTTGTGGTCACGGTAGGCTGGCGACCCATCTACGTGCTTCCCGCCCCGGCCGCTGTCGGTGGCGCCCTCAGCGAAATGCTGGTCGATCCGAAGTTCTGGAGCGCTCTGGGCACGACCCTCGCGCGGGCCTTCATCGGCTTCGGTATTTCGGTGCTGATCGGTTCGATCATCGGTCTGGCGGTGTCTCGTTCACGCATCCTTCGATCAGCAATCGGGTCCCTGATCACCGGCCTCCAGACCATGCCGTCGATCGCCTGGTTCCCGTTCGCCATCCTGCTGTTCGGTCTTACCGAGCAGGCGATCACCTTCGTCATCGTGCTCGGTGCCGCGCCGTCGATCGCCAACGGCGTCGTGTCAGGGATCGATGATGTGTCGCCTCAGCTGCAGCGGGTCGCGCATGTTCTCGGTGCACGCGGGATGCGCATGTACAGATATGTGATGATCCCTGCCGCCCTGCCGTCGTATCTTGCTGGTCTCAAGCAGGGCTGGGCCTTCGCCTGGCGCAGCCTGATGGCCGGCGAACTCCTGGTCATCATCGCGGCGCGCCCGTCACTCGGCGCCAACCTGCAGTTCAACCGCGAATTCGCGAACGCGCCCGGCCTGCTCGCGATCATGATCGTGATCTTGGTCATCGGCGTGATGGTCGATTCCGTATTCACGCGGATCGCGAACGGCGTCAGAACCCGTCGCGGTATGGGAGTGGTGCGCCTATAAACTCGTGTCCGCAGGCGTCCCCTGCAGACGGGGAGAGGCAGCCGTGCAGGTGAGCGCCAGGGTGGATTACGCGATGCGTGCCGTCGTGCAAATTGCACAGCGCCCGGATTCGGTCACGACCAAGCGGGAGCTCTCCGAACTGCAAGACATCCCGGGGCGGTTTCTGGAGAACATCCTGTTGCAGCTGGTGCGCTCCAACGTGCTCGCGGTCACCCGCGGGTCGCAAGGTGGGTACTCGCTCGCGCATGCGGCGACATCGATCACTGTCGCGGATGTCGTGCGGGCAATCGACGGACCTCTTGCCGGGGTTCGGGGGGCTCCTCCCGAGCAGCTCGACTACCCGGAGTCCTCCAAACAGGTTCAGGCCATCTGGGTTGCGTTGCGGGCGAGCATGCGAAGCATTCTGGAAGACACGACGATCGATGCGCTCGTCACGGGTGTGCTGCCCCCCGTGGCGAACGAACTGCTCCGCCAGCCGGGGGCGTGGACGCGTCGCTGACGACCTCGCGTCGCCCACACTGGGGTAGTCGCCCACTGCTCATCCGTGGCACAGTGGAGGAAACTCGCTCCCGACGAGAGGATGATTTGTCGATTTCAGTAGGGTCCTCCGACGTCGAACTCGCCACAGACCTGGCTCGCAAAGCTGGGGAGGTGCTTCTCTCGATTCAGTCCGAAGCACGGCCTGACGAGATCGGTACGCCCATCTTAAAAGCCCGAGGCGATGCTGCGGCACAGGCCTACCTCGACTCCCGCCTTCGGTCCGAGCGGCCCTGCGACGCCATACTCTCCGAGGAGGCGAAGGACAGCTCAGCGCGCCTCCTGGCCGACCGGGTGTGGATCATCGATCCGCTGGACGGAACTCGCGAGTTCTCCGAAGGGAGGCACGACTGGGCTGTGCACGTCGCGCTCTGGCACGGCGGTGAGCTCACTGACGGCGCCGTCGCGCTCCCGGGACTGCGTACCGTGCTGTCCAGTGCAGACGTCGCGGCGACCAGAACGTGGAACGGTCGAATCCGCCTCGCGGTCTCTCGCACCAGACCGCCGGCACTTGTCGAGTACCTGATCGCACAGCTGGATGCCGAGGTCGTCCCCATGGGATCAGCAGGCTATAAGACCAGCGCAGTCGTGCGCGGCGAGGTGGATGCATACGTGCACGCCGGTGGCCAGTACGAGTGGGACTCGGCAGCGCCGGTCGTCATGGCTCGAGCGGCCGGGATGTTCACGAGCAGAATCGACGGGTCGGCTCTTCGATACAATCAGCCAGACCCCTATCTGCCGGACGTTGTCGTTTGCATTCCCGAAATTGCGGACATCCTACTTTCTGCGATCAGCACTTACCCCAAGGAAGGTGCCCGTGACTGAATTCAGCGACAGTCCGCGCTACGGCCTCAGCCAACTCGACTACCTCGAATCCGAGGCGATCTTCATCATCCGCGAGGTGGCGGCGGAGAACGAGCATCCCGCGATGCTGTTCTCCGGGGGCAAGGACTCGATCGTCATGCTTCACCTGGCCGTGAAAGCCTTCGCTCCCGGTCCAGTGCCGTTTCCTCTGATGCACGTAGACACCGGGCACAACTTCGCTGAGGTGCTGGAGTTTCGTGATCGAAAGGTGGCAGAGCTCGGCATAGGGCTTGTCGTGGGGTCGGTACAGGATGCGATCGACTCCGGACAGGTTCGCGAGGCCCCTGGTGGGTCCCGCAACCGCATCCAGACCCCCGTTCTGCTACAGACCGCCGAAGCGAACGGGTTCACCGCTTTGATGGGAGGCGCGCGTCGCGATGAGGAGAAGGCGCGAGCGAAGGAGCGGGTCTTCTCGTTCCGGGATGAGTTCGGCCAGTGGGACCCCAAAGATCAGCGCCCCGAGCTGTGGTCGCTTTACAACACTCGGATCAATCAGGGCGAGAGCATCCGGGTGTTCCCCATTTCGAACTGGACAGAGCTAGATATCTGGGAGTACATCGCTCGCGAGCGCATCGAAGTCCCCTCCATCTATTACGCGCACGAACGAGAAGTTTTCCTCCGCAACTCAATGCTTTTCGCGGTGGACAAGCACCTCCAGCCGCGCGAGGGTGAAAAGGTTTTCACAGCCCGCGTGCGCTACCGCACGGTCGGCGACGCAACACTCACCGCGGCGGTCGAATCCGAGGCCGACACTCCGGAGAAAGTGGCCATCGAGGTCGCTGCCTCGCGGATCACCGAACGTGGAGCGACGCGCGGAGACGACAAGGTCAGCGAGGCGGCGATGGAAGACCGCAAAAAAGAGGGCTACTTCTAATGGACATCCTGCGATTCGCCACAGCCGGATCGGTGGACGACGGCAAGAGCACACTCATCGGCCGACTGCTCTACGACTCCAAGTCGGTGTTTGAGGACCAGCTGGAAGCCGTCGAGCGCACTAGCCGCCAGCGCGGCGACCTGTACACCGATCTCGCGCTGCTGACCGACGGGCTTCGTGCGGAACGCGAACAGGGCATCACGATCGATGTCGCCTACCGCTATTTCGCCACGCCGCGACGCAAGTTCATCATCGCCGACACGCCGGGCCACACCCAGTACACCCGCAATATGGTGACTGGCGCGTCGACCGCGGACCTGGCGATCGTGCTCGTCGACGCACGCAAGGGCCTGCTGGAGCAGAGTCGCCGTCATGCCACCATCGTCTCGCTCCTCCGCGTGCCGCACATCGTGCTCGCCGTCAACAAGATGGACCTCGTGGACTGGTCCGAAGACGTCTATGAAGCGATTCGCAGTGAATTCTTGGAGTTCGCCGCGCGTCTTGATTTCAGTGATGTCACGGTGATCCCGATGTCGGCACTCGCAGGCGACAACGTGGTCAGCCGCTCCGAGAACATGCCGTGGTACGAGGGTGCCTCGCTTCTGCACCACCTCGAGCACGTATACATCGCGAGCGACCGCAACCTCACCGATGTGCGTTTTCCCGTCCAGTACGTCATCCGGCCACAGAACGGCCGCGGCGACTACCGTGCGTTCGCGGGACAGGTGGTGGGCGGTGTCATGAAGCCGGGCGACGAGGTGATGGTGCTCCCGAGCGGGCTTCCCACGCGGATCCGGACCATCGACACAGCGGACGGTGAGGTAGCAGAGGCCTACCCGCCAATGTCGGTGACCGTGCGACTCGAGGACGAGGTGGATGTCTCCCGCGGCGACATGATCTGCCGGCCACACAATCAGCCCACCGTCACGCAGGACATCGATGCGATGATCTGCTGGATGGATGACATGCCGCTTCGACCCGGTCAGAAGTACGCGATCAAGCACACCACGCGCACCACGCGGGCACTCGTCAAAGAGGTCCAGTACGAGCTCGACGTGAACTCCCTTCACCGAAACCAGGGTGTCGATTCGTTGGGAATCAATGCGATCGGGCGTGTTCGTTTTCGCACGACGCAACCAATCCTCGTCGACCCGTATCGTCGGAACCGGATGACGGGCGCGTTCATCCTGATCGATGAGGTCACCAATCGCACCGTCGGCGCCGGCGTCATCAACGAAACGTGAGCAGCGGTGGTAGACAGCACTGACAGGGGTCTCAAGGCTTCCCTCAAGCGGGCCGGGAGCGGAGCATTCCGCGTACTCGGGACCGCCACGGCGTCCCGCAGGCCAATGCCTGACTTCATGCTCATCGGCACGAAGCGGGGAGGAACGACGTCGTTCTACTACGACATCCTCAAAGAACCGCAGGTAATTACCCTGTTCCCGTCTGCGAAGTATCTTCCGAAGTCCAACGAGACGAAGGGCGTGCACTTCTTCGATTCGAATTTTGGGAAAGGGGAGCGCTGGTACCGGTCATTCATGCCCACCCGGGCATCCCGTCGCCGCGCCGAGAAGATCGTCGGTAAGCCGGTGGTGGTGGGCGAGGCCTCGCCGTACTACATGTTCCATCCGCTGGCCGCCGAACGGGCGGCGGCGATGGTCCCGGATGCCAAGATACTGGTGCTTTTACGCGATCCCGTCATGCGCACTTATTCGCACTGGAAGGAACGTCGCAGGAGTTCGGCGGAGCCGCTCGAATTCGAGGCAGCACTCGCGGCAGAGGATTCGCGGCTTGCCGGTGAGGAACAAAAACTGCGAAACGACCCGACCTACTACAGTTACGCTCACGAGCAGCAGTCGTATCTCACGCAAAGTCGATACGTCCGGCACCTCCGCAAGTGGTACGAGCTCTATGGTGCGGACCGCATTCTGGTGGTCGCGAGCGAGGACTACTACGGGGAGCCGGACGAGGTCATGCGTCAGGTCGCCGAGTTCCTCGGGATCGACCACGCGACGCTGCCGAAGGGCGAGCATATGAATGCGGCGGGGGGTGAGGGCATCTCACCCGAGACGCGCGAGCGCCTGACGAGCGCGCTAGCGGACGATACTGCCGAGCTCGAGGCATTGATCGGCCGAAAGCTTCCATGGCACTAGAGCCGGAGTTCTCGCCGGCGAGTGTGCGCTTTCCCACCTCTGGTCACATCTGGGTTCCGGCGAGCGGGCGACGGGGGGCGGCAGCGGGTGTTTCGATGCACTCGCCGTGCACTATTCCGGCGGTGTTCGCTCAGCGAGTGCTGTGGTCAGCCGTGCGCATATTCGGCCCATGGGTACTGCCCGGGGTGAGGGAGTCGTGGGACGAGCCGGTCGCCCACTCCACCTGGGAGCACTTTACCGCCGAGTGGATCGAGGCGTTCGGCCGGTGGGACAGCGCCGCCCTGTACAGGCGGCCGCAGGCGTCACGCTCCGGATGCTCGCTACTGTTGCTCCGTGACGGCCGAGGCGTCGGCTTTGTGCGCATCACCACGGACGCGCAGAGGGCGGAGCGGGAGTTCACCGTCATGTCGAGTGTCTGGGCAGCGCGTCCGGCGTCATTCGCCATCGCCCGCCCTGTCGGGGTAGGGCACAGTTCGGGCCTTTCCTGGGTCGGCAGCGAGTCCGTGCCCAACTATCCGCTCGGGGCGGTGCGAAAGCCCGCAGTTCGCGAGCGGGTCGCGGCAGAGATCGCAGACATTCTTGACACGGCTCTCACGCGATCGGATGCGATACCGTCGGCATGGCGGGGCAGCCATGGCGATCTCTCCCCGTGGAACCTTCGCACGGAACTCACCGGGCGCGTGCGAGTGATCGACTGGGAGGACGCGGCGTTCGCTCCCGCAGGTGTTGACTCGCTCTACGGTGCTGTCACGGCTCATCTCACATTCGGCACACCGCTTCCGAACAAAGCTGATGGCGCAGCAGCGGGTTGGATCGAGTCCGTCGTGGAAAAAAGACTTGCGCCTGACGAGGCACCCGACTCGCTGAACAATCGCATGCTCCAGATCGTTCGCGATCTTCCGGCGCAGCTCTAGGGAGCGGCCGTCACGGGTTCGCGCCTGGCGACCGGCAGTGGGTCGACCAGCTGGTACCGGGCGTATTCCCTTCGCCGCCTCGGGAACCGGGTATCGCGCTCCAGTATCAGCGATATCGCAAGAAAAAGAATGAACGTCGTGCTCGATTCGATTACTCCGTTTTCGGTGAAACTGCGGATGATGAGCATGACCATCAGCGGAACCGTGAGAGCGCTCAGCCCAGGAGTTCGGACCGCCTCCACGGTGGTCCAGACCATCCAGACCAACAGCAGAGTCGTTCCGATAATCCCCGCTTGTGCGATCACCGACACCCAGCTGCTGTCGAGCACCTGCACGTCACGCCACCGCTGGTGCACCTCGACGGTCTTGGCCGCGAGACCGACACCGATCCATTTGTCCCACGAGTTCCACGGGGTGGCTAGCACCGCCTCCCAGGCGACCGTGCGGGAGCTCAGTGTGGAAATCTGTTCGATTGTCTGGCCGCGCGACAGTAGGACGGAGATGGTGTTCGTGAAGGCGGCCAGTGCATAGGCCAACGGGGCGGCCGCGATTGTGGCGATGGCGGTGGAGGCTGCAAGGCGGCCGCCGCATACGAAGGCGAGGGCGATTCCCACGACAACGACGATCAGAGCGGTTCGCGAGCCGGTCGCGAATATTATGGCGATGTGGATGACCAGCAGCCCCACGTTCCATGGACGCAGGCCCCGCCGCACGATGTCCGCGGCAAGACCGATCACAGGCGGGGCAGCGAGGCCGGCGAGAACGTTCGGGTCCATCTGCGGGGTTCCACCCGCAAGTCGACCACCACTCAGCCCGTGCTGGAGGCCGGTGACGGCGGCGACGATGGCGACCGCCGACATCGCCGCAAGCAGGGCGGTCAGCACAGTCGTCGCCGGTGCTGAACTCACCACGACCGCGATCGTCGCGGCAACGAGCACGATCCGCACGGTGAGAACCACGGCGGTCGACGCGGCACCGGCCGCGAATGCGCCGTCGAGCGAGACGAGCACGATTCCCGCGAGTAGACAGAGACTGCGCACTCCGATCGACCCTCGCGCCGGTGCGCGGATCATGAGCAGCAGTCCGGCGCCGAAGGAGATGACCCCCAAGACAGCTTTGCCGATTACGACGGGATCGATGCCACCGGCGTAGATGTCACCGACCCGCCATGGGACCACGCTCACGACCGTGAGCGTCAGGACAGCAAATACCGCCACCCACACTCTCCGGACGGAATTCACCGTCTCCGTCGAGGCCGTCACGTCTCCGGTGCGGCTTCAGGAGCCGCCACAGCTGACGTGGTGGCGGCCGTCACCGCTTGCTTTGCATTCCGGGTTCTCGATGTGGCTGAGGGTGCGGAGCGGGTTGTGGCGGAGGTACGCGGCTTGCGTGTAGTCGAGGGACGAAGTGGTTTCGGTGGCGCTGGTGATACTCGCACGGAGTCCGCGATCACTGTTTCGTCCGCAGGTATCTTGGCCGCTGGTCCGACCGGAATGGGTGCAGCGGACCGTTCCGGCTGCGCCAGAGCGCTGGCGGTTGCAGGCAGGGCAAGATCATCCCATTTGCGCGCCGGTGTGCGCGGCACCTCGTTGAAGTCTCCGGGCAGCCACTCGGAGACGAGGTCGCTGCGTCGGAAGACAGGCACCCCCGTCATGATGATTCCGAGCGGGCGGATCTCCAGAAGTCGAAGACGAGCGAGAATGTGGGCGAGATCTGCAGCGCGGGTGCGACCCAGACAAACGAGTACGACGACGCCGTCCGCATACGGCGCGATGAGTTCAAGCGTCGCTGGCCGCGTTGTCGAGGTGAGCTGTGTCACGGTGAGGTCGAACTCCGCGAGGAGCTGCCGGACGGTGCCCAGAACATTGTGCTCGGCAACATTCTCCTTCGGGGCGTTCGCCGGGAGTCCAGGAGCGAGCAGGTCGAACGATCCGACATCGGATTTGAGCACGACTCGGCGCACTGATCGGGTGCCAGAGAGCACCTCGGCGAGCCCTTCCGCTGAAAGTGCCTCCGGGTTGGTAGCACTGATGCCACCATCGAAGTCTGCTTCGACCAGAACCACCGAGCGACCCGTTATAGCGAGGGAACGAGCGAGTCCAATACGGGTCTGGATTCGTGCCGCCGCGCGGCTTGCGGGAACGAGCGCAAGCAGGCGCGGGAGCTCGTTACCGTTCGCCTGCCGAATGGTCAACTGGGTCTCGCGGAGGGCGGCCTCCGTACGATCGTTGTTTCTCGTCCGGAATCTCGCGAAGGGCAGCGATGGCTTTGTCAGTTCGCCGATTACGGGGAGCCCGGAGATTCTCCGGGCGGCTTTTGCGGTTCGGACCGTCGTGTCGAAACGAGCCCAGACGATTGCCGCGATCAGACCAAGGGCCAGTCCGCCGAGGCCTCCCAGGCCCAGGATGATGCCACGCTGGGGCGCGGAGGACGATGTCGGCGGCTGCGCCCTGTCTCGGAGTTCGAGGGAGACGACGTAGCGGTTATCCGTTGACGAGTTCTCCAACTCAGAGACCGTGTTCGAGAGGTTCGCTGCGATCGAATTCGATATCGCGGCGGCCGTTTCCGGGTCGGTTGCGCTCGACGCGATCTGAAGGAGGACGGTGGTCGGCGGGTTGGTCGCGCTCACCGAATTCGCGAGTTGCTTCACCGATTGGCTGAGGCCGAGATCGAAGATCGTCTTCGACAGCACGTCGGAACTGAGAGCTAGCTCAGGATACGAACTGATACGGGCAAGGGCGAACTGCGAACGCTCTAGCAGCGTCCCGGTGGTGGAGCGCACGGTGAGGAACGAGGTCGACGTGGCCTCGTAGGTCGGAGGGATCGAGGCGCTGATACCGAGCGCGAGACTGAGACCCACGAGGACACCAACGACGAGGGCACCCCAGCGTTCGAGGAAGATCTGCAGGTAAGGCTGTTGTTCCATCAAGTCCTATTCTCGTCGGGTAGAGCAAAGCAACCTGAAACATCGAAGCTACCATTCAGAACGTGACGAATTCTGGACTGGTTACCCCCATACCGGGGATTCTGGGAAGATAGGGACGGAGCTGACCCGACAGCTCCCGGCACACGCGAGTCGAATCGCTGCCGCATTCGCATACCCGGAAGTGCACCGATGACCCACATAGGTGAGCCACACCAGCCGAGTGGTCGCCACGCACGGCCTCGGCGGTTGCTTCGCCGGGCGCTGGTGGTCGCCGTGGTCGCGATCGCTCTCGTCGCTCTCGTCGCTCTCGTCGCGCTTCCGGGCCTCCAGTCGCGGATCCCCGTCACGCCCGGCCACCGGGACGTGGCCGTTCCGGTCTCCGACACGACCGGTCCGGCTCCAGGGGCGCCGACCGTCGGGTCGACCAGCTACCCGGTGCCCGCCGACTCGCTCTTTGTGTCGCCGAGCGGGAGCAATTCGAGGAAGGGCAGTGAAGCGTCGCCGTACCAGACTGTCCAGTACGCGATATCCCAGTCACACCCGGGCCAGACCATCGTGCTCCGGGCGGGGACGTACCACCAGAATGTCACCGTCCCCGAGGGCACGCCGGTGACGATCGAGTCCTACCCGAACGAAGCCGTGTGGTTCGACGGCAGCACTCTCGTGTCGTCCTGGGTCGCGAACGGATCGATCTGGGTCTCCGAAGGGTGGATGGCGCAATTCGATTCGAGTCCGACGTACACCACTGGTGCGCCGGAAAGCACCCTCCCTTCCTTCAACTTCTTGAATCCGAAGTACCCCCTTGCGGCGCATCCCGACCAGGTCTGGATCGACGACAAGCCATTGGTCCAGGTGAAAGATGCGAACGCGGTTAAGGCGGACACGTTCGCGGTCGATTACGCGCAGCACCGGCTCTACCTCGGATCCGATCCGACCGGCCACGAGGTCCGCGCCAGCGATAAGACGAAGGCGCTCGCCGTTCAGGCGGAAGGAACGGTGCTGCGCGGATTCGGAGTGCGTCGTTACGCGACCCCATTGCCCGGTTTCGGTGCCGTTACTGTTGAGGCCGCGAAAGCGTCTCTGCAGGATCTCGACATCGAGCAGAACGCGACCACGGGACTCTTTCTCGGGGCTGCGGACGCCGTGCTGCGCAACATCACCTCAAGGGACAACGGAATGATCGGGGTGAACGCCAATTATGCCGACAATCTCACAATCGCGGGACTGTCGGTGACCGGCAACAACGTGCAGCGCTTCAACACGGCGCCCGTGGCAGGAGGGATGAAGATCACGCGCAGCAGGGACCTGACGATCGAATACAGCTCCTTCAGCCATAACCACGGTCCCGGCCTGTGGTTCGACCAGTCCGTCTACGACGGGAAGATCATCTCAAACACCATGGATGGCAACTTCTGGCATGGCCTGAGCATGGAGATCTCGTCCTTATTCGTCGTCGCAGGCAACACCGTCGTCAACAACGGAGGAAACGGCATCAAGTTGAACGATACCGACAATGTGCAGATCTGGAACAACACCGTGGCGAACAATGCGATTGACCTTCGGGTTGCGCAGGACCTTCGCCGAGCAACCGACCCGACGGTACCGGGGCAGAACCCTCGGTATCCTTCCGATCCCGCGATGACCTGGGTCCTGGGCAACATCGTCGTCTCTAACAATGTGTTCTCCGGCTCGAGCATTTCGGCGCTGGTGTCCGTGCAGGACTACTCGGGTCACTTCACGGCGCAGCAGCTGGGGGTAACTCTGAACGGCAATGCGTACCAACGGGCGTCGGCATCCGAACCCGAGTCCCAATTGCTCTGGGAGCAGGGCCACAACACCGCAAAGCAGTACACGCCCTTATCGACCTTCCGTCTCGAGACCGGCCAGGAAAAGCAGGGTGCGCAACTGGCGAACGCACCGGCAGGCAAGCGCACTTGGCTGACCGCTGCGTCCACGAGCGCCGCGACCACGGACTCCAGGCCAGCCATGCCCGGGTCGATAATGGCGTTACTCGGGTGGGACGCCTCCGACCACAGAGTCGGCGCCGACTAGCGGATCGCCTACTCGCGTCGCGCTTCCGGCCTGAGGATGAACGCGCGGATCGCGAGGCCCCCGGCGATCGAGCCGACAGAGAGCGCAACCGGTGCGAATGATGGCTGCACCCCGAGGGCCAGGATCACAAGCACAGCGATCGCAGACAGGAGCGTGTCGCTCACCCTGATCGCGAAGACGAGGGCCTGGCGACCGCCCACCGCCGCCAAGGCGCCGTACGGTGTCACCGCTGAGACCGACGCCGCATATGCGAGCCAGCCGATGACCGCAAGAAGCTGGGGTGTGGTGCCGAAGAGCAGTGGTCCGACGAACGGCAGTGCGACGAGGAATACGACACTCATGAGGGTTGTGGTCCCGAGCAGGATACCGACTGACCGATCGGCGCGGCGTAATTGGGAAGTGACCCCCGCAGCTTTGTTGCGCGCATAGCTGACGAAAAGAAAGGAGGTCAGCCCGGAGATGACGAGCATCGCCGGAGCAACGTAGACCCGAGCCGTTTCAAGCAGGCCTGTTGCCGCGAGTCCCACGAAGACGGTGACGAGCGCACGCACGACAGTCAGGAGTCCGGGTCGGAGAAATTGTTGCGCCGATCGCCATACGCCGTAGGCAGCGACCAGACGATAATCGCCGCGAACGAAGCCGACCACGAAACGCTCGGCGCGCGGGAGCAGCACGATTCCGAGGAGGATCGCGACGACCTGTCCGACTGCGATGGCCATGAGGAACAGATCGAGGTCGATCCGATGCCGCAGGACACCGATACCGACGACCGCAAGGGAGCCCAGAAATGCGGAAAGGTCGATTGCTGCGACCCGCCAGAACAACACGTTCGCCATGAGAAGGCGCCGCATGAGCTCTTCGAGGCCGAAGAGGCCGACCGCGATGCCGAACCACAGAGCCTGGTGTGGGGTGATCAGTCCCGTCGGGATCATGACAATCGCCGAGACGATGCCCGCGATGAGCGAGAGTCCGATGGCGTAGTGCTGAAGCGCTGAGCGCACGGTTCTCTCGCGCCGCTCGAGCACGACCAGGGAGTCTCCCACGAACCCGGTCAGGATTCCCGCCACGAGGACCATCACGCCATACAGAATGGAGAAGGTGCCGAGCCCGTCGAGCCCAAGCGACCGCACGACCAGGATCTGGAGAAAAAAGCTGCCAAAAGCCTGCGCGCCCTGCGCGCCGACAGCCCCGACGGCGTTTCGTTTCACTCGCACTTCCCTGCGACGACGTGCGCTGAAAACCAGAAGAGTCCGGGTCTGATTGGGAATCCGACCCGGACTCGATCACCCTAGGTTACTGGGGAACGCTCGCAGTGAAGTTGTCGTAGCGAACCGTGATCGGTGCGTTGGTCGACGCAGTCGAAATGTAGCTCTCCACGCCGACCGGGCTGGCGACCTGGAGGGCTGCGGTCGAGTCGGTCGCGGTGAGCTGCCACGTGGCGGGCTCCGTCGCATTCGCGGCCCAGAGCTTCGCCTGGATCGTCGTTGGTGTCGCTCCGGTAAAGCGCACCTTAAGGTTGAGCAGATCACCGGGTGTATAACTCAGCCCGGCGATCGTCGTGTCGGCCAACAGCGTGGAACCGTGCAGTATCTGGAGGCCGACGACCCCGTTGGGCTGAAGCCGGACTCGTCCGAGGTAGAAGTCTGTTCCGACCTGGCGCCCGACGAGGCCGGCCACGACCATACCGGCCAGCGGCGGCTTGTCTGCCGAGATCTGCGATTGCAGTTCGACATCCCTCACCGACACCGAGTTGAGAAGCGCACGTCGGGTCGAACCGGCGGTAAGCACCAAGGCGCCCGACCCGTTGTTGACCACGTAGTTGCCGTTCAGCGTCGACGTCCACACGCCACCCATCACCGCGGTGCCCCAGCCGGACGTGACGGTCCGATTGAAATCGTCAGAGGCAAGGATGTTCGGGTTGGCCGGAGGAGTGACAACCGCGGTCGCGACGACCGTGTCCGACTTTGTTCCCGTGAGCCCGCCGTTGTCCGCCACCGTCAGTGTCACCGTGTACGTGCCGGCCGTCGTATAAGAGTGTGTTGCCGTCACTCCCGTTCCGGTTGTGTTGTCTCCGAAATTCCACGCGTAGGTGGCGATCGTTCCGTCCGGATCCACCGAGGTGCTGGCGTCCAGGCTTGCAACCAAGCCGTTCACCGAGAAGGTGAATGCGGCCGTCGGGGCAACGTTTGCCGGGGGAGGCGTCACGACCGTGCCGGAGCTGGCCACAAAGTTGTCGTACTTCGCGAACAGGGGTGCGTTCGTGATGGTAGACGCCGTATAGCTCACGAGACCCACCGAGCCTGCGAGTTGGAGGCCGGCCGCACTAGAGGTGGCAGTCACTGCCCACGTTGTCGGCTCGGTCGTTCCGGCAACCCAGACCTTCGCCTTGATCGTCGTCGGTGAGTTGCCGAAGATTTGCGTGCGAAGGGTCAGCATCGTTCCCGGTGTATACGTTCCCGGGACCACCGCATTTGCCAGTGTCGTCGAACCGCCCTGGAGAATCTGGATGGCCATGGTTCCGTCAGCGAGGAACCGCACGCGGGACTGGTAGTAGTCCGTAGCTACGTTCCTGGCCACGATTCCCGCGAACGCCCCACCACCGGTCATCGCCTTGTCGAAGGAGAGGTCCGTGCGGATGTCCGCGTCAGTCACCGAAGTGGAGTTGAGAGTCGCCTTGCGGGTCGCGCCTGCCGTGTGCGACTGGACTCCGACGCCCGATCCCACGCTCGAGCTCGCTGTTGAGTTGACAGTCCACGTGCCGCCGGTCAGGGCGTTGCCCCAGCTGGAGATCGCGGTACGGTCGAAGTGATCTTCGGCGATTGTCGTGTTGGCGGGTGCCGCAGCGACCGTGACCGACCGGGTCGTCGATGTGACACCTGACTGATTGTCGGTGACCGTCAGAGTGACCGTATAAGTGCCGGCCGCAGCATAGGTGTGTGATGCCGTCACCCCTGTGGCCGTTCCGGTATCACCGAAGTCCCAGGCGTAGCTGGCGATGGTACCGTCCGGATCAGTCGATGCCGAAGCATCCACAGCCAGAGCGAGGTTCGAGGCTGAGTTGGTGAAGGACGCGACCGGGAGGACGTTGGTCTTGGTGATCGTGATCGCCTTGGTAGTCGTTGCTGTTCCACCGCGGTTGTCTATGACCACCAGTCCGATCGTGTAGGTGCCTGCCGCCGCGTAGCTGTGCGTGCTCGTCGCGGTTGCACCGTGGGTCGTGCTGTCGCCGTAGTCGATGTCATAACTGGCGATCGTGCCATCCGGATCGCTCGATGCGCTCGCGTCGACACCCACCGTGAGTGACCCCGCGGTGTTGGTGGTGCTGAGGCTCGCAATCGGCAGCTGGTTCGCCGCCTGCACCGTGATCGAGTGGGTGAGCACTGTGGTACCGCCGGAGTTGTCCGTCAACGTGAGCGTCACCGTGTAGGTGTTCGCCGTTGCGTAGGAGTGATTCACGGTCGCGCCAGCACCGGTCGAGCCGTCACCGAAGTCCCACGCGTAGGTCGCGATCGTGCCGTCGGGGTCGCTCGAGCCCGTCGCGTCGAACGTCGCCGCGAGGTTGTTCGATGTCGCAGTGAAGATCGCCACCGGCGGCTGGTTGACGTGCACCGGGGTTGCGAGGTGCGTTGTCGTGCCAGTGCCACCGCTGTTGTCGACCACCGTCAATGTCACTGTGTACGTACCCGGCGTTGCGTAGACATGGCTTGCGGTTGCGGTCGCCGAGGGTGCCTGCGCGCTACCGTCTCCGAAGTCCCATGCGTAAGTCGCAATCGTGCCGTCGATGTCGGTGGATGCGCTGGCATCCAGTGCGACGGACATGCCTGTCGACGTCGCAGTGAAGGCGGCGGTCGGCGGAATGTTCGCCGCGAGCGGCTTGCCCAGTGAGTAGAGGTCAGAGATTGTCGAAGCGTCGAGCGCCGCCGGGTAGACCGCGAACTCATCCAACTGTCCGTTGAAGTTGTTGCTGTTCGACCCCCACGTCACGTCGTTGCCTGCACGCCAGTAGCCCACGTAGTCCTGCGCACCAGTCTGCGGGTTGGTGCCGACCAACACGCCGTCCACGTAGAGCATCATGCCTGCGGACGACTGGGTCGCGGTCACCATGTGCCACTTGCCGTCGTTGTACGACAGCGGTGAGGTCACCGTGTTCAGCTGACCGGTGTACGTGCCGAAGACAAGCGTGCCGTCGTTTTGCATGTAGACATGGCGATCGTAGTTGCCCGAGTTTCCGGTCTGCGACGATCCGAAGCCGGTGAGCTTTCCACCGTTCGTGGTGGTCGTGTTGAACCAGACCTGCGTCGAGTACGTGGTCGTGCCCGAGCTGGCTGCGCCGCTCGCGACCCCGCCGTCGATGAAGAGAGCACTGGTGTCAGTGGTTCCCTTCACGGCGCCGGGGGTACCGAGGGTGACGTTGCCGTCGTAGATGCCGGGGTTGCCTTGCTGGCCGGAGTCCTTGGCGACCGATCCTGAACTCTCGCCGAGGCGGAAGTAGAGGGTGGGGTCGAGGTTATAGACCGCTGCGCCGTACGCATCCGCCGGCGCGACGGGAACATTGACCGTTCGTCCGGAAAGCGTGTAGTGATTCTGGATCTGCGCCTTGGTCAGTGCGACCGGGTAGATGGCGGTGTTGTCGATCGAACCCTTAATGAAGTTGTCCCCGGACCAGGAGCTGTCACCGCCGATCCTCCAATATCCCCAGTAACCCTGCGCTGTGGTGACGCTGGCGTTGTAGCCCACGCGAGCCCCATCGACATAGAGCTGCATGCCCGACGCGCTGAGGGTGGCGACAACATGGTGCCAGTTGCCGTCGTTGTAGGTCTTCGCCGACTGCACGACCTGCGCGCTGTTCGGGTAGACGCCGAAGAGCAGGTTGCCCTGAGGGTTCATGTACACGTGGCGGTCGTAGCTGTTCGAGGTACCGGTGTTGGTGTTACCGAAGCCCACGATTTTGCCGCCGGTGGAACTGGTGGTGTTGATCCAGGATTCGACAGAGAACGTGTTGCTGCCCCAGACCAGGCCGCTGGATGCGACGAGGCCGTTGCTGGTGCCGTCGAACGTGGCTGCAGAGGTGGAGTCTCCGATGATGGAGCCCGGCGCGCCGTAGGTCACGCCCGTGCCGGATGTGCCGGTGTAACGGCCGACGCTATCAGTGGCGGAGGTCGCGCCTGCGGCGTCACCAAGCCGCCAGAAGTCTGTGGGCTGCTCGTTGATCACCTGTGCGGCGTACGGGCTGAGTGTGGTCGCGGTCGCGACCGTGCCCGAGACCGTGGTGCCCCATGCACTGTTCCCGAACGCGTCGGTGGCGCGCACTCGGTAGGTGTGGGTTGAGCCGGGCGTGAGGCCGGTATCGATCCATGAAATCGTCGGTAGGTTCCAGAACCTGGAGTTGACGGTGGTCGTGTAGGCCGCGGTCGCGGTTTTGCCATCGCGGTAGACCTGGTAAGTGAGCGACTCGTTATCACGATCCCAGTCGGCAGGCCAGCTGACCGTCATGCTCGTCGAGCCCGCGGACTGCACGGAGGGCATGAGGTTGGCGCCCGAGAGGCGCGGCCCGTCGAGGTTCGGGGCGACTGCCTTGGTAGCGAAGCGCACGAGTCCCTGTTGTGCTTTGCCGTTGACGACAGTGAACTCTCCGCCGTAAATCACGTAGGTCGAACTGGCAGCGATGCTCCACGGTCCTTGGAACTGGCCGGTGAAAGTGCCGAGGTTGATGTCGGGAAACCAGTTCAGTGGGGTTGGCGACGGGGTGCCGGCGAAGTCGTAGTAGCCGTTCGGGTCATGAGTGATCGTGCCGGTGGCCTGCTTGGAGAAGGCCAGTGCACGGTGAAAGGTCCAGTCGGGAGTGGTCTGCGGGAAGCTGCCGACGTTGCCGCAATAGTGCGGGTGTCCGGCGATGTAGACCGTCTGGTCTTGGACTGCGACCGAGTACTCATCACCGTGGCAGTCCTGGACCCATTGCAGGTTGCCGTTCCAGTCAGAGCGGAAGGTGCCTTCGAGGTTGCCGCCGGCGCCGAAGACGTAGCCGGTGCCATAGATGCTGTCGGCATCGCTCGCGAGGCTGAAGATAGCCGCGTGAGCGCCGCCGTCGCGCACAAGACTGTTGGTTCCGAACGGGAGGTTGGAGCCCGTCGTCGAATCGACCATGCCGAGGCCGTATCCGGGGTTGTCCGACCCGTTTATCGCCACGAATGCACCGCCGATGACGACCTTGGCGCCGTCAAGGGAGACCTGCATGGCGAATGCGCGACCGGTGGTGAGGATCGGGTTCCACGCGGTGGCTACGCCGGCGGATGCCGATACGGACGCGGTCCCCACCCGCGAGGCCCCTGCCATCGCTGAGAAGTTGCCGCCGAGGTAGACGGTGGAGTTGGTGGCGGCCACCGCGTAGGTCGTGGCGTTCGACGACGGGTGGAAAGTCGTGCTCATCGCACCGCTCGGCAGGTCGAAGGCGACGACGCGGTTGCGCGTTGCGCCGTTGACCACGGTGAAGTCGCCGACCGCGTAAAGACGCGTCTTGTCGGGAGAGACGGCGATCTGTCGCACCTGGCCATTCAGCGTCGGCGACCACGACAGCAGCACGCCGGTCGTCACGTCGTATGCGAGAAAGTAGGAGCGCGGCGTCTCGTTCGTGCCAGCGGCCGAGCCGTAGGGCCTGGCGGAGGTGAAGTTGCCCGCCACGTAGGCGACATTGCCGACGATCGCTTGGCTCCAGACGACCCCGTTAATCTGGGGCGTGGCCAAAGCGTCCGACGAGACCGTCGACGGGTCGGATGCCACTGGTGGAGCCGTATCGGCTACCGCGGGCGACACGGATGTGAGAAGAGCAGCGATTACGGCGAAGGTCGTCGCTACGGCGAGAATGCGGCCGCGCGTCGACACAGGGTTGGGTTGACCCATTGTGTCCTCTATCGGGTATGTGGCAGCTTTCGGGAGACTGCCGACATAGCAGATCGTAGCCGAGAACCATGTCTCCAGAAAAGCCCATATTCCACCCCCGAAGGGGGGGGATCGAGAGTAAAACGACCGTTTCGTCGGTATTCGAGCCCCCAGTGGGGCTCTTCGGCGTCGCGCACCGGTTCGCAGTGCCCGCCAAGAGGGTGTCGTAACCGACTGCTACCCGGGCGTTCGTGGCCGAGCGTGGGATGTAAGTCTCGACACCAACGCACCCCGCGGTTTGCAGACCTGCCGTCGAGTCGGATGCCGTCAGGGTGCACACGGCCGGCTCTGCAGCGCCCGCAACATAGGTTCTGGCGCTGGTCGAGAGCAGATCCCCGGCCGCCTGCGACCACCCGCGTGAGGTTGTCCTACAGGAGCACGCCAGGCGGGGTCGACGCGGCCTTCACCGCGCTCGTCATTGCGGTGAATAACGCCGTGGGGAACGTGTACAACTTCGCCGGAGCGCAGCGAGTAATGCGGCGTGATCTTCGCGGGCGCGAGGTACTGCAGTAGGTGCCTACTCCACCCAGCGTTCCCGTCAAGATCTGGTTTAGAGACGGCACCGTAGCCCCGCTGATCTTCTAGGAGTCCCAGACGCCGCTGGTGCACTCGGTGTTGCCCGGTGCGACCAAATCCCCGTTTACGGGGAGCCGCGTCCCCTCCGGCCCGAGGGTGCCGATGCTTATTCGCTGTCCGCGTCCGACTACAGCCCGTGGATGGACGTCTTCGCGCTGGTGTTTCGCACGACTGAGTTAGCCGTCCTGCATTTCGCGGCGACGTGTCAGAGAAAGCAAGGCGCCGGGCTCCGCCAATCCGGCGACGGAGGCAGGGCCTACAGCGGGAGCGCCCCGTGGAACACCAGAGGCGGCACCTTGACCGAATAGTCGACTTCGAGTCGCACATTGTTCCGCTGGTCGACCGGGATCGTGAAGATGTAGACGCCCGTCGCCGTTCCGTTACCCGCGACACTCGCGGGCATGTCCATTCCGCCCGGCTCGCTGAGCTGGAGTGCCGGCGTCCTATCGGCCCCGTAGTCGACGGTCACGACCGTGGTGGCGAGCGACTCGGCCGATGACCCGGTGTTAGTGATACTCACGGTGAAACGCACCGACGGCCCGGAGGTCTCGCCCGGGGTCTTGGCCACGCCATTCACCGCTTCAAACTTGGTGATCTGCGCGGTGAGCCCAGGCTTGATGGTGCCGGGCCCAGCGATCGGAGCGGATGTGGGCGAAGCCGATGGGACGGCTGAGGGAGTCGCGGACGACGTTCCACTGGCGTTCGGCGCAGGGCTGGAGCTACCGGTGCTCGATACCGACGGCATGCTCGATCCCGAAGGTATGGTCGAGGTCGTGTGGCGGGCTGTCGAGACGATCACGACCGCGATGATGATCGCGATAACGATGATTCCGGCGATGATGCCGATGACCGTTTTTCGACGCGTCGTCCAGGGGCTCACACCGTCGACCTTGGCCGGGTCCTTTGACGGAGTTCCGGGCTTGTCGTTGGCCATCGGGTGCTCCTGGTATTTCGAGTGTGGATAAATCAACAGCAAACACTACAGGGGACCCCGAGTCACCCCCTCATTATGGGGAGCTTCGCAGAATAGATCGCTCGCGTAGACTGCATTTCTCCCGTCAATGTTGACGACACCGGCCGCTGTACCCGACAGCTTCCGAGACAGACTGGAGTCGCAGACCCACATGAGTTCCCGAAAAGTCGACGTCACCGACGTTCGTACCGTGCGCATCCTCGGTACACACGGCGTGCCTGCCAACTACGGCGGCTTCGAAACTGCGGCCGAGAACGTGGGGCTCTTTCTGCGCGATCAGGGCTGGCGCGTGATCATCTATTGCCAGGTCCCGCGCTCCGGTAACGCGTGGGAAGACACCTGGAACGGGCTCGAGCGGATCAATATCCCGGTCGCCCGCGAGGGCTGGCTCGGGACCTCACTGTTCGACCTCAAGTCCATTTGGCACGCCGCAAAGTTTCGTGATGTATGCCTGACCTTTGGCTACAACACCGCGGTGTTTAACCTGATCCAGCGCATCAAGCGCATACCGAACGTGATCAACATGGACGGAATCGAATGGTCGCGTGCTCGTTGGGGCAAGGTCAAGCAGGGCATCCTCTGGACCAACGAGCGCATCGCCTGCTGGGTGGGCAACGACCTCATCGCCGACCACCCCGTGATCGAGGAGTATCTCGCCACCCGCGCGCGCCGCTCCAAACTCACCACCATCACCTACGGCGCGAACGCTGTCTACGCGGCCCCGACCGCTCCGGTCACCGCTCGCGGTCTGGTGCCCGGTGAATACCTCACGTTGATCTGTCGGCCGATTCCCGAGAACTCGATCCTCGAACTCGTGCAGGGGTTCTCGGTAGAGCACCGCGACCACACGCTGGTCGTCCTCGGCACGTACACGCCGGACACGGATGAATACCACCGCGCGGTGATGGATGCCGCCAGTGATGAGGTGGTCTTTCCTGGCGGCATCTACGACCCCGCAGAGGTTGCCGCGATCCGCTTTCACGCCTTGGCCTACCTGCACGGCCACACGGTTGGCGGCACGAACCCGTCACTCGTGGAGGCGATGGCGGCGGGCAATGCCGTGATCGCCCATGACAATGCCTACAACCGTTGGGTCGTCAACCGCGGAGCGCTCTACTTCACGACGGCAGAGGATGCGGCGGCCGCAGTGACCCGCCTGCTCGGTGAGCCCGCCCTCCGGGCGCGACTGGGAGAAGCGAGCCAAGCCCGCCACGCTGAGGAGTTCAGCTGGGAGCACATTGGCGGCCAGTACCAGGACCTTCTCAACCGCCACGTCGATGCGCGCCTGCTGGCGCCGACAGACACAGACCTCTCGAAGGGAAGCAAGTGATACACGTCGGAGTTGTAGGACTTGGCAAGATGGGGCTCTCCCATTTGGCGATGATCAATGCGCACCCTGATGTGAAAGTGGATGCCGTGGTCGACTCGACCGGGTACATCCTCGACGTGCTCTCCAAATACACAGGGCTCCGAACGTTCACTGATTACGAGACCATGCTCGAGAAGGTCGAGCTGGATGCGCTGCTCATCGCTACCCCCACCCGATTCCACGGACCGATGGTGAAGGCCGCGCTGGACAAGGGCCTCAACGTGTTTTGCGAGAAGCCGCTGACGCTCACCTCGAAGGAGTCGAAGGAACTCGCGGCACTCGCCGAGTCGAAGGGACTCGTCACCCAGGTGGGGTATCACAACCGTTTCGTGGGAGCTTTCCGCGAGGTGAAGGCCCTGCTCGAGACAGGGGCGATCGGGCGCGTCACACATATACTCGCAGAGGCATATGGCCCGGTCGTGCTGAAGTCCAAGGGCTCCACGTGGCGGAGCCAGCGAACGGAGGGCGGCGGTTGCTTGTATGACTATGCCGCCCATCCGGTCGACCTGCTCAGCTGGTACGTTGGCGCGCCCGTCGGAGTTGGTGGCACGATCCTTGGCAGCGTGTTCTCTGAGAACACGGAGGACGAGGTGTTCAGCACCCTCTACTACCCCGACAACGTGAGCGCGCAACTCTCAGTCAACTGGTCGGACGAGTCCTATCGCAAGATGACCACCCAGATCACAATCAGCGGTACAGCGGGCAGGATCCGCGCGGACCGCCAGGAGGTGCAGGTATTCCTGCGCGACAGCGCGCCGAAGGTCGAGGGCTACGAGAAGGGCTGGAACGTGAAATACACGACCGAGTTGACCGAGAACGTTTGGTTCTACCTGCGCGGCGAGGAGTACAGCGCCCAACTCGACCACTTCGTCAAGCGTGTCGAAAACCACGAGCTCGACGACATCAACAGTTTCGCGAGCGCATCAACCACCGACCGGGTTCTTGAACTTCTCACCATCGACGCCGAGTCCGGCCCGGCGACGAGGGATGATGAGAGTGTTGTTGCGGAGAGGCCGACAGCGAAGCGCGGACTGTTCGGACGCCGTTCATGACCGACGCAACGGAAACGAGAACTATGGATCGCCTGCTCTTCGGAGACAACCAGTTCTTCGGCGTGAATCACATGTCTGAGGAGAAGGCCCGTGCCCAGGCGATGCGCTTCCAAGACCTCGATGCTGTGATGGCCGTGCTCGACAACGCCTACGACGCGGGTATCACCACCTTCATGTGCACCACGCACGAGCGCATCGAGAAGGTCGCGGACCGGGTGCGCAGCAACCCGGAACGCTACGCAGACTTCACGTTCTTCCCTGGTATGCCATACGCGCACAAGTATGCCGACGCAGTGACCGAGAGCGGCATGCTCGGGGCGGTACGCAAGTTCCTTCCGGAAGAGGGCATCATGAACGCAATGCTCCGCGGCGGTGCCTCCCTCGCCCGTAAGGACATCGAGGGCCTGATCACACTGCTCGTGGATGCCGAGATGACCATGTTCCGTGACCTCAAAACCCCGGTCATCTGGCTCCAGAACGTAGTGGTTGATCTGCTGCTGGGCCTCGGCTTTGACGATGCCTTCACGATATTCGCCAACCACGTCAAGAAGCGATACAACGCAGAGCCTGGCTATATCACCATGAACTTGCCGATGCTTCTTGGAACGCTTGACAGGCTCGGCATCGAGAACCCCATTATCTGCTCGAACATCAATAAAATCGGGTTCAGGATGTCCGGCGGTATCGAGGGCTACCGCGAGGTTCTGGAGAGCCACCGGTTTCGGGCCGTCGCGATGTCGGTCTTCGCCTCAGGCGCCATCCCTGCGCGCGAGGCGATCGAGTGGATCAGCGAGCAGCCCAACATCGAGGCGATAGTATTCGGCGCCTCAAGCAAGGCGAACATCGTTAGCACCAAGCAGCTGATGGATGAATTTGATCCCCGACAGTGAGAAACCCACAGTGTTTCTTTGATACACGTCCGGTGCGTGAGAGATGTTCCTCGTCGGGCACTCGGGTGGGCGGGATCCTGCGACCGGGCCTGAGAACCTTCTGACCCATCACTCGTGCGAGCGCCTCGAGGGAGGTCGACCGTGTTGAGGGCATTGTCGTCAGCGGGTCTTCAGCTTCGTTGTGGGCACAGCCTTGTGGGATGCGATCGAATTGATGAGGGAGACGATAGCGCTCGCGTAGCGCTCGCTGGAGAAGTTGGTGACGGCGCTATCCCGTCCACCCTTTGCCAGCTTTGCCGCAAGTTGCGGAGTAGAAATGACCTTCTCAACCGCGTCGGCAAGCGCCGTAGGGTCACCAGGCGTCACTAGCAGTCCAGAGATGCCGTCGGCGATCGATTCAGTGTGGCCGAGGGCCTCCGACGCGATCACGGGTCGACCCGAGAGCTGAGCCTCGATGACCGTGTTTCCGAACGGCTCCCTCAGAGAGGGAGCCACCACGATGTCGGCTGCATCCAGTGCGGTCCAGATCGGTGAGACATAGCCAGAAAATGTGATGCTCCCCGCAACGTCGGCACGCGCGGCCCGATCGCGAAGTGAGGTCTCGAACCACTCGTAGCCTTCGAAAGGAGTTCCACAAATGTCGAGGCGAGTATCGATTCCCCTGTCCCTGAGGATCGCGACGGCCTCAATGGCGATATCGGGAGCCTTTCGAGGCGAGAGACGGCAAACAATAGCTAAGTGAACCGTACCGCCCGGGGATATCTCGCGACGAATGGTTGGCGCCGGGGGCCTGTCAACGCCGTTGTAGATGAGGTTTGAGCGACCGCGGAGCCCGGGGACCGATCCCGTGGTCGCGTCCCGGGTTGACCGACTGATAACAATGAGTGCGTTTGCGAACAGTAGGGGAAAGTTAAGGGCGAAGCGCACCGCGCGCCTATCTTCCGTTTCCGCCTCATGAACGTGCACGATTACTTTTTGGCGACCAAGTCTTCCCGCCAGAATCCACCATGGCAGTGTAACCGTGTTGACGTACACGACGTCCGCGCCGGTCGCCTTCATCTCCGCGCGCATTCTTCCCAGAGCCCTCATGCCATCGCGCGCAAGCGCGAGCACTCCGCGAACGGAAGCGTTTGCACGCCGAAGGACCGGGAAGTCGACGATATGAACCTCACCGCCACGGGCTTCAAGCAGGGGAACGAGTCGGCCTCCGCCTGGCAGAGCTACAACCACGCGCCATCCCTGCCCCACCATCGCCGAGACGCTTTCCAGCATCTGGAGGTCGGAACCGTAAACGTCGGCTGATGGATTTGCGATCAGTATTGTGCGCACAACAGCCACAGTAGTTTCCCTGCCAGCCGTGCCGGGATTCAGTATGCTCCGACCGGTGCAATGAGGACTCGAACGGTGCGCCACATGATCATCAGGTCGCCGACAACAGACCAGTTCTCCACGTAGTAGAGGTCGAGTCGCACGCTGTCTTCCCAGCTGAGGGTTGAGCGGCCGTTGATCTGCCACATTCCGGTCAGTCCGGGCCTAATGTAAAGGCGACGGCGCACGCGATCCTCATACTCCTCAACTTCGACGGGAAGCGGTGGGCGGGGGCCGACAAGGCTCATATCGCCGATCAGCACGTTCCAGATCTGCGGCAGTTCGTCGAGCGAGTACTTGCGCAGCACGCGCCCGAGCTTCGTCACACGAGGATCATTCTTGAGCTTGAACAGAACACCGCTGCCCTCGTTGGCGTCGCGCAGCTCGGCGAGGCGCTCGGGGGCATCAGCGGTCATCGAACGGAACTTGTAGATCTGGAAAGGCTGGCCATTTCGCCCGACCCGTTGCTGCGTGAAGAGCGCGGGGCCATCGCTTTCCAGGTGCACAAGTATGCCAATGACCACTAGGACGGGGAAGAGTACCGCCAGCGCGATTCCCGCGAGCACGATGTCCATGACCCGCTTGGCCACGTGCTTTCCTCCGTCGAACTGCGGAATTTCGACGTGCAGCAGTGGCAGGCCGTCAACCGGGCGAAAGTGGATCCGTGGGCCGGCCACGTTCGCCAGGCTCGTCGCGAGGATCAGCTCGAGTGACTTGCCCTCGAGCTCCCAGGCGAGGTCCTGGATGTAGTCGCCCCTGCGCGTCGGCTGCCCGGCGACGACTATTCCGTCGCATTCAATCGTGCTGGCAAAGTCAGCCACCTGATCGAGTCCCCGGTGGACGTGGATGTCCCGCAGGACTTCGTCGTCCGAGTCCGAGTCCGTGTCGGTCTTGGCGATAACCGCGCCGACCACCGAATAGGTCGCGCCAGAGTTGCGATTGATCTGGCGGATGACCTTGATCACATCCTTGCGCTTGCCGACGACAACCACGCGTGACAGGAAGTGTCCAAACGCGCGCTGATAGGTGAGCCACTTGCGCCAATACCAGCGGCTCACGAGAAGGCCGATCGTGCCGAGCGGTGCGGCGGCGATGAAGAACCATTGCGCGCTCATGATCCCGCAGACGACAAACACGATGGCGAGGATGCCGAAGAAGGTAAAACAGGCCGCCACGATCCGCCTGTACTCGTCCTGGCCGATCCCTACGACCCTGAGGTCGCGCGAACGGAACACGTCTAGGCTGATGGCCCAGAGCGCGATGACGAGCATGGAGCCGAGTCCGAACCGCAGGAGCGAACCACTCTCGGTGAACAGCTTCGGCTCGAACACGAGTCGCTCGATGTAGCCGACGGCGACGGCGACAACAACGACGATCGTGTCAGTCACGCGAAGGCGCGTTCGGTAGCCGCGTGCCCAAGCAACTCCGGAGAGCGTGCGCGGGAGCATCCGTTCGGGCGCGGGGAGGGAGCGTGGACGGGGCGTACGGCGGGTTGAGTACTGCTTTTCGGCTCGGGGGACAGTTATGCCATTCATCGGGTATTTTCCTGTAGTGCTTCGGGTTATACAGGGACCGCGTATGAGATCCGCCGGGTAGCGGGCGACACAACAAACAACAGACGAGAGGACCGGGTAGTCGACGCGTGGGAAAGACAGTCGGGAGTGTCTCTCAATGCGGGTATGCCCCACTTACGTGAGGTCGTACCGAAAACTTACCGCTAAACGGGGGTTCGGGTTGACCCCCATTATGGTTACATATTGCGAGTCACTTCAACATTCTCCCTGCGGAAGCTCTTGCAACCGGAGCTCTGTCGTAAGCCACCGTGACAGGTCATGTCAGGTGATTTCTCGGCCAGACCCTTCCTTCCGGGGATTCGTCGGGGTCGCGGCCGCGAGTTCCTCCTCGCGATTGCGGGACACCCCGCTGAGGCGCAGAGTCGCGAGGAATCCCAGCACTAAAAAGCCCGCAGCAGAGAAGGCAGCGAATCGCGTGGCATCACTGAAAGCGATGCGGGCATCCGCCGCGATCGCCGCATCCTGCTTCTCGAGGCCCGGGATTGCGGCCCCGGCACTATCGACCACGGCGTTGACCACCTGCGTACGCACGGCATCCGGCAGGTTACTGAGTCGGGCGTCGAGGGCGGTGCCCGCCGAGGTGAACAGGATCGTTCCGAGAATAGCGATACCCAGTGCCGACCCGATCTGGCGGGCCGTGCTCGAGGTGCCTGAGCCCTGGCCGCTCGCTGCGACCGGAACGTCCTTGAGCACCACACCGGTGAGCTGGGCTGTGGCGAGGCCGACGCCGAACCCGTAGACAAAGAGGAACGGCACGATCACGAGCCAGGTGGCGCTCGCCGAGATGACGAAACCCAGGCCAGTGACGCCGATGATCTCTGCGACGATCCCGACCCGTACGATCGTGACGGGCGAGACCCGGTTGCCGAAGGCACCAGCGAACCCGCTGGCGACGAAGGAGCCGATAGCGAGGGCGAGCAGCACGAATCCGGTTTGCAGTGCGTCGTAGCCCAGCACGTTTTGGAGCCACAGCGGCAGGGAGAGGATGATGCCGAACTCACCGAGCGACACGATCAGGGCCGCGATGTTGCCGTTGCGGAATGAGGCGATACGAAAGAGGCTGACTGCCAGCAGGGTGGTCTTGCCGTTGCGCTGGCGATAGACGCCCCACATCACGAATGCCGCCCCGGCCACGATCGTGACGGTGAACGTGAGAGGGATGATGGACAGGTCGAAAGGCCAGGTCCAGTCGCCGAGATTCAGGGGTTTGTTCACCAGCCACCAGCCATACGTCCGCCCCTCGATGAGTCCGAAAACGAGCGACGCACTGGTCACAATCGAGAGGACGGCGCCCACGACGTCGATGCGGCGCGCATCCGTGGCATCCCGCGATTCGATCACGAAGAGCAGAGTGCCGACGATGATCAGGATGCCAAGGGGGATGTTGATACCGAATGCCCAGCGCCAGGAGAAGTAGGTGGTGAGCCAGCCGCCGAGCAGTGGGCCGACGGCTACCATCCCGCCTATTGTGGAGCCCCAGACCGCGAATGCGATGCCGCGGTCCCGGCCACGGAAGGTCGCGTTGATGATCGATAGCGTGGTCGGCAGCACCATCGCGCCACCGATGCCCTGGATGACGCGAGCACCGATGAGCAGCTCGCCGGTCTGCGCGAACGCGGCCAGGATGGAGGCCAGCGCGAAGATCGTGACGCCGATGATGAGCATCTTGCGTCGTCCGATACGGTCAGCAAGCGTGCCGAACACCAAAAGCAACGCGGCGAAGACAAGCGTGTAACTCTCCTGCACCCATTGCACCTGGGTGGAGTTGATGGCGAGATCCTTGATGATCGACGGAATCGACACATTCACGATCGTCGAGTCGACGATGATCAGCGCGACCGCGATACTGATGAAGACGAGCCCCGCCCACCGCCGGCGGGAGGATCCCGCGGCGACTTCGCTCACGCGACGACCGCCCTCGGGGATCGGTTGCGGATGCGCAGAGTGATCGTGACCGCGATCACTGCGGCGACCGCGACCATGGCGGCGATCGCAGCGGGCGCCGAAAGCAGATCGCCTGTGAGCCGCGCGATGGCGACCCAGGCGAGCCCCCAGGAGAGAGAGACGGCCGGTGCGAGTCGACCGTTTCCGCGAATGGCGACAAGCACCCCGACGAGACCGGCGACCGACACAATCAGCACAGCCCAGGCATCCGCTCCCAGTCCGAAGCCACGGAAGCCGGCAGCCACGAGTAAAGCGGTTACATTGGCGGCCGTCGCCACACAGACCCAGCCGAGATAGAGCCCGACGGTGCCGTCAGCGACGATCGTTTCGACGACATTCTTCGGGCGGGTGTCGAGCGTAATGCGGAAGGCCCAGATCAGCACGACGAGAAGGGCGGCGATGATCGGCACGCTCGCGGCGAGGAAGCCGAACTGGATGCTGAGGATCCAGGTTGCGTTCAGAATCAGGGATGCCGCGATCGGGTAGCCGAGTCGCCGTTGACGTTCGTCGGTGCGCTGCTTCGGCAGGGACTGCCAGACCGCGTAGGCCAGGAGACCGACATAGATGGGAGTCCAAATTGCGAAGGCGGGCCCGCCGGGGGCGATGGGGGTGGCATCCGCCGCGAGAGCGCCGCCGGCCGCATTCTGGATCGGCGTTCCGCCCGCAGCCCCGGATCCGATGAAGGCACCGACCACAGCGATGATGGCGCTGACCAGCACGACGGCCTGTCGCAGGGTGTCACGGGTCTCATCCACGGGGTACTCCCTAATTCATCAGCTAGCTTAGTAATTCACGATAGCCCGATCGGGGAATTATGGAAGCGGTGACGCGATGACGGAGCCGGTCGGAATGCACGGCTGGCCAACGGGTCGGCTGCTGTCAACCGCGGCGCGCCTGGTCGAGCACTCCTGGGTCGAGGCGCTGGAACAGCTCGGGCTCTCCCACGCCGGTCTGATCGTGTTGCACGTACTCGGCGCGGGGGCCCTCAGCCAGACCGAGTTGGCGAAAGTGGCGAGGGTTGAGGCGCAGACGATGTCACGCACCCTCGAAGGGCTCGAACGCCAGGGCTATATCGCTCGTCAGAAGCATCCCCACGACGGTCGTCGCCACGTGGTCACACGCACGCCGACCGGCGAGGCGGCATGGGTTTCGGCCCGCACGCTCGAGGCCGACCTGTTTCCCAGCATCGCCGACAACGTCAGGTTGCGAGCTGAACTCCTCGCGATCATTCACGCCACCGCGGTTGGCCGCTGGGACACTGATTAGTGCGCAGTGCGGCATCCTGCTGAGCGTCCGGAGCGCCGCTGCCCGCACCTCCGCTGAGCGTCTGGAGCGCTGCTGCCCGCACCTCCGCTGGGCGTCTGGAGCGCTGCTGCCCGCACCTCCGCTGAGCGTCCTTTCGCGTCCCGCCAATCCCGCCCGCCCGCGCACGGTCCCTGGTTCGAAATGCAGGAACCGGCGTTACTGGTGGGGTGTGAGTGGCCCATCCGTCACATCCGTCACACTGGATCCTGCATTTCGCACAGAACTCGTGGGGGGATTGGCCGCGGCGATGACGTTGCCATAAGCGCGCACGGTCCCGGCGCACCGCCGCCCGCGCGCGGACCCCGTTCGAAATGCAGGAGCCAGCGTTACTGGTGGGGTGGGAGTGGCTCATCCGTCACACTGGTCACGCTGGTTCCTGCATTTCGCACAGAAACGAGCGCCGGAACGTGAACGGCCGCGCACCGAGGACGATGCGCAGCAAGCCAGAAGCCGCCGCCCCTACTCCGAAGCGCGCTGCGAGGCCGCCGCGGCAGCTTCCTGCTCGGTGACCTTCTTCTGCACCTCGACCATGTCGAGGCTCTTCACCGCAGTGATGATCTGGTCGAGTGCGGGGGCGGGCAGTGCGCCGGGCTGCGAGAAGACCAGGATGCCGTCGCGGAACGCCATCAGCGTCGGGATCGAAGTGATACCCGCGGCGCTGGCGAGGGCCCGCTCGGCCTCAGTATCGACCTTGCCAAAGATGATATCGGGGTTCTTCTCGCTCGCGGCCTCGTAGATTGGCGCGAACATTTTGCACGGACCGCACCACTCGGCCCAGAAGTCGACAAGGGTGATTCCGGAGGAGGAGACAGTGTCTTCGAAGGCATCCGTGGTCAGTGTGATGGTAGGCATAATATCCAGAACCGCGTAGTAGGTGTTCGCATTCCCTGGGCACTGCTTACTGTGGATGTCTACAACGGATACCTTTCAGCAGCCGAGCCTTTCGTGCGGGCTGCACCACCTCTTTTGCGGACTTCGCACCCGCTCGTAACGTCGAGAGAGACCTCCTACGGAAAAGACGATTCACCATGACCAACCTCGTTGACCGAGTCACCGTGCCAACCCTGCTCACCGTCGCATCAACCCCCACGACGCCAGGCAGCATCGATACCGCCTTGCTGGGGGAGTACCTCCTTGGCACCTGGGCGGATGCGCGTCGCGAGTCCCGCAGGCTCATGAAAGACGCCGCGTTTCATCGCGATGACAGCCTCAACCTCGACGACCAGCGCGAGCGCGTGCTCGGTCAGCTGAGGCTCCTCGCCGACGCCGGTTCTGTGCTCAAAGCCTTCCCGACCGCCCTCGGCGGTGAAGACAACCACGGGGCCAACATCGCCGCCTTCGAGGAGATTGTCACCGCCGATCCATCTCTCCAGATCAAGTCTGGCGTGCAGTGGGGCCTCTTCGGCGCAGCGGTGCTGCACCTCGGCACTCAGCGCCACCACGAGAGGTTTCTGCCCGGCATCATGAGCCTCGAGGTACCCGGCGCCTTCGCGATGACCGAGACCGGTCACGGATCGGATGTCGCAGCCATCGGCACCACCGCGACCTACGACGAGGCCACTGAGGAGTTCGTGATCGATACCCCGTTCCGCGCCGCCTGGAAGGACTACCTCGGTAACGCCGCCCTGCACGGCACCGCCGCCGTCGTCTTCGCGCAGCTGGTGACGAAGGGCGTCACCCACGGAGTGCACGCCTTCTACGTGCCGATCCGTGACGCCCACGGTTTCCTGCCCAACATCGGCGGCGAGGATGACGGGCTCAAAGGTGGCCTCAATGGAATCGACAATGGTCGGCTGCACTTTGACGGCGTGCGGGTGCCAAGAGAGAACCTGCTCAACCGATACGGTGACGTCGCCGCAGATGGCACCTACAGTTCGGCTATCGCAAGCCCCGGACGTCGTTTCTTCACCATGATCGGCACGCTCGTGCAGGGTCGCGTCTCGCTCGACGGAGCATCCGTCGTCGCCTCCAAGCTCGCCCTCTTCATCGCCATCACCTACGGATCGCAACGCCGCCAGTTCACCGCCGCCGACCCCACGAAGGAAGAGGTGATCCTCGACTACCAGCGTCACCAACGTCGTCTGCTGCCGAAGCTGGCCACGACCTACGCGATGTCCTTTGCGCACGAGAAGCTGCTCACCGCTTTCGATGGTGTCTTCTCCGGAGCGCGGGCAACCGATGCCGACCGCGAAGATCTCGAGACCCTCGCCGCGGCCCTGAAGCCGCTGAGTACCTGGAGCGCGCTCGAGATCATCCAGGAGGCGAGGGAAGCGTGCGGGGGCGCCGGATTCCTTGCCGAGAACCGCCTCACCCAACTGCGCGCCGACCTCGATATTTACGTGACCTTCGAGGGAGACAACAACGTGCTTCTTCAGCTCGTCGCCAAGCGCCTGCTGAGTGACTACTCCCGTAAATTCAGGAATGCGGATGCGGGCGCTCTGGCCGGCTACGTCGCCGGGCAGGTGGGCGACGCGGCCGTCAATCGCTCCGGCCTTCGCAAATTCGTGCAGACGGTGGCTGACTTCGGCTCGACGGCCCGGTCGGTCGGGTTCGTGCGGGACGCGGCATCCCAGCGCCAACTGCTTACGGATCGAGTGCAGACGATGGTCGCTTCTCTCGCGGGGCGCCTGCGCGCTGCGCAGAAGGCCTCCCCGACCGAAGCGGCCGCGCTCTTCAACGCCAACCAGAACGAGCTCATCGAAGCGGCTTTTGCTCACGCAGAACTGCTGCAGTGGGAGGCCTTCACCGAGGCGCTCGAGGGCGTCACCGATGCCAGGACGGTCGAGGTGCTTACCTGGCTACGCGACCTGTTCGGATTCACGCTGATCGAAAAGAACCTCGCCTGGTACCTCATCAACGGCCGCCTCTCTGCCCAGCGTGCCGCGGCGATTACCGACTACATCGACGATCGCTTGCTTCCGCGGCTGCGTCCGCACGCGCTCGATCTCGTGAATGCCTTCGGCTTTGAGCCGGAGCATGTGCGCGCCGCGATCGCGTCGGGAGCTGAGCGTGCGCGGCAGGACGAGGCGGCGGAGTACTTCCGCGTTCGCCGCGCGGCTGGTATCGAGCCGGTGCCAGAGAAGTCGCTGACAAAGAAGTCGCTCACCGGGAAGCGGTAGTCGCGCCCCAGAGGTGAACGGCCTTCATCGAAAATCTCCTCGTTACTGAGTAAGAGTCCTGAGGAAGATTCTCGATCTCTCACGTTGACGGTACACAGTGACGGTGCAATGCTGCGTGGGTGGGATCACGAGCGCGGGTACACGTTGGCTGGCTCATCGCAGCGGTGATCGCCGCACCGCTGAGTGCGGCGCTCATTTTCGGGTTCCGGACCGGTTCGTGCCAAGATTCAGCGGATGCTGCCGCGAGCAGCTGTACGCAGGGGCCTGACCCGACGGCGCTGCTGCTCGGCCTGGCGGGGGCGGTTTTCGTCACCGTTGCGCTGATCCGGGCATTCCGGCGCGAGACGTGACGATGCGCGAGACGTGACTATTCGCGCGAGACGAGACGAGACGATGCGCAGAGCGTTACCCGCGGGTGCCCCTGATCATGCACGCAGTCTCGCGAGTAGCCCGCTCGGGCCTGAACAGATTAACCACAGCGAGTAGTCCAACGGCGAAGAGATGCCGGGTCAGGCCTTCGGCGTCGGCTCGTCATCTGTCACCGCATTGAGCTCCATGATCTCGAGGGACTCTGCCACGGGAACGGCGGCGGCGACTGCGGCATCCACGAAGTCCTGGGTGCCCTCGATGCGCGGGTCGAGCCAGTCGTTCCAGAACGCGCGGGGGAGCGGAACTGGATTGCGGTCGTGAATGTGATCGAGGGTGTGCACGGAGTCCGCGGTGAGGATGGTGGTCGTGAGTGTCCACACTCGCGGGTCGTCGTCGGGCAGGGAGTGATCCTTCCACCACGAATAAATGCCAGCGAAGGCCATCATTTCGCCCTCGGGAGCTCGCAGGTAGAACGGCGTCTTTTTCTTCGTGGCCGGGTCGGTCTGCCATTCGTAGTAGCCGGCTGCGGGGATCAGGGCGCGCTTCGATCGGATGGATGCCCTGTAGGAGGCCTTCTCGGTGATTCCTTCGCTGCGCGCGTTGAAGGTGGGCACCTTCATCTTCAACGACTTCGACCAGGCGGGCGTGAGTGACCAGCGGGCGAGCTCAAGTCGGCGCGTGGGCTCGTGGCCGTCTTTCATCGACTCGAGCACGACGGCCACGGGATCGGTCGGGCGAATGTTCCATCCCGGCCGCCAGTCGCGGAAGTCGCCGCCGACCGCGACGAATTCTTCGATCAGGTCGTCGGTGCTCTTGTCCATCGCAAAGCGTCCGCACATGCGCCCATTCTGGCGCGTACGGGCGACACTGGCCACCCAGCATCCGTCACTGGCCGAGCGCGGGCCGGAGCCCGAGGGTGATCATCACGATAGCGATCATCGCGTCGAGCACCCGCCTGGCCACGGGACGGGCGAACAGCGGGCGCAACAGCCGCGCCCTGAATCCGAGCCCTCCGAACCAGAGGATGCTGGCGGTGGCGGCACCACCGACCCACCACCAGCGCTCGGATGTCCCCTGCTGCGAGCCGACCGAACCCAGGAAGAGCACTGTGTCGAGAGAGACGTGGGGGTCGAGCCAGGTGAGGGCGAGAACCGTGGTCACCGCGACCCTCAGGTCGGTGCTTTCTGAAGGCGCCTGGGATCCCAGTGCGCCGGGGCGGATGGCCAGGCGCGCGGCGAGAACCCCGTAGACAATGAGGAACCCGGCCCCAAGCACGCGGCTGACGACGAGCGCGACTGGCGCAGCGGTGATGAGCGCTCCGAGACCAAGCACTCCGGCGAGGATGAGAGCGGCATCGGAGCGCGCAGATCGCGACCACCGGGGCGATGATCCGGGTGCGTCCCTTCCATGCCGAGCCGAAGCACGAACGCATTCGAAGCGGCCGCATCGCAACTGCACGTAACGCCCTCGGCTGTGTCCCAGCGGGTGAAGGCGATGGAGCAGGCATCCGGTCGTTGTGCCGCTGTACTGGCAGCGGTGGAACCTGGCATCGCCGCTGCTTGAGGCAGTGTCGACGGCGGTGCGCGACGAAGCGGCGACGTCGCTGCGGCCACACGAGGAGGGCCGCCCGCTGCAGAAGCAACCGGCCGGCCGACGGTGAATTCTGAGCTGCTCTATGCCGCCTCGAGAAATGTCAGGATCTCACGCACGAGTCGTGGATTGCCGTGCGTGCCCAGGTGGCCGCCTCCCGCGTGCACGCTCAATTGCGCGTTCGGCATGCGCTCTGACGTGTGCTCGAACAGGGCCGACGAATAGAACCTGTCGAACTCGCCGCCAGCGATCAGCGTGCGTACCTCGATGGACTCGAGGCGCTCGTCGAGATCGAAGTCATCCTCGGCGTCGAGGATGACGAGCAGGTCGAGGTCGCGACGTCCGATGATGGCGCGGGGAGCGATCAGGCCGGCGATCGACCGGAGGATATTTTCGAACGAGGTGGCGCCGGTGTTGCCGAAGAAGACCGCAGCGGCCCGTCGATCGCGTCCCGCCCGCAGCAGCGCTGCGACCGTGCGCTGAGTTTTGCGTCCCCGATCGCTGAGCCGGTGGGCGGATGACACGAGCACGAGCCTCCTCACCAGTTCGGGAAAGTCGGCAGCGAGTTGCAGGGCGATCGTTCCTCCGGAGGAGATGCCAAGGATGTCGACCGGTTCGTCGAACAGGGACGTGAGAGTCCTCGCATATTTCGCGGCCAGATCGGCGATCGTTGCGCCCGGGTCGAGGTCATACGGTCGATCGATGCTGAATACCTTGCGATCAACGATGAAGTCGGCGATCGCCTTTCGGTCCATCCACACCTTGAGTCGCGAAGGGGCGCCTGTTCGGCCCGAGAGCCCGGGTACGACGACGAGCGGCACTCCGCTACCTGCGAAGAAGTGGGGAAGGGCACTTTCGGTCATGCGACGAGTTAAGCAGGCGAGTGTTACCGAAGAGTGAGCGTTGTGTACGGATCAGGTAAGAAGATCCGATCGCGCAGTCCCCAACTATCCGCGGCAGAATCATGCAGATAGCCAACGTGCCGCCGACGGGTGTCAATCCCCTGACCCAGGAATTCAGTCGGTCGCGGTCGCTTGCCAAGAAATTCCACGCCGGAAAGTAACCGACACAGTGTCGGCACACGACCGATTGTCTCCATCGGGTTGTCGGGTGGCTCCCTGTGGTGGCGATCGGCCGCACGGCACCCGGCTAACTAAAAACCGTGACCGACCCAGTAAATGCCGTGGAATCAGAATTCGATACGGACTTCGCGATTCTCCCGGCGAGACAGCCGGGGGAGGCGACTCCGGCTGTCGCGATGTTCGCGTGCTCTGCTGATGGCTTTATCGGGCGGGGGTGCGGGACCAGGTACGCGCCGTGGCGCCCGAGGAACGGATGGCGCGGTCCTATCCGTCCGCGGGACCTACCGATCCAATGGCGGGTAGTCCCCGGAACATTGGGGTGGACTGTTCCTTGGTGAACTCGCCATGCGGCCCAGATCGAGTTCTCACTAGCCGCGAGTTCGCCAGCTCCCGGCGGTGCGATGTGAGCAACACTTGTTCACGCCCGGCGAGGGAATTCGAGGAAACAAAACCGACCTCCCGTAGAAGCCGGAAGATCGGACAGTGGCTCCGACGGGCGTCGATCCCGTGACCTTTCGATTTTCAGTGATCCAGAGGGGGATTTCACACAGTATATATATGGCCGACATCCTTCTGATCAGGTATTTCTCTGATTGGTCGCAGTTGGTCGCAGTTGGTTTCCGGGCCGGAAATGGCCCGGAAATGGCCCAGAAATGGCCCAGGATCGGGCAGAGCGCCAGCGGTCAGCTCCAGACGAGCGAACCCGGGGTCCAGCTCTTGCCGGAGACCTCGTTGTGCAAGACTATGTTGATGAAGGTGCTTATTAGTTCGCCCGCGAGGTCGACCGTCCGGTGGTCGGAGCAGTACGGCACATCCTTCGCCTCCTTCGCGTACCGACGTCCCCAGGTTGGTGGGATGGTCAGTTCGGTGAATGGGATGAGCGAGCGAGCACGGGCCTCTGCGTCGATGGCGCGCTTCAGCGAGTCGGCGCTCACGGTCTGTGTCTTGGCGATGATGACGAGATCGACGAGGTCCTTCTCGCGGCTCGACGGCCGACCGCTGTAGTCGGCCATCGTCGCGCATACCTTGTCCGCAATCTGGTCGACGATCGGGTAGAGGCGGTAATCGTTGCTGGGGAGCCGGGGCAGGTCGAGGCGGTTGGCTGGTGGCGTGAGCGTGACTTCGTCGGTGATGATGGCTCCGACGACGAGGTCGACGTGCAGCGGCTCCTTCTTGTCGGCGCCGATGTAGACGTCGAAGTCGACGCCGTAGCCCTCGGTGTGGGTCTGCTGGTCGCCGGCGACGGCGGATTGGTGTTTCGTATAGACGAATCGGAAGAAGTCGCCGAGGTCGAGACTGGCGAGGCGGGTCAGTTCTTTGAGGGCACCGTCGAGCGTGTTGTTGGCGCGGAAGAGGTCGACGTCGGTGGTGCGTCGGCCGGATGCGACGCGGGCGAGGACTCCGGTGCCGCCCTTGAGAAGCCAGTCCGAGTCGTCGCGCTCGGAGAAGATGCGACTGAGGAAGCGGCGGAAGTGCTCCTGGCGAATCCGGTCCTGGGTGGACATGGATTTGTCGGCGACGAAGGCGTTTCGGGCAGCGTCGCGGATCGCGGCTTCGACTGCGGCCGCGCTTTTGTACGGCTCTGACATGTCTCAGCTTCTTCCGGGACGGTCCTCGTACGATCCAGTGCTGCGGCAGACCGCGCGAGCTGCGTCCAGGCGATCGCCTTCATTTGTGCAGACAGTGCTGCGTTCATGTTCTCCGCCCACGTGCTTGTTGCAAGGCCCTCGAGCATCTTGGCGGTCGGCAGCTGGGTCCGGACCGTGTCGCTCAGTGCGGCGCGCAGCGCGTCGAACTGCTTGTCCTGGGGGAGGGCCGCGCGCATCGCGCTCTGGAGCGCGGTCGTGTCGATCAGCGCAGCGAGGTCGATCTTCGGCAGATTCATCAGATAATTCCGCGCGACAAGCACACCGATCCCATCCAGCGACGCAATTTGCTTGGCGATCGCCTCGCGGTCGATTCCGGCGATCACAAGGAGCTGGTCGAGCAGGGCTACACCGTCACCCTTGCGGTGGCCGTTACGTTCCGCCAGCGGGGCAAGGCTGTCCGCGAGCAGTTCGAGATCGAGCTCGTACTTTCGGCTCGCGTCACGCAGTGCGTCGGCGACGATCGACAGGTCCGTTCGGTCCTCGACCAGGTCAGCGATCGTGCGTTCTGGCGTCGTCACGGGCAGCCCGTCGCGGATCGTGACGTGCTCCTCTGGTAGGTCGCGTCGTCGGTAGTGGAGGTCGGCGCGCTGCGTTTGTCGACGGACCGCGGTAGTCAGTTCGGTGCGGTTCGAACGGAGGTCGCCAATGTCATGCAGCCACGCAGCAGTCTGCCCGGAGACCACAACACCGCGGTGGCCGTCACCGAGGCGGTCACTTGCAAGGCGCGCGGGATCGCTACTGAGCCACGCCGCGCGCACATCGAGGTAAGCGGCACTCGGTGCACCGGCATCCTTGTAGACGCCATGCGCGAGCCGGACAAGATCGCCGGACTCGGCGAGGCGTGACAGGTCGAGCCGGGTCACTCCGCGCATGGCGGCCTGGGCCGAAGTGACCATGCCCCACTGCGAGGCGGACATCTCGGCCAGCTCGCGGAGTGCATTCCTCGCTTTCATGCTTGTAGTGTATCATATATGTTGATATTAACTAAGATATCTATTGACACCACGAGTCCTCACGGCCTCCTGCGAGGTCCATGCCCTTATACTGCCCGAACGTCCAACATCATCACAGACTCAAGCCGTGCTCCGGTCCACTCCGACCGCTGGTGTCGCGGCCGAATCTGGTCACATCCGGCAGTCGCGCGGCGCGCTGGCGGCGTCGCTCAGCGGCCTTGATGAGTCGGGCGGCCCGGTCGATTGGCAGACGCTCGATCTCAGCGAGGGATCGGCGGGCGGCCGCTGCCTGCGTTCCGTGCAGCGCTGTCTGCGCACCGGTGCTGGTCCGAGCGAAGTGCTCGGCGGCCTGGATCTGCTGCCGGAGTCTCGCCTTCGTGGCATTGACGAGCCGCACGGGTCCATCGACTGTGAGCCCGGTCACCGCTTCTTGCGCACTGGCGGTCGCGCGGGTGAGACCCCGGTCGGCTCGGTCGCGCTCGAGCGCGAGGACGAGCTGCTCCCGCGCCTCGTCCAGATTGTCGGCGACCACATGCAGGTGGTTTGCCTCCCGGCCACGGGTCATGCCGACGTAGACGCCGGAGGCATCGAGCGCGTCCCCGAGGACGGTGTGCGACTCGGACACGGTCGCGCCTTGGACGCCGTAGGCGGTGGTGGCGTAGGCCAAGTGAGTGTGATCGGTGACGTACTCGCCGGGGAGTCGGACGGTGCGCTGCCGCTTCCGGCCGGTGCCGTTCTCCTTCACCCACACCGTCCCATCGACCCCGACGCTCTGCACGATCCAGTTCTGCCGGTTCGCCACCCCCACATCGCTATCGTTCTTCCTGGTCTGGATCACGTCGCCCCGGCCGATCGGCAGGCCATCGCCGCCGGTCGTCGTGCGAGCGTCGTCGACGGCGCTAGCGCGCACCCGCTCATCGCGAATGCCCGAGTTCAGCGCCCGCGCCTCGTCGTTCGTCGCCACCGTGATCGTGTCTCCGTCACGGGCACTATGCGCGATCGTCGCCTGCGCACCCTCCGTGCTCTCGTGCAGCACCACCAGGCCGAGGGAGTGCAGCCGGTCGAACAGCAGCGCGGGGTGCTCCCCGGCGCGCATCCGCACGGTGAGTTCCGCGTACTCCGGGTCAGTGAAGCGATGCACGGTCATCAGGTCGAACACGCACGGCGAGATCTGTGCCGCGATGTCGAGCACTCCACCACGGCCGACGGCGGCGAGCTGCGCCCGGTCCCCGACGAGCGCGAGGGTCGCCCCGTGCTCGTCCGCGACGGTCAGGAGCGCGAGGGCGGTGTCCTGGTCCAGCATCCCGGCCTCGTCCACGATGATCCGCTCGCCACGGCTGAGGCGAGTGCCCGGGGAGGGGCCGGTATACGTGCTGCCGTTCACCGGGTCGATGTCACCAGGACGCAGGCGGGTCCATACGCCGTCGCGGTTCCATCGCCACCCGTGCTCATGTACCAGCTTCGCCACGCTGTCGGTTGGGACTCCGAGTTCCTGGGCGGCGACGTCGGCGGCCTTCTTCGTCGGCGTCGCGATCCTCGTGGTGCGCCGCTGGGCGGCGGACGCTTCGATCGCGGCCCCGAGCATGGTGGTCTTGCCCGCGCCCGCGGCACCCTCGATCACTACGAGCGGATCGGTCGACGCGACGGCTGCTGCTGCTTGTGCCTGCTCCGCATCAAGCCCGCGCCGCCGCGCCAGGCGTGTCACGTCCGGTGCTTGGCGGGCGCTGCCGGCGGCACGAGCGGCCAACAGGTCGCGCAGTTCCATCTCGACCTCCACGACGTGCACGCTGGTGAGGTGTGCAACATGGTCGGGTTGCATGGCACCGGGTGGCAGCACCGACAGGCAATCCTCCACGGCAAGCCGTGTGGTGATCGCAATCAGGTCGCGCAACGCTGCGGGCTCCGCGCGCACGCCTGCTTCGGTGATGATGCGGGTGACGTGCTCCTGTACCGTGTGCCGCGTCCAGGTCGATGCGGCGGCCGCGCAACGGTCGAGCGCCCGGGTTGCTACCTGTTGCACGCTCAGGTCGTCCAGCATCACCGGAGCGGGCACCGGCAGCCGCTTCGGGTTCGGGTTGTAGCCAGCCTCTTCCAGCTCGACGCGCCAGGCGGCCTCGTGGCCGAGCTTCGACGGCTTCTTGTGCGGGCGCTCGTGATCCCACGCCATCGCGGTCAGCCCCGACGTGACGACCGGGCCGGGCTGCTGCCCTGGATGCGCCGCCCGCCAGTCCGCCTCGAACTGGGCGAGGTTGCGCGCAACCTGCTCACCCCGCTTCGACATGACCGCGTTGTAGGGCAGCAACTCCGCGACCTCCCCGGTGACCGGATCGAGGGTAAGGCCATGCGTATCAAGCACCACGGCGAGCTGCGGGTGCGCGGCGATGACCGCGGTACCGAGGGCGCGGATTGCACCCTGCTGCTTGAACAACGCTGCCGTGTCCAGACCGCGCCACGCACCTGCCGCCCAGACGCGGGTGCCGATCTGGAAGTGGATGTGCCGGTGCGGGTCACCAGCCCTGGAGGTCTTGTGCACGACGGAGACGGTCTCCAGCTGTTCGACCGGCACGAGTTCCTGCTTCCCGCGCGGACCGATGCGGGTGACGGAGTGCTGGCCGAGCCAGGAACGGATCTCGGTCATCGCGTCCTTCTGCGCCACATCCAACGCCTCCGATATTTCCGGGTGCAGCGCGGCCGCGATCGACAGTGACTTCGGAGCGTTTATCACCATCTCCGCGAACCGCGGCGAACCCTGCCGGCCCTCGCCCGCTTGCCGGGGCCCGCCCATCGACTCCCCGGTGAGCGGGTCGACCCAGTCGACCCATTGCGCGTACTGGCCCGGCGTCAGCGCGCCTTCCCCGATCACGGCACCCTTGCCGTCGACCACCGAGAACTCCGCCAGGGAGGTCCCGCCCTCCAGGTAGTACTCGTCGGCGCGCGAACGATCCGACTCCAGGTAGCGGCGCGCGTCTGCGCCGGAGCCCCGGAACAGGATCACGCCGCCCTTCATCGCCGCCTCCGGTCTATCTCATGTTCTTGCAACTATCTATGGTAGCATATGTACATTCTTTGTTTCAGTGCTGTGAAGAATTCTTGGGCTGGCTCACAGGGTCAAGGTCAGCGCAACCGCACCGTCGGTCCCAGGGGTGCAACCCGGCGAGGTGGCCGAGTTTGAATCGAGGTCCGCGGCTATAGGTGAGACCGTTGAGCTGTACTGCACGATTCCGCACGTTCAGAGGTCCAGGCGAGCGGTGTGCGGAAGGCGGCGATCGCGGAGTTGTTCAGCATCCGTCGCGAGGTCGCCGGCATTGCCACGAACCTGAACCAGCTGGCCCGCTGAACGAACACGGAGGGGACCTTCCCGGCCGAGGCCGAAGCGGTCACTACCGAGTTCAGTGCGTTGTTCCCTAGGGTCACCGCGGCGGTTGATCGGCTGGCCGACTCGTGATGCCGAACGTGACGCGGGGCGACCGTATGGGCGGTCTGCTGAGCTACCTCGCGGGGGAGGGGCGCTCGAACGAGCACACCGAGCCGCACTTGGTGAACGGCGACTCTGCGACGTTTACCCTCTTCGGTGACAGCGAGCTTGCACCGTCGACGGCGTTGGCGATCGCGAAGCACCTCGACGAGCCCCGGACGGCGTTCGGGGTCGAGGTCAACGGCGGCCACGTCTGGCACGCCAGCCTTAGCCTCCGTGCTGAGGAGGGGCAGCTGACCGACGAGCACTGGGGAAGAATCGCGCAGCAGTTCGTCGACCGGATGGGATTCACGCAAGTCTCCGGCAAGGCCGGCTGCCGGTGGGTCGCCGTTCGGCACGGCCTGTCGAAAGCCGGCAACGACCACATCCACATCGCCGTCAACCTGGTGCGCGAGGACGGCACCAAGGCGTCGATCCACCACGACTACTCGCGGGCTCAGTCGATCGCCCGCGAGCTCGAGCAGGAGCACGGACTGCAGCTGCTCGAGTCGCGCGGGTCGGACATGGCCATGCGCGGAGAGCGACCGGGGGAGCGCGAGACAGCTGCCCGTCGCGGCGACGACACGTTGGCATCCGTGCGCCTCGAGCGGAGCGTGCGAGCTGCCGCTGCAGCGTCACTCGACGAGGGCGAGTTCGTGCGCCGGCTGCACCAGGCCGGCGTGCTCGTGCGGCCACGCTTCGCCGCCGACCGCGACGATGTTGTGGCCGGCTACTCCGTCGCGCTTCGCCCCGGGAACCGGGACGAGACGATCGTCTGGCATGGGGGAGGGCGGCTCGCCCGTGACCTGACCTTGCCGCGGCTTCGGGACGGCTGGCCGGACACCCCACAGTCGGCGCAGGCCGGCGTCGACGAGTGGCGAGCGACCTGGCGAAACCCGATGCGGTACACACCGGTCGCTCCTGGCCGGGAGCAGCACGAGCCGTCACCTGAGTTGTGGCGCGAGTACACCGACCAGGTGACGCAGCTGCGCGACCAGCTCACTGCCGTCGACCCGACCGACCGGGCCACGTGGGCGCGGGTGGCACGGGAAACCAGCGGCGCGTTCGCCGCATGGTCGCAGCGGGTCGAGGCGACACCGGGCCCGCTCGCGGACGCTTCGCGGACGCTCGCGCGCACTGCTCAGATCAGAGCCCGCGACGTGCGGCCGAAGAACACGGCCGGTCCTCGCTCGATCGCCGGTGCGGCGAACCTCCTGGCCATGGCGACCACGCATGGACAGGGCACGCAGGCGGAGGCGATGCTGTTTCGTCAGGTGATGCGGACGGCGCAGGCGATCTACCAGATGCACCTGGCCGTCGACGAGTCACGACGGGCCGCGGAGATCCGCAACGCCCTCGGCGCGCGGCTGGATGCCGTTCGAGCCCGGATGCCCGAACTCGTCGGTGCCGGTTCAGACACAATCGCGGCCGAGAGCCCGATGACCGAGACGCTGCGCCAGGCCACCGGAGGGCAGGCGCCGGCACGACCGGCAGGCAGCCCACTTCCGACGCCGCTCACGCCAAGGCGGCAGGTACCGACAACGCCGCCCGAGCGCGGCGCACAGCGTTAGACAAACACAGGGATAGGGGAGAGCCATGGCAGAGCTACAGGCCGATGGAGTGTTGGAAGAAGCTGAGGGCAACATTCGTCAGCAGCTCATGGCTGCGGCGCAACTCGACGCGCAGAGGGTCGCCGCCCGGGCCGAGCTTGCACCCGTGCACAATGCGTCATTGTGGGAGCAGGCGCAGGTGCGCGATGTCGCTCGCGCCTACGAGACGGCCGTCACGTTCCGCGACGAAGACCAGGCCGCTCGTGACGCCGAGAGTCGCATCCGCCACGAACTGCGCGACCGGTACGACGTCGAGGTGTTGGAGACGGGCGCGGATCCCGCCGTGGTGCGCGCCACTATTGTCGACCGCGACACCGAGCGGGCCGAGCGCGACGAGCGTCAGGCGCAGGCTCGCAACGACCAGGACTTCGCTGCCGGCCTGGTGGTCGGCCCGGAAGTGCTCGAGGTATCCGCGGATCTCGCGGACGCTGAGGAAGCGCAGGATCTCCGCGACCTCGCCGCCGGTGTCGAAGCTGCAGTCGAGCACGACACGGAGTTGTCGTTGGACTCGGTCGAACGGCGCGAGCTGCACGTCGAAGGCATCAAGGCCGGCCCCGACCAGGCGGCCGCCGCGACCGCATGGAAGCAGGCCGACGTCGACCAGGCACGTCACCCGCGGGAGGCCGTGCAGGGTGGCCGCAAGGGCAAGTCGTCGCGTAATCGAGTTCCTGCGTCGACGCCGGATCGCCAGATCGGCCGCGACGGCCGATGACGTCTGCCGGCGGTCCGCCGACCGCGGGGGAGTGGGCGGCCCTCCTGTAGGCGCTCACGATCCCCGTCCGCGAGCTCGTCCGCGTAGAGGTGCCGGACGAGCCCGGCGTGCATTTGTGGCGGCACGCCTACCGCCACTAAACCGCGTCTGGGTCTGCATCAGACCCATGGCCGTGACGTTGGCGACGTTGACAGCACCCACATTTTAGTGTTAGTTGTGACTAACATGAATTGATGAAGTCGACTGGGGCTTGCCTTTCCGGCTGATCATCGGCACATGACGCGTGTCACCTAGTAAAGGAGCATCATCGTGAGCTACCCCAGCACGCGCATAGTCGTCGTCTCGGTTGCCGGTCTCGTTAGCGCCCTTTTCCTTGCCGGATGCGGCAGCGCGAACATCGACCGGTCGAAGGTTGAATCTGGCGCACCATCTCCAACCGGATCGAGATCGGCCGCTTCGCCGTCCGGTGGCACGAGCGCGACCGGCGCGTGTCGGCTCGCGAGCGTCGCAGACGTCACAACCGCAATGGGCGAACCGATGACCCAGCCCGGCGGCACCGCCTCAGACTGTATCTTCGCCGCCAATGCGGACTCAAGCCAGCAGCTCCTCGTCCACGAGTTCCTCGATCAGACGAACATGAACAACTTGATCCAACAACTCGAGTCAAGCAGCGAGCACGTCGACGGGCTCGGCGATGATGCATTCTGGAACGGCACTATCGGCACGATGTTTGTCCGAACTGGTACCCGCGGATTCACCATCACCTCCACGAGCCTCAGTGCAAAGACTCCCTCGGACCCAGATGGCCCCAAGACGGTGATGGTAAATCTCGCCACTACCGCGCTGACAAAGTTCTGATCCGAGTACTGGAGCGACTCGACTCATGACCGTTGCACCTCTGTTGAAATCACACCTGGTTTGCATCATCTCGTGGCACAGGTGTGCAGTTGGCCGCGGGGAGGTTAGCGATGGTGGGCTCTGAGCGGGCATATTCGATGGCAACCAGATCGGTGGCAGCTGCCCAGACTAAGGAGGCCATCTTGCGAGCCACGGTCGAACTGGCAACCGAGAAGCTCACGGTCGAGATTGTGCTCGCCGATGTTGCAGCCCGTGCCCGGGTGACAGTGCAGACCATTCTTCGCCACTTCGGGAGCCGGGATCGCCTCTTCGATGCTGCCGTGGCATTCGCAAGCGCTGAAGTGGTCACCGAGCGGGCAGCTCCAGTTGGCGACGTTGCCGAGGCGGTGCGGGCGATCATCGATCACTATGAAACCCGCGGTGATTGGGTGATCGCTCTTCTGGGTCAGGAAGCATCCAACGAACGCATTCGTGGCGTCACGGTGCTGGGGAAACAGGTTCACCGCGAGTGGGTGGAAACCGTGTTTGGGCCTCAACTTGGGAACCTCACAGAATCCGAGAGAGCTGCTGTTGCTGACCTGTTGAGTGTTGCGACGGATGTGTACACCTGGAAGCTGCTGCGCCGCGACCGCGACCTCAGCCGCGATCGGACCGAAGGCCGTATGCGACTACTGGTCGATGCGATCCTCGGGTCACCTGCAAAGGAGAACTAACGTGACTCGATTCCTATTCGTCACCTGGGATGGCGGCGGCAACGTTGGCCCGGCAGTGGAAATTGGGAAAGAGCTGCAACGCCGAGGCGAAGACGTGCGATTCCTCGGTCAAAAGCAGCAGCGTGAACCTATCGAGCTGGCCGGATTCGACTTCTCCGCATACAGCAAACCGGGCTCGTGGACCGCAACCGGCAAACGCGGCGTCCTCAAGAATGCGGCGGGGTTCCTCAGCCTGGTCGTCGGTCGAAGCCTCGGGCGCGACCTGATCGCAACCCTGAAGACGGCGCCGGCTGATCTGGTTGTTATCGACTGCCTGCTTTTTGGGGCGTTGGACGCGGCAGCACGAGCGGGGCTTCGCCACGCCGTGCTCGTGCATTCTCTCTACGACGCTATCGACACCAAGATGGCCAGCGGCGCGCCCGGTGCCGTCGCACGCATCGCTGGCCTAAACCCACGCAAGCTTTGGGCCGCAGCGGACCTCGTCCTTGTCGCCACGCTGGAGGAGCTCGATCGCCCACCGCGGCCCGGCTCGCCGTTGTTGCTCAACTACACCGGACCGACACTCCCCGACATCGCAGAGAGCGTCGTGACGTCGTCCGTGCCCACAATTTTGGTGAGTCTGAGCACAACCTATATTGCCGGGCAGGCCCAGGTGCTTCAGAGAGTCCTCGACGCCGTCGCGGATTTACCCGTAAGAGCAATCGTTACCACCGGTCCCGCGGTTGAACCCACGGAGCTGCGCGCCTCTGCGAACACCGAACTGCACCGTTACCTCCCACACCGCGAGGTAATGCCCACCGTCTGTCTGGTGATCGGCCACGGCGGGCACTCAACCACAATGCTCGCCCTCGCCCACAACCTGCCCATCCTGATTCTGCCGATAAACCTCATGTTCGACCAAGCGATCATCGGACGCACAATCCAAGACAAGGGTGCGGGCCATACCGTGGCATCTTCGTCCCCGCCCGCTCAGATCCGAGCCGCTGTTGAGCGGATACTCACCGACGGCAGCTACCAGCGAGAAGCCACCCGCCTGGGTGCAGCAATCCGTGCCGGCTCAGGGACACAGACCGCAGCCACCCTGCTCCAGACTCAAGCCCTCCAAGTCGAACTCCGCGAATAGCAGGCAGCAATACAGCCCACAAATGTTGTGCCGCGGCCTCCGCGGATACGTATCAATGTCTGGCGCAACGGCCGGGTACGAGTCGCGTTCAAATTTGCATAGACCAGCGATGCCGGCGGCGAGGTCTTGATCCAGGAGCGCGAGGCCGACCATGGCCCCTAGGTTGTAGCGAGAGGAGCCCCCGCTGAGGGTCCAGTGAGCCTTAAGTTGAGTGCTGGACTGCCCAAAAGCGTCCGTCCGCGCGCCACAGTGTCACTTTTCCTGGTGAAGACCGTGACCCGTTTTCACGCTAGAGGCTTGCCTGCGGTCGCTGCCCGCGAACCTGTTGCGCCACCTCGATAGTGGACGGCCGCGATCAGCCGGCAGGGGGCGGCGCCGGTCCGAACTAAGGTGCTGGGATATGCCCCAGCTGCTGCAGCAGACTCAACTGGTTGTGGCAGCCTGAAGTGGCCCCAGGGTGGCGGTTAGTTTTGGCCCCGCCTGCGACTTGCCGGGGTGGTTGTGACGGTTCGATTTGGCCCCGCCTGATGGTGGTCTCGTCTGGATGATGTTTTTCTGATGAGAGGGCCAGGATGAGGTCAAGGGTGGACGTGTTCGCGGAGATCCGGAGGGATGCCCGGGTCGAGGGCCTGTCGGTTCGGGAGTTGGCGCGTCGCCATGGTGTGCATCGGCGGACAGTGCGAGCGGCGCTGATATCAGCGGTGCCGCCGGCCCGGAAAGCATCGGTTCGGTCCTCGCCGCGGTTGGACCGATTCAAACTCGCGGTCGACGCGATGTTGACCGAGGACCTGACCGCGCCTCGGAAGCAACGGCATACTGCCACTCGGATCCTCGCCCGCCTCGCGGAGGAGCATGAAGCAACCGATTTGTCGTACTCCACAGTGCGGGATTATGTGCGGCTGCGCCGGGCAGAAATCGAGGTCGCTGCCGGTCGCCGGGTTGACGCGTTCGTCCCGCAGGGGCACGCTCCGGGCGCGGAGGCAGAGGTCGATTTCGGGGAGGTGTGGGTGATCCTGGCCGGGGTGAAAACGAAATGCCACATGTTCGTGTTCCGACTTTCGTCGTCGGGCAGAGCAGTTCACCGGGTGTACTCGACACAAGGCCAAGAGGCGTTCCTCGAAGGGCACATCGACGCGTTCGAGACGATCGGTGGCATCCCGACCACACATATCCGGTACGACAATCTGACCTCCGCCGTCACGAAGGTGCTCTTCGGAATCTGGGCGTCGTCGATAGCGGTGAGGTCGATCTCGAAGTAGGTTTCGACCTGGCCCTTCTGGCCGACACCAATGCCGTCCTTGCCCGGATACAGCCGGATGTGATCCTTGCGGAGCCCGATCACCCACTGCAGCTCGCGGCGTTGGGCCACCGCGAGGGCGAAGGCGATTGGGGTGAGCTGATAGCGCGGGCTCTTCGCGTCGAAATGCTCGGATTCGTCGAGCAGCACGGCGACGGCCTGAGGTGCGTCGGAGTCACTCTGGGCGGCCGTGAGGAGTAGCGAGCCGCCCGGGCCGCTTGTCGCGCGGAAGCCGAGTGCTTCGATGAGTCGCTGGCCGCGGAGATCGCGGAGCACCTTGGCCTGTTCGCTCTTTGTGGCCCAATCAAGACGACCTGGCACGTTGTGCTCAAGGTGGTATTTCGCGAAGAGACCGTTGTTGGTCCAGCCAACACCGCCGGCCTCCACCTGGCGACGCAGTGCCGCGAGGTGGTTGGACGCAGCTGTGGAGTCTGGTTCATCGAGGACCGACTGAAGCTGGCGCCTTGCGCGGTCGACCGGCATCGGTTCCCAAGCTGCACTCGCGTCTGGGTCATGTAGCCAGATGCTCGTGCCGTCCGTAGCGGCGACTATCAGCGTGATCGCCCGATTACCCTTCCTCAGGGCGTGCAGCTTCTGTCGGAGTTGGATAGTTGGCGGGCTCGTCACGCTCGCAACGGCGACCTGGATGCCTCCGAGTCCGTCCGGGTCCGGACCGATGAAGACTTTGTCAAGCGACGCCCCCGCGGGAGCCGAGTCGGCCCAACCGACTGTTTGAGTCGCCCGTAGCGGCAGCACTTCCGAACCCTTGCTCACTGCTCAGCCTCCACACGGCCAAGCCCTAACAGGACTTACTCATCCGCAGCTGGCGCGATGGGAATTCGCGCCAGCGCCGGTCCACGACGACGACAACAAATACTCCGCAGTTCGTGCCGCCGAAAACGACCGATTTCGGCGCGGCGCGGTGATCTCGTCACCAGGTCGCAACACGCCGCGCGAACATCCACCGAAACTCTCCACCGAAACCTCAGTAAGTCGAAACCCGCTGTCGACCGTTATCGGTACGGTCGACTTGAGAGCAACATCATCTGCTGAGCGAGGAGCGACGGTTGGACGCGAAGAGGTACTCAGCCGCTCTGGAAGCGTTCGCGCGCCGACCTCGACGCATCCTCGGTCGAACGATTCCGTAGTGCTTTTCGAGAGATCGTTGGGGTCTGGCAGCAAGGTCGCCCCAACTTCGTTTGCAACCCCACCGCCGGGGCGCTGACGTAACAACTATCACCGGCGACGTCGGCCCGCTTTGAGCCACGGCCCAGCCGAGGTCGGCCAGAGCTCGCGGCCCGGAGTCGACGCCCTTAATTCAGCTTTCCGGCGGCCGGCGGTTCCAGTTGATTTTCGGTCGGGTCACAGATGTTCGGCCGAAACGCGCCTCACAAGCTTGTGAGGTTACCGCCTTGCAGCAGTGTTGTGCGATCGCTCGATGTCGGGTGCGCAGAACACGGTAAGACCACCTATCGGACGGTTGGATCGGACGAAAATTGGACTAGGCGGTGAGTTGCTCGCTGAGGTCCCACAGTCGGCGTGCGTCGTCGTCGTTGAGCATGGCGGAGTTTGCCATGGACGGGATACTTGTGGCATTGAGCGGGTAGTCGGTGTCGTCGATCTTGGATACGTCGTTGTCTTTGAGGTACACGCCGCCGATGCCGTCGAGCAGCGGGCTCGCCGCCCCGAAGACGAGGTTCGCGGCGCCCTGTTCGACGGTCTTCTTGCCGCCCTCGGGATCGATGATGGTGTTTCCGTCGTCATCGACCAGGCCCTGCGCGCGGTAGTACGCGGCGCGCTCGGGGCTGTGCGGCCCGGGGCCGATGATGACACCGGGGTGTGCTGCGAATGAGCGAATGGCGTCGTCGGCGTATCGGCGGTCGAGTTCGATTGTGAAGAGCACATTGGCGCGCTTGGCCTGGCCGTAAGCAACTGCAGTGCTGTAGCCGGTGGAGAGGTCGAGGTCGTCCCACATGATCGCACCGAAACGTGCAGCTCCTGAGGTGACGTTCACCACCCGTGCGCCGTTCGCTTTACGCAGGGCGGGAAGGAGTCCGCGGGTGAGCTGGAAGTGGCCGAGGTGGGAGGTGGAGAACGACAGTTCGTGTCCCCGGGAGTCGAGCTGGTATTCCGGGCTGAGCACAACGGCGGCGCTGTTGACGAGAATGTGCAGCGGCTTGCCGGTCGCGATCCACCGAGCCACGAACGCATCGACGGAGGAGGGGTCTGTCAAATCGAGCTGCTCGATGAGCACACCGTCGACATCGGCCAGAGCGGTAGCGGCGCGTTTCGGGTCGCGTGCGGCGACGGTCACCGACGCCCCCGCCGCGGCCAGTGTCCTTGTGACTTCGCTGCCGAGCCGACTATGGCCCCCGGTGACGATGATGTTCTTACCCGCCAGGTCGATGCCCGCGAGGACGTCGGTCGCGGTGGAGGCGGCAGTGAAGGGCGTGTTGAGTGGTACTTGTTGTTCGATCATGTCTTCAGTCTCCGTCATGAAGCCGGTACCGGGAATAATTGGGGGTCCGCTTTTCATGCGTCAGAATACGGGTATGAGTCACAGTCTTCGGATGGATGCCCTGTCGGACGTTTTCGAGCGGGTTGAGGTGGAAGCGGTGATGACTGGCGGGTTCGCAGTGCGTGGTCCGTGGGTATCGCAGGGTGAGCTCTCGCAGCCCTTCAAACTCATCGCTCTGGTTGCTGGCACGGCGAGCGTGTGGGCAGATGGGCCTGAGGGTCCGAACGGCCCGATCACTCTGATGCCCGGGGATGTGGTGCTCTTGAGCTACCGGACTCACCTGCGTATCGAAGGCGGGGCGGGCGGGACCGTGCCAGTCTCACTGGTCCCAGAAATCAGCTTCGACACGACGAGTCTTGCGACCGCAGATCTCGATCACGACGATGTCCTTATCGGTGGGGCGATCAGGGTGGGCCCTGCGGGATCCGAGCTACTTCGGAACGCGCTGCCAGGGATGGTCCACATTGCGGCGACATCGCCGACGCCGTCCCGATCCAGTGAGCTTGTGAAACGACTTTTTGAGGAAGCGTCCGGGACACGTCTCGGATCGGCGTTTTCGATCCGGCAGAATGCCCAACTGCTGCTCCTAGAGGTCTTGCGTGCCTACCTTGGTCAGGACCAGCCTGCCATCGGCTGGTTACGTCTTCTTGCCAACGAGGACCTTGCGCCAGCGCTTCGCAGAATGCACGCTGAACCGGGACGGCCGTGGGGGCTCGCGGAACTCGCCACCGCAGCCGGTATGTCCCGCACCGTTTTCTCCGAACGTTTCCGGCGTGCCGCCGGTGAGCCCCCACTGACATATTTGACCCGGTGGCGGATGGTGCTAGCGCAGCACGCCCTGGAAGATCCAGACGTGCGGATCGGCGCCCTGGCAACGGAACTCGGCTACGGATCCGACAGCGCATTCAGCAACGCCTTCAAACGAATCGTTGGCGAAGCTCCACAACATTACCGGCGACACGCCATCGACGTGCACCGACTCCGCAGCTCTGCCACTCCCGGATTGTGATGCCTGCGCGACGAACTCGTGCCAACCCAAGCAAGGATGGAGTCTCGAAAGACTAAAGCTTTCCGAGGCACGCGAAGCCTCTCTCTTGCCACGGCAGAGGGTGGCAGATCCCCGGGTGGCGATTTGGTGATCCGACGCGGTGCTGGTTGGGGTTAGTGGTGGTCGTCCGGGGCGGTTTTGGGCAGTAGCCAGACGAGGCCGAGGCAGAGGCAGATGATTCCGCCGACGACGGCGACGCTGACGGTGAGGGCATGGATGCCTCCGTGGTTTGCGGCTTGGGTGAAGTACACGGTGGTGACGATCGCGGAACCGATGGCGGCGGCGAGTTGCTGGACGGCGCTGAGGGAGCCGCTTGCGCTGCCGGCCTCGGCGGGGACGACGTCACCGATGGCGACGTCGTAGGTGCTGCTGAAGCACGCACCCATCCCGGCGCCGAGGATCAGGATCGACGGCGCTGTCCAGAGCGCGTTGACATAGTCGCCCGTCAGGAGAAGTGTCACGAACAGGGCCGCTGCGCCGAGGAGACTGACGGCGAGGCCGCCGATAACGAGTCGGCGCCCCAGGGCGGGGATCAAGGGCCGGGCGATGAGGGAAGATCCGATGATTCCGACCATCAGGGGGGCGAGACCGAGGGCGGCTTCGGTGGAGGTGAGTCCGAGCTGGAGTTGAAAGAACAACGACACGACGTACGCGAACCCGTTGACCGCTGCGAAGTAGGCGAGCCCGAGGATCAGCCCGGAGGTGAAGCCTCGGTTGCGGAGAAGGGAAGGCAGGATGAGCGGGTTGGCAGCGGTTCTTTGGCGGAGGCAGAAGAACACGAATCCGATGACGCCCACGACGAGGCTGAGGATTGGAACGAGGTCCCATCCGTCGGTCGAGCCTTGGATCAGACCGTAGATGAGTCCGAGCATGGTGAGCCCGAGAAGGCCCGCGCCGAGGCCGTCAATTGACTGCTTCGCGTCCGGTGCTTCCTGGGGAAGGACGCGGTAGGCGACGATGAACCCGATTGTGCCGAGGACAATGTTGATCAAAAACATCGGGCGCCAGGTCAAGCCGCCGATGTCAGCCCCGATGATGAGTCCAGCAGCGATGGGTCCAAGGACAGCGGACGCACCCATGACGGGTCCGAAGAGGCTGAATACGAAAGGGAGCTGCTCACGGCGGAGTGCTCCGATGAGGATGCTGATGCCCTGTGGGATGAGCAGGGCGCCGAACCCGCCTTGCAGCAGACGCGCGCCGATCAGCATGGTCGGGTCCAGGGATACTCCGCAGACGAGCGATGCGAAGGTGAACCCGGCGATTCCGACGAGGAAAATGCGGCGTTTGCCGTACCGGTCGCCGAGTCGCCCTCCGACGACGAGCAGAACTCCGATGGCGAGGGCGTAGCTGGCACCCAACCATTTCACGAGGGTTTCACCACCTCCGATTTCTCGGACAATGGTGGGGGCGGCGATGTTTGTGATCGTGGAGTCCATCAGGTCGAGGACGTCGGCGAGGAGCACGACGATCAGGATCGCGGTTTGGCGGTTAGATAATCCGGTCCCGCTTGGAGACGTGGTGGTTGTGGTGGTCATGGTCAGATCCCGTCTGATGGGGTGCGGTTAGTGTGGAGGATTCCGGCGATGAGGACGTCAAGTCCCCACCGGAATCGGGTATCCCCGGTGCCGGAGAGGAGTTCTCCGCCGACTCGGGCGATGTGAGGGAACACGGAAGCATCGACGGTGGCGATTTGCTCCGCAAGGGCTGAAAAATCATCACCGTCCTTCCCCGGGTTTTCGTGCCCGTGCTCGACGGCGGTGCCGGTCGCGAACGAGAGGAGAAGGTCCACACCCCAGGCCGCGTCGGCGTCGGGGATTCCGCCCTCGCGAAGCAGCGCCAGCAACCAGTCGAGCAGGCCGAGATAGTTCGGTCCGCTCGGGTGTGTGGACATGCTCATCCGGGCAAGATCCGGGTACGTGAACAACACCTCGGTGTAGCTCGAGAGAACAGCGGCCAAGCGTTCACGCCAACCCCCCATGCCAACTTCGAGATTCACGGCCCCCAGGAGGGCGTCAAGCACCTGCGCGTGTAGATCTTCGGTATTGCGGACGTAGACGTAGAGCGATGCCGCGCCCGTGTCCAACGCCGCCGCAATCCGGCGCATAGTCACCTTCCCCAGGCCCTCTTCGGCGAGGATCGCCAGGGCAGCGTCCACTATCCCGGCGCGGGTCAGTGCGGGCTTCGCCGGGCGCTCGCGTCGACTGATCGGTTTCGTGTGTCGAATCTCAGACATCATGGTCGAATCGTATCACGAACGTGTTCGTGTCGTACACGTTCGTTCTTAAAATAGCCCCCGTATGCGCGGTTGTGAGATGTGACGTTGGTCATAGTGTGACGACGTGTGGGTCGTCAGACTGGGGCTATGTCCCAATTCGAGCGAAGAGATTCTGTAAGGGAGATCCTGCGCGGGTCCTGCTGCCCTGGCGTGTCCATCCAGATGGAAGACGTTGACGACGCCGGGCAGGTATCCCTCGCGGGCCTCGACTCTGGTCTCGTGCGGGGGAAGAAGGCCCCGGGTGCTTCCTGCCAGCGGGCCAGCAGCGCGAGTCGGACGGGGATGCTCCGATGAGTGTCAGTGCTCATCGAGTGCGTGTCGGACGTGCCTACGACCCGAGGATGCGGGGGGACGGGACGAGGGTGCTGGTGGACCGGTTGTGGCCGCGGGGATTGACCAAGCAGCGGGCTGACTTTGATGAGTGGCAGAAGGATGTCGCCCCGTCGACCGATCTGCGGAAGTGGTACGGGCATGACCCGGACCTGTTTGATGAGTTCTCGGCCCGGTATCGGGCAGAGCTTGCGGATCCGGTGCGGGTGAGGATCACGTCGCACCTTTTCGCGGTTGCCCGGCATGGGAACCTGACCGTGGTCACCGCCTCGAGAGCGTTCGAGATCAGCGAGGCCGCCGTCTTGGTAGCGGTCTTGGTCGCCGAGGTGCCGCTTGCTGTCAACCGCTTTCACACGCCTGTCGCCGCGCGGGCGGCTGCTGATGACCGGGAGGTGTCGTAATGCAGAAAGTGTCGTTGATCGCGTTGGGCCGGCATCACTTGAACCAAGCCAAGCGGGCCTCTAGCGGGCGAAGCGCGGAGACCGTGTTCGGCGGTCACGAACATCACCTCCGGCAAACCCTGATCGCTCTGCGGTCCGGGGAATCGCTATCGGAGCACGAGAACCCGGGGGAAGCGACGGTGCAGGTCCTTCTCGGGCGGGTGCTGTTGCGTGCCGGGTCCGCGGAGTGGAACGGTTCTCCAGGCGATCTCCTGACCGTGCCGGACGGTCGGCATGCCCTCGACGCGGTCGAAGACAGTGTCATTCTGCTCACTGTCGCCACCCCGGCGCCTCCTGCGTCCGACTAGCTTGAGGGGCCGCCGGTGGGCGCTACGTTGTGCTGTTTAGCCGCCGGCAGGGTATGCAGGACAGCACGACAGGCGAGTACCACGACGGCAAGCCAGGCAAGAACGGCGATAACGGTCCCGATGCGGCCGGCATCGACCATGAAGGTCGCTTTGAGGATGGTGCCGAAGGTGATGCTGGCGGTGGAGTACATCCCCAACGGGAACACTGTGCTCCACAGCGCGGTGGTGTAGCGGAGCGGGACGCGGTGGGTGAGGTGGCGCCAGAGGCCGAAGATGACCAGGAACGGAATCCACCAGGTCCCCACCGCCCACAGCAGGTAACCGGCACCGACCACTGTCGCCGCGGTGGCCTTCACGATCGGGAGGGTGTGAGGAAGTTCGATGAGATGCGCCGCGGCGAGGACGGAGATCGCGGTGGCGCCCATCAAGATCCAATACGTCTGCGAGAACGACGCAGGGTCGCTTCGGACCGTGAGTAACTGGTGCACGATCAGGGCCGTGAGAACCAGATAGAGAATCCCTCCGATGCCCCACAAGCCCACGGCGACTCCGGCCAGGAAGTCGCTGGGACAAACGGTGGTGACGAGGCTGGTGACGATGGCGAGGGCTTGAGTTCCGACAACCCACAGCAGCCAGGACCCATCCACCCGCACCCGCTCGGGCGCGTCGTCGGACCTGAGGAAGAACCCGGTCGGGATGCTGTATGTCAGGGCCAGCCAGACGGGAACACTGATCGCGCTAAGGACTGCGGCACCCCACGGGTACCCGCCGGCGGCGAGACGGACGGCGACGACATCAAGGCCCGCGATGACGGTGAAGAATCCAAACGCCCGCCCAGGGTCGGTGAAATCCGCCACGACATCTTGGCGGGAACGGGCGATGCGGGTGACACTCAGTCCGGTCAGGATCGTAAGCCCGGCCAGGGCAATGACCAGAAAGACGGTGGAGAGGATGGTCCAGCCGGTGAGGTTCAAGGCGGTGGAGATGATCCCGGTGGCCATCACGAACGAGAACGCAGCGGGCGGCACCCGGTGCGCTGCGTCCCGCCACCGTCTGGTCAGATGGATTGGCTGTATCCGAAGAACTCGTGGTCGTTGTTGTATCCGCCAAGGCCCCCGCCGACGTCGGAAAAGTGTTCCACGAACTCCACCCCTTTCAGCCATTTCACCATTTTGAAGCCGAGTTCGATTTCGTTGCGGAGCCGCAGGGGGGCGCCGTGGCCGAAGTCGAGGGTGTCGTCGTTCATGTCGTAGGCGAGCATCGTCAGGTGGTGGCTCATCTGTTCGATGGGTTGCGCATCGTAGTAAAGACCACCGTCTGGGCCGAGGGCGTGGGAGTAGAAGATCACCCATTTCGCTTCCGGTGCGGGCTGCACGAGGTCCATCAGGCTTTGCATGGACACGCCGCCCCATTTCGCAACCCCGGACCATCCTTGGATGCAGAAGTGTTGGGTGATCTGCTCGTGATGGTCCAATGCCCGTAGCTGGGTGAGGTTCAGCTCGACGGGATTCTTCACGAGCCCGTTGACGCGGAGGGTGTAATCCCGGAAGCCGTCTTTTTGCAGGGCCAGGTAGGCGGCACCTTCGGGGTATTTGCCGTTGTGCCAGAAATACGGGGAGATGTCTTTCTCCGTGTACTGACCGGGTTTGGCGTCGATGTGTTCGAAGAGGCGTTGCGCGGGGCCGATGAGGGCGTAGCCGACGCGTTGCACGACGCGGGGGTACCGGTAGGTGAACGGGGTCGCCGCCACCCACGCCGCGATCAGGACCAGGAGCGCCCCGGTGAAGATGGCGAATCCCCACCAGGACTGGTCGTTGCGGGTAGCGAACATGTGGTTCAGGTTCTGCAGAGCCCCGGTGGTCAGCACAAGAGTGACGTGGACGACGATGAAGAGGATGAACCAGCCCAGGACGACGAAATGCACCGAGCGGGCGAATTGGATGCTGAACACGGAACTGATCCTGGGGAACCGGGTGGACAGGGCCGGCGACATGCCAAGCCCGGTGATGACGGCGAGTGGGGCGGCGATGAACACGGTGACGAAGTAGGCGATGAGTTGCAGTCCGTTGTAGTTCGTCCACCCGGACTCCAGCGGCCAATCCAGGGACAGGTATTGGATGGCGACGGAGATCGCGTTCGGGATGACATCCCAGTGCCGTGGTACGAGGCGCAACCATTGCCCGGTCGTGAAGATGAGGATGTAGAACACGATCCCGTTGACCAGCCACAGCGTGTCGATGCCGAGGTGCCACCAGCGGGCCAGCCCGATCGAATGTCGGCGTCCAGGGAGCCCCACCCCATTCGGGAGGGTGATGGAGTCCTCCTTGGCCGTGTAGAGGGCCGACGTGGGGACGGGTTTCTGGATCCGGAACCAGTCCTTGCCTGGGGTGGAGTTCCTTGTCCAGTACAGGCGTGGGTGGTCGGCGAGGATCGTGATGCCGGATCCGATGATGAACAGCATGAAGAACAGGTTCAAAAAGTGCTGCCACTCCAACCACACCGGAAACCCGACGGGAGTTCCCGCTGGGAGCTCAGACAGGCCCGGGTACTGGCGGATAAATGCCTGCACCCCGGCTGTTTCCCGGAGACCCTTTGCTACGGCAATCGCGATGATGAACAGAACCACACAGATGGGGATCAGCCAGAGCAGGTTGAACCACTTCGTCCGGCCGACCCGGATGCGCGGGGCGACACCGAATTGGGGCGGTACACCGCCGGCCCAGTCTTTCCCGACAGCGTGGTAGTGCTGGGCGTCCAGTTCGGTGCGGAAACTCGGGAACCGGTCGCCGGAATTGGCTGGATCGCGCGGTGTCTCGCTCATGTCAGGCCCTATCCGCTCGGTCGTACACCATTGGACGCCTGCTGACGTTTGAAGTAATTGGAACAGATCTCGTCAGCAGCCGATAGGAGAGTTTAAGGCTCTCCCAAAGCCGAACGATTCATTCGACAACCCGACCGGAAACGACGGCGATGGTCGGTGGCACAAGAGATATGACGGTGGCGACGACATGGGGCGAGAGACGAGCAATCGCTTGCGCAAGGTCTAGGCACCAGCAGCCCCAAACTAGCGCGCCAACTGTTCACGTCCGAGGGCGACGAATTCGCCGCTCAACAGGCCTGAGCGTCATTCATCGCGTGAAGAGACTGTTCCAGGTTGGCGTCTCGGAAACCTAGAGCTTTCCGAGACGCTTGGAGCCCATTCGATTCAGCGGTCCTCAGAGCTGGAGTTCGGGGCTCCACAGTGTCTCGAAAATATGTCTTACTGAGTTTTGTCTTTGGTTCGCCGGTTCTAGCAGTTTCTGAGGCAGAATGATCTGGTGAGACATCTCGGGTGCACACGGGTTAGCACCAGAAGTCAGGACGCGAAGTTGCAGGTCGACGCTCTGATCAAATCGGGCGTGCAGGAGCGGGACATTTTTGCCGACGTCACTTCGGGCAGCCGTACCGCGATCTCGCGCCTGGGGATGAGGAAGCTTCTGGAGTATGCCGAGCCAGGTGACACCGTCGTCGTGTGGCGGGTCGATCGACTCGGACGCTCCCTGATTGATGTTCTGAATACCGTGAAGCTGCTTCGGGAGCGGGACGTGCAGGTCAAGAGCATCTCGGATGGCATCGACCCGTCAACGACTTCGGGCCGGCTGATGCTGAACATGCTGGCTACTCTGGCTGAGTACGAACGCGAACTGATCACGGAGCGCGTGAATGCGGGGATCACGGCCGCCCGGCAAGGCGGCACCAGGTTCGGCCGCCCTCTGTCAGATCCTCTCGTCGTCGCAGACAAGCTCAAACTCGTTTCTGAGGCTAGGGCGAAGGGAAGGACCGCGGCGGACGCGGCGAAACTCGTTGGGTGGAGCAGGGCAACCCTCTATCGGCATCAGCAAGGCCTCGCGGCGCGCGAGAGCGCCACCGTGTAGGTGAATCGTGGATGCGACCGAGCGGTGGCACGTGATTCGACTACATGTCGAAGACCAGATCCCGCTCGCGGTCCTCGCCCGCGGGACCCGAATCTCAACATCATCGGCTTCGCGCGAGTGTCGACGCGGGAGCAAAGCACAGAGGCCTAAAATGCGGAGCTGAGCGCATATGGGGCCGTTCGCGTGTTCACCGATCGCGGCGAATTAAGCCGCGTGGCAGACCGGCCCCAGTGGCTCGACCTTCGCGCTGGCGACACGCTAGCTCGACCGGATACCCGGCAGCGAAGTCATGGCCAGACAGACCATTGCGTGGCTGCACGATCGCGGGGTGCAGATCAAGAGCCTCACCGGGCCGGACATCGACACGACGACGCCAATGGGCCGCGCTTGGCTTCGTCGCCGTGCTCGCACAGCTGCGTGTAGACACGATTCGTGAAAACACCCAACGGGGCCTTGCGCACGCGCGCGCTCACGGCCGTGTGGGTGGCCGGCCTTCTGTCATGACGCCGGCGCGCGTGACCGCGGCGGTCCGGATGCGCTCAGAGCGCCAGAGCATCGCGGCGATCGCGCGCGTGCTCGGAGTCGGCGCGTCCTCCGTTGCCCGAGCACTGTCCAAGGTCGACAGCGAGCACCTGCTCGCATTGGTCGACCAGCAGAAATAGCTCGACGAGCGCACCGAATGGTGTGGCTCGTGCGGGTCGCCAACCGGACCGTGGCTGTAAGCCGGCGGGTGGGGTGCAGGTCTATGACGCCGTAGAAAATTCTGACGGAAGGTCGCCGGCCTCGCCGACAAGACCGAGGCCGTCCGTGCGGTCCCGCTCGTCACAGGTCTGATCGTGGGGCTCATGGGCACTGACACTGTCGAGCACCTGCGCGTCGTCAAGTCCAACCCAAGGGTCATCGCCTGACTGCTGTACAGACGACGACCTGTCGAAAACAACGCCAGGAGCAAGGTGTCAAAGGAGCGTGGAATATCGGAGCGCCGTGAGGATATGCCCCGAACGCCTTCAACGCTCGGGGAGCGTTGGGTCTCACCCGTGTGAAGCGCAATGGGGCTCCTGTGTCGGCGGAATCGGCCTAGAACATTGTGGAACTTAGGACCGGGCGAGCGTCAGCGTTTGTAACGCAGTGTCGCGCCCACGGAAAACGTCTTTATATCTTTTAGTAAGCGCTGAGGTCGCTGGTATGAATGGCTGAGGGGTCTAACAGAAGGTTGTAGTTATAGGCAGCGACGTCAGAAAAAGTTGCGATGCTAACCTTCTTCGCTGACCGCCGGAGTGTACCCCTAGTGGGTCCGTCTGAGCCGATCGCGGCGCGGTGAACCATCCATTCGATGTCGCTGGCAGTATCCACGAGATACTGCATTACCGCTTCGTTGTCTCGATGCTGCCCGATGAACTTTCGTGCGACGGTGCTCCTTACTACTTTCAAAACAAGCGGCAACTTGTGGTTCGGTGGCGCGCTAAGTCCACCAGCCTGATACAGGAACCTGGTCACGTTCTGGCGCCTCATCGCAGGGATGAGCTGCTGAACGAAGACCGTGTTTACTTTCCGTGTGGCCTGCAGTTGAGCGTCTCCAAGAAGGCAGACCACGTAATCGACCTCGTCGAGGAGGCTGTGCAGATCGAGCGGTTCAGTGATTGAGCCTTGGTGGACCTCGAGATTCGGACTCGATTCCTCAACCCTGCTGGGGGTTCGCACAAGAGCCCTGACGCGGTGTCCATCCGCGAGGGCGAGAGATGTGAAATGCCTCCCTGTTTGACCGGTTGCGCCGAACACGAGGAATGTTTTTAGTGATGTCATGCCAGGTCCTTACTGGGGTTGAGAGCGACGACGAGCTTGGTCGCGGACACTCCGTTACTGAGGGCTTTCATCGCTCCCGGCAATTGCTCTAGCCCCGTCCCGTAGACCGTGGGAGCAGGGGCCGGTCGGAAGCGGCCGTCTTCGAGCGCGTCGGGAAGAAAGGCCTGGAAGACGGCGGGCCCGATCTTCGATTGCACGGGCGTGCCACCCCAAATGCTTGTTACCCGGATCCCGCGGGCTCGGGCCAGCAACGAGCGAGCTTGGGTGACGGGGGAGGGCATTGAAGAAGCGATCTTCTTCGTCCCGTGGACGGCCCGGGCAATGTGGAGGGCATGGGTCAGGGAGCCTTTTCCGATGGCAAGCGTTCCGACTAGTTCACGAGTTCCTAGTGCTTCGAGGATCGATGCGTCTACCCCAGCAGATCGATAGTCGAACACTTCCTCCGCGCCCAGTGAGCGCACGAGATCGTGGTTGTGTGGCCCTGCGGTGGCGAGCACGGTGTATCCACTTGCGCGAGCAAGTTGGACAGCGTTGCAGCCCACGCTGGTCGACGCACCCCACACGAGGACAACCCCGCGACTCGGTGGATCGGCCTCCCCGGGCAGCGAGAGTCCTAGTTGGTCTGCTTCGAAAAGGCCGGCCGCGGCGGTCGACAGTGCCAAAGGTAGAACAGCCGCTTGCTCCACCGTGACAGTCGACGGGAGAGGCGTGCAGACGCGCGCGAGAACGACCACGAAGAGCTGGAACGCTCCTTCCGCGGGGCTGTTTCGTTGCTTTTCCTGGCCTGCTGCATATCCCATCACCCGGTCACCCCGTTTGACGTGCGTGACACCCAACCCGACGTCGACAACTACGCCGGCAACGTCGCTTCCTAGGACGGTTGGATAGCGCAGCCATGGTGTCACCAGCCGCCGCACGGAACCACCAATCACGTCCAGCGGATTGACCGCTACGGCCTGCGCCCGAATTACTACCTCACCCGGACCAGGTTCTGGCATCGGCGCCACGCGGATCGAGAAAGGCCCCCGCGCGGTCTCTAGCCAAAGTGCTCTGTTGACATCACCCATTGAGCCGCAGCCAAGCCGCTTGAGAGTCAGTCCTCGTTGCCATGATGCTCCGACCGTTAATGACACGAAGTGCCATCATATGTCATGGCGCGCTATGTCATCACTACTCTTGGGATATGAGGTGGGCTCCCGATGCGCGTGGCCGGCTCGAGCGCGCGGCGCTCGAGCTATTTTCGGAGCAAGGGTTCTCCGCCACCACGGTTCCGCAGATCACTTCTCGGGCGGGCCTGACGACTCGGACCTTCTTCCGCTATTTCGCCGATAAACGCGAGGTCATTTTCGGTGGGACCAGCATCCAGGACGCCGCGAGCACTCTCATTGCCGAGGCCCCTGCCAACCTCGATTCCGCTCAGGTCATCAGGCACGTACTGGCGTCGCTTGCCGCGAGCCATTTCGAGGGACAGAAAGAGCAGATGGCGGCATGGCGGGCAATCATCAACTCGAACAACGAACTGCGGGACCGAGACGCCCGCAAGCGGGCCGACCTCATACTCGCGACCCGAACCGCACTCATCAACCGCGGCGAGACGGCGCTTGCCGCGACGCTCGCGGCGGAAGTCGGCGTGCTCGTTTTCCAGGTTGCCCTCGAGGAGTGGACTGCGCAACCGGGGTTGCGTTCGATGGAGGCGTCAATCGAACGCATCTTCGCGGCGCTTCAGAGTGGTTCCTTGTTCAGGTGAGGCAGGCCAGAACATAGCCTGTGCGCTTACACGCCTGAAAACCTGGCGATCGCGACGAACAGCGCCAAGCCGACGAGCAGCACGTTGATCAAAACACGAGGAGTCGGCTTCTCCCGCGCGACATGGTAGAAGAAGGCCAACACCTGAAGCAGGGCAAGCGCGCTCGCTGCAATAGGAGTGAGTACAGGCGCGATCCCAGTCAACAGGAACTGCCGGCGACAGCTATGACTGTCATCGACCATCGCACATACACTGCGTCGGCTTTTTGGAATGTGAAAGCCAGGTCGGCTTATCGTGCCGCGCGTGAGTCGGACTCTCTTTCGACCAGCGCTCCCTGCCCGGTCCGCCCTGCCCCGTCGAACCCATTCACGCGGTCGTTGTCGGCGGGATTGATCCTGAAAGTTTCCGCGGCGCCTAAGGGCACGATTAGATCAGGTGTCCGGCCTCAGACACTGTCCCCTAGCGGCCAGCCGCCGTTTATCGACAGCACTCCCTATTACGGGGGGACCGGATTGTCAGCACCTATACCGTGGGCACCACAACCCATGTCACTCAATGCACCGTGACCGGGGAGTACACCGCGGGCGAAATAACAGCCGGGCACTGCGGCCCCAGCGGAAGAACGTGGTTACAGGGTTACTTCGACGACGCAACGCAATCGATTCGTTACAGTGGCACGATGGGAACGGCCTCGAACGTTCATTTGGGTCTGCCCAGACTTTGGTTGACACTGGGGGTGGGTGGTTTTCTAGGCCGCGTGTGCGGCTGAATACATTGTCTCAAACTCGACCGGGGTGAGCTTCCCGAGAGCGCGTTGCCGGCGGCGGCGGTTGTATTTCTTTTCGATCCAGATGACTATCGCGAGGCGC